>JABDPT010000074.1 GCA_013042605.1 Paracoccaceae bacterium
ATGCTCAGGCCCTCCGATAGGGGCGCAGCAAGTCCGCCGCGCCGCTCAGTTGCATTGCCTTCGCCAGCCAAGCCGACGAACGGGTTTCTTCGAGGTGGATCGCAGGAATCTGGACGCTATAGGAAGACGCCCCAGGGTGTTCCTCGCCCGGTGCCATGTATTCCGCCAGCCGCTTGAACGCTTCGCTGACCGCCGCCGGGACCGCCCCGCTGCCTACATCCGCCGTGAAACGGTATGGCCCTTCGCCGGGAAGAACCTGCCCGCCCAAGGGCGAGGCCACCAACGCCACAGGTTGCCAGGCATCGCTTTGCCAGACGTCAACCGCCGTGATCGTGGCAGGTGTCAAATCCGGCTCGAAACAGCCCGGACCTTCAACGGTCCAAACAACCTGCCGGTCGGTCCAGCGGTGCGCAATGTAGCTTTCAATGCGCTGCCAGACCATATCGCTGTCCAGCGCCGCCGCCTTTACCGATAGCCCACTCGGGACCGCCGGATAAGCCGCAGGCGTAGCTTCGATGCGCTTCAGTATCTCCGCCATCACGCCCTCCACCGTTTGAGTGCAGTTGCCATCGCCGCAAGTTCGGGCATTGCGTCTGTCTGCCAGTCCCGCGCCTCGATCTGCGCTTGTGGGTACGCGGGCCGCGTGACCGCGGAGACCTCGTAGAGCAAAGCCTGTTTGACGGTGCGGATCAGCGCCGTACCCTCGCTTGGGTCTTCTTCCTCGACCGTCTCGGCATCCGGTACGGTGCGCGGCGGCGGGATACGGAAGCCTGGGGAAATCCCCATGATCAGGCCCGCTGCAAGGCCGGTCAGGAAATCTCGTACATAGCTGACCTCTTGCATCTCGGCTGAGATCGTGGCCTCGAAGGTCAGGGCGTCGTCGCTGTCCTGAATATCCAGAGACCCCGCACCTCGGCTTGCCAGCGGGCGGTCATAGGAATGGCCCACAAGGAAGTGGATATCCTCGTCAGGCCGGTCCACGCGATAGGCGAACGCGCGCGAGGCGATGACTTCCTTGCGCGGCCTGCCGGTGCGGCCCCCATCACTGAGTACCGCACGTTTATTATAGGGGAAGCGGCCACGCAGCGCCAAAGCACCGGAGGCTCGCTTGCGGAGTTCCAGCCCGCCACTGTGACCGCCCCAGAGCATTATTCCAGCCCTGTCAGGATTTCGGTTTGAACAGCCCGCGAGATGGTCAAATCCATCGTCATCAATGCTGTCAGTCGAAGCCCGCCCGACGCCGCGTCTGAGTAAGGATCGCGCACCATATCGACGCCGCCCCAGATGCCCACGAAGTACGGGGCCACCCCGCCTGCCGTGGTCGTCAGCATCGCGTTGGTCGTGACCGGCGGACCACCCGCAGGCGCGGCCAGTGCGTTGTTGGTCAGCGTGACCGACCCCATGGCCTTGGCAAGGCGATCCCATTCAGTGATGCCAGACCCGGCATCCCAGATCGCCCCGTCCATTGTGTCCCAGACCTCGGGCCGCAACAGAAGCCGCACTGACCCCGGCCCGTTGGCCGCGTTGCCGGTAATGAACCGCGTGACCGCAGACCGGAACACTGCCCATGTCGGGGCCGCATCAATCGGGGTTTCGGTAATGCCAAAGCCCGCAGCACCAGTGAAGAGGCCGGTTGGCTCACCCGTTGCACCGCTGCCCAGGAAGATGGCCCGGTCTAGTTCTTGCTGGATTGCGCCGTTCATGTCGCGCCGTACCGCCTGTTCCAGCGCCGCGCCTGACTGTTTCATGGTCTTGCGCGTGATCTTCATCTGGATACCCAGATTGTGATCAGGGGCCAGCGGGCGATCGAGGGTCGTGTATTCCGCCGGACCGGCAACCGCCCCGGTTTCTGTCGCGGCCCAACCGGCTGTGACCGCCGATGTGGTCACTGGCCATTCGGTTTCTCCAACACCGATATTGATCATCTGGCCACCCATCGCGGACGCGACAGAACTGGGGAACAGGCGTTCAATAATCGGGCGCGTCGTGATCGGGTCAGGCGTACCCGCCGCGACCGTTTCACCGGCGCGACGTTCCAGTGCCATGAGCGGAACTGGGATGCCACGATACCCGCCCTGACTGCGCATTTCCTGCACGATCTCGGCAGTCTGGCCGTCAAGCTGCCGCCCTTCATCCAGGGCCAGCGCCACCTGCCGAAGTTCGAACTGATCCACCATGTCCGACCATTCACGGTCTGACCGGGTTTCCAGATCGTCGGTGGCTTCCTGGCGCTCTTCATCTTCGGATACGAGGGCGGCCCGGTAGCGGGTTTCATTCGTCCGGTATTCCGAATCCAGGGTTTCCATGGACCGGGTTTCGTCGTCGGTCGGAGAGTCTTTCCCGACCAATGCAGCCAATTCCTGCCGGATTTCCGACTGGCGACGGCTGATCTTCACTGAATCAAGCATGATCATTTCCTTTTTGCTCGATGGGATTTCGCTGCATGTCGCGCAGCAGGTCGCGCCATTTCTGGCGTTCTGGACTGAGGGGCACATGGCCACACTCAATTCGGGTCTTTGAAGCGTGACACTTGCCGCAGAGCGTCTGCAGGTTGGTCAGTTCAAAGCTCAATTCTGGATGCGTACGCACCGGCTCGATATGGTCCACCTCAAGGCGGTGGCGGGCGCCGCATTGCACACACTTGAAGCCGTCCCGCCGCTTGGCTGCGATGCGCAGGGCAGGCCACCGCTTGTCGCGGTAAACCCACCGGCCATGGCGTTGAAACCTCATACCCATACCGGTGCCCTCGTTTCTTTGATCGGGCGGGCCGTGCGCCGTGCGCCTTCAGCCACCGCCAGCACCGTTGCGGCGGCGGCATCGATCCTTCCCAGGCTGCGGGCCTTGGCCAGTTTCACATTGTTGGCCGGGTCGCGCAGAGTCACCGTGTCGCCGAAAGCCGCGCGCAGAAGCACAGAAGGCCGGGATTTAACCCGCTCATCAAAGCAGGCCCGCCGGAACCGTTCGCAGTCTTCGCCGCCGTCCCGGAACCCCATGCCGCGCCAAATCACCGGGGCCGACACACCCGCCTTGCCCATCGCCTCGCCAAGTTCGGCTTGCTTGAAGCGGTCCGCGACAATCGCGCCGATGGTTTCGCCTTCGACATGGCCGAGAACCCGGCCCATCCATGGGGCAACCGGAACTGTCTTGTCGCCCAAGGTGGACAACTCTTTGCGGTCCTTCATCTGCACATAGAGCCCGGACACGCCGTCGATCTGACCGCGCTCAAGCAGCCCCGGATTGCTGGGGAAGGTGCCGACACATTCCAGCCGGTTGGTCTCGGGCCAGTAGAAGGCCGCCGCCGTCATGCTGGCCGAGCCGCCAAGGTCGATCCCGATAATCACGGACCCAACGCGCGGTGGAAGCTCGGCCACCTCACAGGTCAGCCATTCATCAAGCGTGATCAGGATATCCCGGTTTTCCGCCGCGACTCGCTCGTTACGGTTGTAAAGCCGGAAGCTCGCAAGCGTGGACCCGCCCCGAGAGATAGCCCGCTCCGCATCCTGCCGCAGCTTGGCCAGCGGAATGCCGATGCCGTGCTTTGCACCCGGATTGGCCAGCAACAGGCTGTCCTTGTCATCGGCAGGCAACGCGGGCGACGGGCGGTGTTCCTGCACATATGTGCGCGGTTCGGGGTCATCGATCCAGCGGCTAAAGGGATGCGCGTCATTATTGGCAGAGGTCGAGATGATCAGCGCCCGACCACCGCGCTTGCCGAGGCCGGTCAACAGCGCATGTTCGAGATCGTCGCCTTGCTGCACCGGCCAGTGGCCGCGTTCATCCATCAGCACAAGATTGGGCGATGTGCCAAGCGCAGATTTGCCATCGGCGGCAATGGCCCTGAGAAAGTGTTCCCCGTTGTCGTCGTCGTACTGGATTTCCAGCTTGGGGCTATGACGAAAGGTCAGCCGCTTTTGCACGTCTTCCGGCAGCGACCTAGAGAACAGCTTGCCGTATTCCCAAGCGATGCGGGCTTGGTCCCGGTTGCGCGCTGCGATCAGGATTTCCCGAGCGGGCTGGTCATCCCAGATACCCAAGAGCGTGCCAAGTGCGAGACCCGCCGATAGCGTCGATTTGCCATTGCCACGGCCAACGCTGAGAACCGCAATATCCACGTCATCGGCCAAAGCCCCTTTGATGAATTGCTTCTGAAACGGGGCCAGCTTCACAGGCGCGCCCGCCTTCGGACCCGTGGGGATGCACAAAGTCTGCAGGAAACGGATTGCTCTGGTGGAGGGCTTCATGAGAGCTTGCTCCAACCTTGCTGATGAATACCTTGCCGGTTTCGTAGGCCCAGAATTGGATGGAGAATGAATTGAAAGATTTCGGAACCGCTAAATTCGTGCTCGCATTGGTGCAGTTGTTTGGCTGGCTCGTCGTGGCCTTTGCAGCAATTGCCGGAATCTTTATGGCTCAAGAAGATCTCGTGCTGGGCATAATTTACGCGGGTGCATCGGCGCTGACTGGCATAATTACGGTCGCGATTGGTCAAATTGGGATTGCCATGATCGCAACTGCTGAAAACACAAGCAGTATGCTTGAGTTGATGAAGCAGACGAAGCCTGTGGTCAGTGGTGGCAAAGTCGTAGACGAAACTCCATTCAGCAGCGAAACGCTTGCCGAGCCAGAACCAAACCAACCCAAGCCGGGGGATATAATCGAAGAATATCGGGGCTATACAATTGTCGCGGCGGCGAACGGCGTTAACGCAATGGGTCAGCTTTGGTATGATGTTCGCCAAGCAAAGAAAGCCATCGACCGACAAGGATAATTCTTTGAGGCTTCCTTGCCTCTCACACAGAGCGAAAGCGCAACCCCGTACCGCGGCCTCCCCACCTGAAGAAATCCGAGGCATTGGGACCGGATGCGCGGTGTTGATGGTCGTCATTGCCATTGCTGCCTCTATCTCTCTGTCTCTACCGTTTCTCTTCTCTGCCCACTGTCGGTTGGTGAGCACTTGAGCGAAGGCATAGGACGAACAGCCCCGGGCACGTGGCCCAGGCTGTCCCTATGCCCTCACGATCTGTCGGCTGGAGCCGCACCGTCGCTTCAGGCCCATCCGGTCATGCGTTCCCGCCGGACGGTTGGCTGCAACTTGCGGCGCTTGAACGCTGCGCCGGGGATCGGGCTTCAACCTCTCGGACTGCCCTTTGCCTATGATCCCGCCCCATGGTAGGCTTGACACGTCTGCCGCCACCGTCTTGGAAACCGACCGGCTGACGCGGCCCCGCTTCGGCGGGGCTTTCTATTCGATAAGTTCCACCTCCTCTGTTTCGGTGAACCGTTCTGCGACCAGGCGCTGCATGACCGCCTCCTGCTTGGTGCTGGGGCGCCAGCTTGGCCGCTTGGATTGCTTGAGAATTGACCGCGCGAAGCCTGCCGCCCATTCGTCGGACGACCGCGCGATGGCCTTCATATGGAACAACAACTCTTCAAAGTTGCGGGTCACTGCACAGACCCCCCGATGAATCTCAGAAGTGTGTCGCGTTCCATCTGCTCGATGGTCTTGAGCTTCGCCAATTCGTATGCAGGCAAGTGGCGCTCGATGGCGGTGCGCACCATGTCCCGGATCGTATCGGGCGGAATGGCGTCGAGTTCGGCGGCGAAGGAATACGGCCAGCGGCGATCCGCAGCGCTCTTGTTTTTCGCTGGGCGGGTCGGCAACTCCAATTCGATCACTTGCTGCTCAGTTAGCCCAAGCACCTCAAATTGTACCGGCACACCAAATTCAGCGCCGAACCTTTCAACCTTTTCCTTGAGGGAAGCAGTAGCGTCATGGCCCGAGCGGTCGAAGTCGTACAAGCTGTAGACAATCAGTGTGCGACCGGAACCGCATAGGCGTTCCACTGCGCCGTGTGCGAAGGTCTCAGACGTGTATCCGCCGGTCGGCATGAGCGGCACGTCGAACTCTTCGGTGACTGGCATAAGGACACCGGCCAACGCTGACTTCTCAAGCCAGATTTCAACCTCAAGCTCGGTGCCTGCCCACAGGTTCTTGCGATAAATACGGGCAGTATCCGCGAGTGCCTCTTCCCAGCCATCGAATGATGCGGCCTTGCGCATGTAGCGGGTCGCGTCGGCAACACATCTATAAGGCAAACGTCCCTCGCGCCGCAGCGCGAGCACTTGGGTCTGAACTTTGGAATAACCGCTCTCTGACTTTTCAATCAGACCTGCGACCGTGGCAGCGTAGAAAAGCTGCCGAACAGTCACCGGACCGTGCGCATAAGCATAGTTGATTAGAAAATCAGCGCGCTCCCGCATTTCCGCTTTCGTGGCGCGGCTACGTTTTATCGGGCTGGCCTGATAAACGCTCATGGCGCGACCTCCCGAATTGTCCGGGAGTCGTCTTCATCCAGAGCCACCAGCGCCGCAAAGGCGAGCCACAACCGCTCGGCGCGGGTCAGGCGCAGGCTTAGAACGATGGCAAGCTGCCACGCCGCAACTTCATCGCATTGCGTCAGGCCATAGCCGAGGGCGCGGGATGCTGCCTTGTGGCGGGGGTCGGCATAGGTGCCGAAGAGGGATTTCGTCGGAACAGGCGGTGAACAGCTTGTGCCAGATTTGTGCCACTTCTTACTGCGTGTTCCCGCATTGTTCTGCGTTTGAGCGCACGAACTTGCAGACGAAGCATCTTTGTCTATTGCAGTTTTTGCTGGGTTTCCGTAGGCGTCGCGGTGGGACACCCCTCCCCAACGAGGGGCATATATCTGTAAGGATATCAGACATGACGACGACACAACCGGCGACGCGGCCGGCCAATCCGCGTTTTTCCTCTGGCCCCTGTGCCAAGCCCCCGACATTTAGTGTTGATGCGTTGGCCGGCGCCGTGCTGGGCCGTTCGCACCGGGCTGCGGTGGGCAAGGCCAAGCTGAAAGCGGCGATCGAAACAACGCGCGAGATCCTGGGCGTGCCCGAGGACTACCGCATCGGCATCGTACCCGCATCCGACACCGGCGCCGTCGAAATGGCGATGTGGTCGCTTCTGGGTGAGCGTCCGGTTGAGATGCTTGCATGGGAAAGCTTTGGCGCAGGCTGGGTCACGGATGTGGTCAAACAGCTCAAGCTCGATGCGACTGTGCGCACCGCCGATTACGGTGAGATCGTCGATTTCGCCGAAGTCGATTTCGACAAGGATGTCGTCTTCACCTGGAACGGTACAACAAGTGGGGTTCGGGTGCCAAAAACAGTGTCTATTCCAGCGAATCGCGCTGGATTGACGATCTGCGATGCCACCTCTGCCGCCTTCGCGATCGACCTGCCCTGGGACGTGCTCGATGTGACGACCTTCAGCTGGCAGAAGGTACTGGGGGGTGAAGCGGCGCATGGGATGCTGATCCTGAGCCCACGGGCGGTGGCGCGGTTGGAAAGCTACACCCCGGCGTGGCCGTTGCCGAAGATTTTCCGTCTGACCAAGGGGGGCAAGCTGATCGAAGGCATCTTTGTGGGTGAGACGATCAATACGCCGTCGATGCTGGCCGTGGAAGACTATCTGAATGCGCTCGACTGGGCAAAGTCCGTGGGCGGGCTCAAGGGCCTGATCGCGCGGGCCGATGCGAATGCGGGTGCGATTGCCCGGTTTGTCGAAACCCGTGACTGGATTGATTTTCTTGCGAAAAATCCGGATACGCGGTCGAACACCAGCGTTTGCCTGAAGTTTACCGATGGCCTCATTCAGGACGGTGCCGCCTTTGCCAAGGCCGTGGCCAAACGGCTTGAGGTCGAAGGTGTCGCCTTTGATATCGGCGCCTATCGTGACGCACCGCCGGGTCTTCGGATCTGGTGTGGCGGCACTGTAGAGACGGCAGATATCGAGGCGATGTTGCCCTGGCTCGACTGGGCGTTCAATGCCGAGATTGCCGCGCAATCGCAGGCCGCCTGACGCCCCGCACAACGCGTACACAACCCGTACACAATGCGTACACCGCAGTGTCACATGTGACAGGACCGAAAAGACATGACCAAAGCCCCAAAAGTGCTTGTCTCTGACAAGCTTTCCGAAACCGCCGTACAGATCTTTCGCGATCGCGGCATCGACGTGACCTTCGACCCGACCCTTGGCAAGGACAAGGACAAGCTGCTGGAGGCCATCGCAGAGTATGATGGCCTTGCCATCCGGTCGGCGACCAAGGTGACCGAGAAGCTTCTGGCAAATGCCCCGAACCTCAAGGTTATCGGCCGTGCCGGAATTGGTGTCGACAACGTCGATATCCCGGCAGCATCGAAAAAGGGGGTGATCGTGATGAACACGCCCTTCGGCAATTCGATCACCACCGCCGAACATGCGATTGCTATGATGATGGCGGTCGCCCGCCAGATTCCCGAAGCCAATGCCTCGACCCATGCCGGGAAGTGGGAGAAGTCGCGCTTCATGGGGGTCGAGCTGACCGCCAAGACGCTTGGCGTGATCGGCGCGGGCAATATCGGGTCGATCGTGTGCGAACGCGCCCATGGGCTCAAGATGAAGGTTGTTGCCTACGATCCGTTCCTGAGCGAGGAACGTGCCGACAAGCTGGGCATTGAGAAGGTCAAGCTTGATGAGCTTCTGGCCCGGGCCGATTTCATCACCTTCCACGTGCCGCTGACCGACAAGACCCGTAACATCCTGTCGGCCGAAGCGATTGCGAAGCTCAAGCCCGGAGTGCGCATCGTGAACTGCGCACGCGGTGGGCTGGTTGATGAGGCTGCGTTGGCCGAGGCGCTGAAGGACGGGCGCGTGGCCGGTGCGGCGTTCGACGTTTTCGCCACCGAACCCGCCACCGACAGCCCGCTTTTCAACCTGCCCAATGTTGTCGCGACCCCGCATCTTGGCGCGTCCACGACCGAGGCGCAGGAAAACGTGGCGCTTCAGGTGGCCGAACAGATGTCGGATTACCTTCTGACCGGGGCGGTAAGCAACGCGCTTAACATGCCGTCGGTCACCGCCGAAGAGGCGAAGGTGATGGGCCCCTGGATCAAGCTTGCTGAACATCTGGGCGCGTTTGTCGGGCAGATGACGGATGAACCGATCAAGGCCATCAACATCCTTTACAACGGCGCCGTGGCCGACATGAACACCGACGCGCTGAACGCCGCGGCCATTGCCGGTGTGATGAAGGCCACCAACCCGGATGTGAACATGGTTTCGGCCCCGCTGATCGCGAAAGATCGCGGCATCGACATTTCGAAGACGACCCAAGGCAAAACCGGGGTTTTCGATGCTTATATAAAGTTGACGGTGGTGACCCACCTGCGCGAGCGGTCGGTGGCCGGCACGGTGTTCAGCGACGGCAAGCCGCGCTTTATCCAGATCAAGGGCATCACGATCGATGCCGAGATTGGGCGGCATATGCTTTATACCACCAACAAGGACGTGCCCGGCATCATCGGCAAGTTGGGAATGACGATGGGTGAAAACGGCGTGAACATCGCCAACTTCACCCTTGGCCGGTCCGACCGGGGTGAGGACGCGATTGCACTTCTTTATGTCGACGATCCGATTCCGCAACCGGTTATCAAGGTTTTAGAGGATACCGGTTTGTTCCAGGCGGTGCGCCCGCTGGCCTTCGACGTGGCCTAACGCCATCTTTCCTCTGGCGTGCAGGACGGTTAAACCGGCGCGCCAGAGGAGAGGTTGATGCGTATCTACGCCATCGGTGACATTCACGGCCAGCTTGAGATGCTGGAAGCCGCGCATGAGCGGATCGCCGATGACCGTGCTCGCACCGGGGACGATGCAGCACCGGTGGTGCACCTTGGGGATCTGGTCGACCGGGGGCCGGATTCGCGCGGGGTGATCGCGTATCTGATTGATGGCATCGCGGCCGGACAGCCGTGGATCGCGATCAAAGGCAATCATGACCAGATGTTTCGCGATCAGTTGCGCGATGAGCCCGTGGGCCGCGCGCCGTTCGATGCGTGGATGTCCGCGAATATGGGCGGTGGGGCGACGATGGCGTCGTATGGTGTGACCCCGCGCAGTTGGGCCACGTCGCGGCGGCAGCGCCGGGAATTGGCCGACACGGTGCCCGAGGCGCATGTGGCGTTTCTTGACGGATTGCCGGCCTATCACGAGACGCCGCATCTTCTTTTCGTGCATGCGGGGATACGGCCGGGCCTGCCGCTGTCGGACCAGATCGAGGAAGATCTGATGTGGATCCGCTATGATTTTCTGGACGATCCGCGCGATCATGGGCCGTTGGTCGTGCATGGGCACACACCGGTCGATGCCCCGATGCATTGCGGAAATCGCGTGAACCTTGACAGCGGGGCGGGGTTTGGGCGGCCGCTGACCGCGGCGGTGTTCGAAGGGCGGGATGTCTGGGTTCTGGGGCCTGAGGGGCGCGTGCCGCTTTTGCCCTAGCTTTTGGCCAGCGCAATGGCTTCGGACAGCGCGGCGCGATCCCCGATATGATTGGCGAGGATCATGATGAGTTGCGCGTTGAGCGCAGCGCTTTGGTCAGGCGTCAGGTCGCGATGGGCGGCCAAAAGCTCTTCGTAGAATCCGTCATGGTCGGTCAGGTTCGGGGTGGTGGTCAGGCTCATGGCGCGCCCTTCAAAACAGTGTCTATTCTTGCCTGAGTTGCAGGTCTTTCAACCGGAGTGATCCAGCGTCCTGCGATGATATGATCGGGGCGGATGAGATAGATGGCGGCCGCGCAATCGCCCAGATAGCGGTCGCGGACATGGTCGTTGACCTCGACCGTCACGCCAAGCGCACCCTTGATATCGGGCGCGTCACAGCCGATGCCCAATACGGTCATGTCCGCGCCAATACTGTGAAGCAGCCAGCCATTGCCTTGCGGTGCGTCGCTTGCCACCGCACCGGGTCGTGTGATGTCCGGCAGTTGCGCGTTGTCGGGCGCCTCCATCGGGTAGATGCAGGGCCGCGAGAGGCGGCCGGAATTGACCCAGGCGCGGGCGAAGGGGGCCTTGGCGGCGAGGGCCAGCACCTGATCGCGGAACAGGCGTTCAACGCCGTCCCCGGGTGTCATGAAACGGGTCGCGCGGGTGGAATGAGTGATATTTTCGTCCGCACCAAAGGCGCGTTCCCGCCCGTAACTGTCGAGAAGCGTGCCGGGGGCCTGGTCGTTCAGGACTGCGGCAAGCTTCCAACCAAGGTTGTCGACATCCTGCAGCCCGCCATTGCCGCCGCGTGCGCCGAAGGGTGAAACCACATGAGCGCTGTCACCAACAAAGATGACGCGGCCATGGACGAAGTTTTCGAGGCGGCGGCACTGGAAGGTATAGACGCTGACCCAATCGAGCCGGAAATCGCGATGGCCGACGACCTTTTCGATGCGGGGGATCACGATGTCGGGCTGTTTTTCAACCTCCGGATCCGCGTCCCAACCAAGTTGCAGGTCGATGCGATAGATATTGTCGGGTTGCTTGTGAAGAAGGGCGGACTGGCCGGGGTGGAAGGTGGGTTCGAACCAGAACCAGCGTTGCGAGGGGAAGTCAGCCTCCATCTCTATATCGGCGATAAGGAAACGCTCTTCGAAAAGCTCGCCATCGAAGTCGAGCCCCAGCATGTGGCGGACCGGCGACCGCGCGCCATCGCAGGCCAGAACATAGTCTGTTTCGAGCGAATACTCGCCATCCGGCGTTTCGATGTCGACGAAAGCGTGGTCGGGCTGCCGGTCGACCGCAACGACCTTGTTCTTGAAGCGCAGGTCGACAAGCGGGTTGTCCTGCGCGGCTTCGACGAGGAACTGTTCGACATAATACTGCTGAAGGTTGATGAAGGCCGGCATCTTGTGACCGTCTTCGGGCTGCAGGTTGAAATTGAAGACTTCCTTGTCCCGGTGGAAGGTGCGCCCAACTTTCCAGGTCACGCCTTTTTCAACCATGCGGTCGCCAAGGCCCAATCGGTCGAGGATTTCCAGCGACCGCTTCGACCAGCAAATCGCCCGGCTGCCCACGGACACGACGTTGTTGTCATCAAGCACGACCGATGGCACGCCGCGCCCGGCAAGATCGAGCGCCATGGCAAGGCCGATGGGGCCGGCGCCGACAATGACCACCTGGTGGCGCGGTTCCGGCGCGGTCAGCCCCGGAGGAGCGACATAAGGAAAAGGTTGGTAGTCATAGGGCATATTTCGGTCCCAAATCCCTTAAATAGACACTATACTGGGTCACTCCTTACCCTTGAAGCGCCGCCCACATCTCGGCATCGCGTTCGGCTGTCCAGATCCGCGGCGTGTCGATATCGCGGGCTTCGTCATAGGCGCGCGCGACGTTGAACGGCAGGCAATGTTCATAGATGGCATAGTCGGAGAATTTCGGATCGCAAACCTCGCGGCAGGCCGCCATCGCTTCCTTCAGAGACCCGCCGCGCAGGGCGACACTGGCAACACTGCGATAGGTCGAGGTGACGAAGTCGCCGGTGTTGTCGAGGGCGGCGTTCACCATTTCCACACCCACCAGCGCATCGCCGCGCCCCGGAGCAATCGCATCGACGTTCCAGCGCCGGATCGCATCGAGCGTTCCGGGCCAGTCGTGGAAATGCCCATCGCCGCAATAGCAGGCCGAGTGATATTCGACGATATCGCCGGTGAACATCACGTTGGCGTCGGGCACGTAGATCACCATGTCGCCCGCCGTATGTGCGCGGCCCAGCTGCATCAGATCGACCCGTCTTTGGCCCAAATAGACACTCATTCGGCCTTTGAACGTTGTTGTTGGCCAGGTCAGGCCCGGGATCTCTTCGTGCCCTTGAAACAGGCGCGGGAAGCGGGCGAATTCACTGTCCCAGTCCTCTTGTCCCCGCTCGACGACCATCGCGCGCGCAGGCTCGGACATCAGCACCTGCGGCGCCTCGAAGGCCGAGGCGCCCAAGACGCGCACGGCGTGGTAATGGGTCAGTGCAAGATGCGTGATCGGCTTGTCGGTGACCCCGCGAATACAGTCAACGACCTTGCGGGCAAGGCGGGGTGTTGCCTGTGCCTCGATCACCATGACGCTGTCATCACCAATGATAACCCCTGAATTAGGGTCTCCTTCTGCGGTAAACGCATAAAGTCCCGGCCCGATTTCGGTAAAGCTGGTCTCCTTGTCCGCAAGATCGCCTTGCGAGGCAAACGCCTTGGCCATGCGGCCCCCCTCTCTCTTTCAATTCGTTAGACAGCCCAGGCCGCCTGTGATTCACTTCGCCTATGTTAACCCGTCAAAGCCTTCCCTACTGGATCACCGGCGCCCTGATCCTTGGCACCGCCATCACGCTTTTGCTGATGGGGCGCGTGCCGATCTGTACCTGTGGCTATGTCAAACTGTGGCATGGCGAAACCATGAGCAGCGAAAACTCGCAGCATCTGATGGATTGGTACACGCCGTCGCATTTGTTGCATGGCTTGATCTTCTATGCCGCGTTGTGGCTGGTGGCGCGCCGGCTGTCGTTCGGATGGCGGCTGGCGGTGGCGACGGTGGTCGAATGCGGGTGGGAGATCCTTGAAAACGGCGATGCGATCATCGAGCGCTACCGCGAGGTGACGATCTCTCTCGATTACTTCGGCGATAGCGTCATCAATTCGGTGGCCGATATCCTGGCGATGGTCGTCGGTTTCTATCTGGCGCGTTTGCTGCCCGTCTGGGCCAGCGTCGGGCTGGTGATCGGGTTCGAGGTGTTGACGGCGGTCGTGATCCGCGACGGCCTCGCGCTCAATATCATCATGCTGCTTTTCCCGCTTGAGGCCATCCTGGAGTGGCAGGCGGGCGGTTAGGGGCGCGCGTTGCACGTTCACTTCTTTCCCGGGGTTCCGTCGAACTTCTTTTCCAGCGTGGTCCAGCAGTCGATGTAATCATCCTGCAAGGGGGCCTCTTCGGCGGCAAAGCGTGTCAAATGCTGGGGAAAACGCGTCTCGAACATGAAGGACATGGTGTTGTCGAGCTTCTCGGCCTTCAGATCAGCATTCGACGCGCCTTCGAAGGCGTCGCGATCGGGGCCATGGGGCAGCATCATGTTGTGAAGGCTCATGCCGCCCGGAACAAAGCCCTGCGGCTTGGCGTCATAGATGCCGTAAATGTTGCCCATCAGTTCGGACATGATGTTCTTGTGATACCAAGGCGGGCGAAAGGTGTCTTCGGCCACCATCCAACGTTCGCGGAAGAGAACGAAGTCGATATTGGCGGTGCCCGGCACTCCCGAGGGTGCGGTGAGAACGGTGAAGATCGACGGATCGGGGTGGTCGAACAGGATAGCGCCCACCGGGCAATAGGTGCGCAGGTCGTATTTGCAGGGCGCGTAGTTGCCGTGCCAGGCCACCACATCAAGCGGGCTGTGGCCAATGTCGGTGCGATGGAACTGGCCGCACCATTTGACGGTGACAGAGGACGGGACTTCGCGATCCTCGAATGCGGCGACGGGCGTTTTGAAATCGCGCCGGTTGGCCATGCAATTGGCGCCGATGGGGCCACGGCCGGGCAGTTCGAATTTCTGCCCGTAGTTTTCGCAGACAAAGCCGCGCGCCGGCCCGTCGATCACCTCGACCCGGTAGACAAGGCCGCGGGGGATGATCGCAATTTCCTGCGGCGCAAGATCGATCACGCCCAGTTCGGTGCAAAACCGCAGGCGGCCTTCCTGCGGGACGATCAAAAGCTCGCTGTCGGCCGAGACGAAATAATCATCCACCATGGATGCGGTGACCAGATAGATATGGCTGGCCATGCCGACCTGGGTGTTCACGTCGCCCGCCGTCGTCATCGTGCGCATGCCCGTGAGCCAAGTCAGATCGGCGTCGGTATGCGGGACCGGATCCCAGCGATATTGACCCAATGAGGCAACGTTAGGGTCGATATTGGGGGCCGATTGCCAATAGGGCAGGTCGATCCGGTCGAAGCGGTGGGTGTGTTTGACCGAAGGGCGGATGCGATAGCACCAGGTGCGTTCGTTCTGGTGGCTGGGCGCGGTGAAGGCGGTGCCCGAGAGTTGTTCGCCATAAAGCCCGTAGTTGCACTTTTGCGGGCTGTTCATGCCTTGGGGGAGGGCGTCTGGCAGGGCCTCGGTCTCGAAATCGTTGCCGAAGCCCGGCATGTACCCTTGATGCGCCCCGGCCTGCGCCGCGGCCCGCACCATTTCGCGGGGGGGTGTCTGGGTGTTCATGGGGCAATCCTCGGGCCTGTTCGCATGGCCGAGTATATCGTTGCATTTGCAACGACGTCAATTGAGCGCCGTGCGGCGCACACGATGTTTTGCGGCCCCGTGCCGGGACCGCGGTGCCTCCGGCGGGAATATTTGTGGCCAGAAGACGGAGAGATGGCGTCGCCCTGGTCTTCTGGCCCGAAATATTCCGGGGGAGGTGCGAAGCGCCGGGGGCAGCGCCCCCATCTCAGCTTCGGTGATAAGGGCTGCCCGCCAAGATGCTCGCCGCCCGATAGAGTTGTTCGGTGAGCATCACGCGGGCGAGCATGTGGGGCCAAACCATCTTGCCCAGTGACAGCGTGACGTCCGCCTCTTGCCGCAGGTCGGGGTGGAGGCCATCGGCACCGCCGATCAGGAAAGCGGCGTCCCCAACGCCCTGATCGCGCCAGGTCGCCAGCAGATCGGCAAATTCGGGCGAGGTCACGGTCTTTCCACGCTCATCGAGCACGCAGAGGCGCGCGCCGGTGGGGGCGGCCCGGCGCAGAAGGGCAGCTTCGGCCGCCATGCCGCCGCCCTTCTTGTCTTCGACTTCGGTCAGAGAAAGCGGGCCCAGACCCAAGGCACGGCCTGTCCGGTCGAACCGGGTCTGGTAATCCTTGATCAGTGTCTGTTCCGGGCCCGTCCGCAGGCGGCCCACGGCACAGATATCAACGCGCATCGTCTAGGGCTTGGCCGAAGCCTGTTCGGCGGGCGAGAGCCACATCTTTTCGAGCTGATAGAACTCGCGCACTTCGGGGCGGAACACGTGCACCACCACGTCGCCGGTATCGATCAGCACCCAGTCGCCGGCATCCTTGCCTTCGACTTTGGAGAGAATGCCAAGCTCTTGCTTGAGTCGGTCGACGAGTTTTTCCGAGATCGCCGAAACCTGCCGCGAGCTGCGTCCGGAGCAGATCACCATGTGGTCGGCCATTTCGGATTTGCCGGCCAGGTCGATGACGATCACGTCCTCGGCTTTGTCGTCTTCCAGCGATGACAGGATGCGTTCAAGCGATGCGCGGCTTGAAGCGGACGCGGGACCTTTGCTCATGGCGTGGTCCGGGGCGGTCGGGGCACGGACCGCGTCGTGAAGCTGAGACAGGACATTGTCCTCCTTCGCAGAGCGCCGATCGGCCCCGGCGCAGGGCATGAGTCAAATGTAGCGTCGCGTTGTCGAAATCTCAATGGATAGGCGAGAATCGCACACGATGTGTTGCGGCGGCTTCAATAGTCGCGTTCGAAGAAAAGGCCAATGCCGGTTTGACCTTCTTCATCGACAGAGCCCCGTGCGGTGAGCGACGGGCTGATATTGAGGTTCAGCGTGACCTCGCTGCCGCCTTCGCTGTCGACGGTGACATCGGTATAGACGTTGTCCGAGATATACTTGCCCGCGCGCACCGCCGTACCGCCGTCTTCGTTGCTTGTGACGTCAAGATCATCGAGCCCGAAGTTCTGCCGCAGGCGGGCGATGATCCCATCGCCGCCGCGCCCCGCCAGCGTGGCGACGGCGCCGGCAAGCTGTGCGGCCTGCAAGGGCGACAGGGTATCGAGGCCACGCCCGAAAAGAAGGCGGGCCAGCACCTCGTCCTCAGGCAGTTCGGGTTCGGAGACAAAGCTGATCTCGGGTTCAGAGGCGGGGCCTTCGATGATCACGCGGACGGTCACGTCATCGGCTTGGGTCGTGGCGACCAGGCGCAGGAAGGCGTCGAAATCGCCCTGAAGCGTGGCGCGCCCTTCGGTCAGGGTCAGGCGCTGCCCCAGAATATCAAGCCGCCCACGGATCAGGTCGAACTGCCCCTGGGGGATGATATCGGCGGTTGTCCCGCCCAGCGTCAGCGCGCCGCCCAGTTCGGCATCAAGCCCGCGCCCCCGAATGAAGATGCGGTTCGTGGCCTCGACGGTCACGCGCAGCGGGTACGCCCGCGCCGGGCCGGAATCATCGGGCGCATCCCGGGCGATAAGGCCCGCGCGGTCGCGGGTGGCACGCACCGCGGCGGGTTCGTTCAGATGCGTGATGACAGGAATATCGCCGCCAACCCCGCTTGTGCCGGAGGGCACCTGAAGCTCGGTATCGCCAAGTTGAAGTGCGCCGTCGATCCGCGCGCCTCCGGCCAGCGGTCCGGCAAGGCTGACGCGGCCATTGATCAGGGTGCGATAGAGTTCGGGGTCGCTGAGAACGACATTGTTCAGGGCGATGGCGATCTGTCCCTCAAAGGGCGCGGTGAGCGTCACGGGGCCGGTGATCGCCACCCGTCCGCCATCGCTTAGCCTGACAGAGCTATCGACCTCTGCCCGCCCGCCGCCCAACGTGACGGTGCTGTCGATGTCATTGGCGACAAGGCGCAGATCGGGGGCCACCGCGCGGGCGTTTTCGCTGCGCAGGGTGCCCGAGACGGCGGACAGGGCCGGTGCGCCACGGATCGCAAGGTCAAAGCCAAGCTGGCCGGATACAGACCGCGGCGCGATGAAGCGATTGGCAAGGGCGAGCGGGGCGCTGCCGTCAAGGCGCAGATCGACGGTCCCGAAATCTTCGGCCACGCTGCCTTGCGTGTCGATGCGGGTGCCGCCCGGTCCGTTGGCCGTCAGGTCAACGCTCCAGCGCCCATCCTCCAGCCGTCCGATGTCGCCGGTGGCGGTGGCAGGGCCGGAAAAGCCCGGGACATAGGTGCTGATATCGGCAAGGCGGGCGGTCAGGGAAACGGTGCCGCCGCGCGGGGCAAGCGCGCCCGCGGCCTCAAGCGAAAGCTGCGGGTTCGAGACGGTCAGGTCGGCGATGTCGATGGCGTCGCCGGTGCGCGACAGGTCTGCGCGCAGGTTGGTTTCCCCGGCCAGCAGCGCGTCGGCGTCGCTTTGCCCGATGCGCAGATCGGTGGTTTGCGCGGTGCCGTCGATGGCGAGGGTGGAGAGGTCGGCAGTGGCGGAAAGCGCGGCATCGAGGCTTGCCGCGCCGCTAAATGTCCGGCCTGCGCGGTCGGACAGGGGGGCGATATCGGCAATGCTGGCCACGACGATGCCGTCAAAGCGGGGGCTTTCGCCGCCAAGGTCGCCAGTGCCGGTGACATCGAGGGACAGTTGCGGGTTTGAAGCGGTCAGTTCGGTGATTTTGGCCGTATCGCCGTTACGCGACAGGTTGGCCTTCAGGTTGGTTTCCCCTGCCAGAAGCGCGTCGGCATCAGCCTCGCCGATGCGCAGATCGGTGGTTTGCGCGGTGCCGTTTATGGCAAGTGTGGAAAGGTCGGCGGTGGCGGTCAGTACGGCATCGAGGGCCGCCGCGCCGCCAAGCGTCCGGCCTGCGCGGTCGGACAGGGGGGCAATCTCGGCGATACTGGCCGCGACGGTTCCGTCAAAGCGCGGGCTGTCGCCGCCAAGATTGCCGGTACCTACGACATCGAGGGACAGCTGCGGGTTTGAGACGGTGAGTTCTGTGACTTCGACCGTATCGCCGTCGCGCGACAGGTTGGCCTTCAGGTTGGTTTCCCCTGCCAAAAGCGCGTCGGCATCAGCCTCGCCGATGCGCAGATCGGTTGTTTGCGCGGTGCCGTCGATGGCAAGCGTTGCAAGGTCGGCGCTGGCCGTTCCGGTGGCGTTCAGGGTGACCGCACCGTTCAACGCGCGTCCGGCGCGGTCGGAAAACGGAGCGATCTGGGCGATATTTGCGTTGACCGTTCCGTCGAAACGCGGGCTGTCGCCGGTGGTCAGGACCGTGCCATCGAGGTCGGCGGTGATCCCCGCGCCGCCAAGCGTGCCGGTGATCGCCCAGAGAGGGCCGGTCTGGTCGGCGCCAAGATCAAGTTCGATGGGGCCGTCCAGACCTTCGGCGATCACGCCGGTGTCGCGCAGGGTGGCTTTCGCGGCGATGCGGCTGGCATCCGTCGCCAGCGTCGCATCGGCGGCAATATCCGCGCCGGTGCTTTGGACGGTGAAGTTCTCGATCCGGGTGCCTTCGGTATCGCGAAGGACTCGTCCGGCAAGCTCGGCGGTGCCGCGCAGAAGGCGGTCGGCCTCGGGCTGACCTACGGTTAGGTTGGTCGTCACGGCAGAGAGGTCGACATCGAAAGTGCCGGCAATCGGTTGGGCCGTTCCCGCGATGCCCGCCTCTGCCGCGCCAGACAGGGCGCGCTGGGCGAGGCCGGCAAAGACGGACAGGTCGCGCGCGGCGACATCACCGTCGAATGCCACGGCAACGTCGCCATCGGTGGTGGTCACCGTGGCTTGCGTCGTCAACGCATAACTTTCACCGGTAAGTTCCAGGGTGCGTAGTTCCAGCGGGGCGTTTTCTGCCCAGGTTATCGTGGCCGCGCCCGTGACGTCCTCTCCCAAGGCGGCTTCGGTTGCGGGATCGCCGAAATCGAGCGCTTTGGCCCGGAAAGTCAGGTCGGCGTTCACCGCCTGGGCCGGGTCGCGGGTGATCTGGCCCGTCCCATCGAGCGTTGCGCGCCCGGCGGAAAAGCCTTCACGCTGCAACCCGGTGATTGCCGCGGTCGCCGTCCATGTCTCGCCGGCGGCCGCATTGAAATCGGCCGTGAGGGTCACGGCATCGACACGCGTGCGCGGGCCGGTGAGCGGCAGCAGGACAGGCTCGCCCGATGGGTCGGCGATCTCACCGGTCACCGCGATCTTCAGCGGAAGGCCGTCAGCGCCGATGGCAAGCGCGCCGGTCAGGTCAATCGTGGCGGCGTTCAGCGTAAGATCGGTGATATCGAGAAGGCCGGTTGTTTCCTGAATGCCCGCAACCGAAACGGAGATGCTGGGGCCGAAGAACGCCTGATAATCCGGCGCGAACAGGGGTGCGATGTCGCCGTTCAGATCGGCAGTGAAGGCCTGACCGGCGGGGACGGCGGCGATGGTGAGGTCGCCTTCCAGCCGATCCCGCCCGTCGGTCGCAAGCGTCAGATTGGCCGCGAAATTATCGAGGGGCCCGGCGCCCGTGACGGCAAGGCGCAACGCGGGTTGACCGGGCAGCGTGGCGAGACGTGAGACGATACCGGCGGGACCTTCTTCCAGAAGAAGGTCGAGTGTCAGGGTGCGGGTCGCGTTCTCGAACGCGCCGTTCAGGTTGAATAGACCCTGTTTTCCATCGGTTCGTTCCGCGTTGAAGGCCGCCGTGCCTTCGCCACCGGCCAGAGACATCGAGCCTGAAAGCGTGAGCTCTGCGGCCTCGCCAAAAAGCGCGTCGCCCAGCACGATACGCTCGGCGGCCAGGTTTCCGATCTCGATCGACACCGGCAGGTCGGGCAGGGAAAAGCCCGATGCCTCGGCGTCCGGAACATCTGCGCCGGGGGCGGCCCCGGGAAGGCGCGAGAGTTCGATGACTTCGGCGGTCAGATCGCGCACTTCCACGCGGCCACGCAAAAGCGCGCTGCGTGTCCAGTCGAGGGTGACGCCGGTGAGGTCGAGCCAGACGCCGTCGTCATCGGCGACGGTCAGCCTGTCGATGCTTGCCTGCGCACTGAGGGCGCCGGAGAACCCTTCGATCCGAACGGTGCGACCCTCGCCCGACAGGTTGTCTTCCAAGGTGCGCTGCACAAGTCCGCGGTCATCGGTTTGGCCGAACCCGGTCAGCGGCAGGACCATCAGCGTGGCGATCAAGAGGATGCGAAGCTGTTTCAAAATGCCTGTCCGATCCCGATGTAAAGCGCGAAGTCGGGGCCGTCATCCGGCCCGCTGATGGGCACCGCAAGATCGACGCGCAAAGGCCCGATGCCGGTTTCATAGCGCAGCCCGAGCCCGGCCCCTGCGTGGCTTTCGCCGCTGCTGCCGGGAAGGCTGTCTTCGCTGATCTGGCCCCAATCGACGAAACCCACGACCGAAATCGTGTCGGTGACCCCGGCGCGCAACTCGGTTGACAGCCCCAGAAACGACCGCCCGCCCGAGCGCAGGCCACCGCCCAGATCGATATCGAGCGATTGGTAATCCTGTCCCCGCACCGTGCCGCCGCCGCCGGAATAGAAGCGTTGATCGTTGGGCAGGCCCGTGATCGACGCGCCGACGATCGACCCGGCTTGCACCCGCCCGGCCAGAACGAAGGTGCCGGTCGCGCCGAAATCTTCGTAGGCGCGCGCATCAAGGGTCATGCGCGTGCCATTCTCGGACCCCGAATAACCCAGAAATGGCGCGATCTCGGCATCGACGTAATAACCGTCATCGGTGTTCAGTGGGTTTTCGCGCCGGTCGAGCGTGGCGAAGATCGGGAAGAAAAGCTGGGTATAGGTTTCGTCGCCCGAGGCATCCGTGATCTCCGACACATTGAGCCGGATGCCGCCGCCATTGGTCAGGTCATCGCGGACCCGCCGTGTCAGGTCGAGGCCGATCGATACGGAGCGCGACGTGAATTCGGGCTCGTTGAACTGTTCAAGTTTGGCATAAAGGGCGGCGTCGATATCGGGGCCGAAGGTGGCGGGCCGTTCGATACGTCCGCCCAGACTATAGTCTATTCCGCCCGTATCGCCGCCGATTCCGGCGATTTCGGCGTCAAAACGCAGCCGCTCGGCCCCGCCGCGAAAGTTGCGGTGAAGCCAGAACGCGGTCAGCGTCAGCCCTTCTTCGGTGGCCAGTTCGGCACCCACGCCGAACCGGCGTGGCGTCTGCTCGGCAACCGACAAAACGAAATCGAGCGTCCCATCTGCACTCGCGGTTTCGGCTTCGGTCAGGGTCACGCTGCGAAACGCGCCGGTGCGGCGGACGCGGGTGGCGACGCGTTCGACGGTTGCGGGTGAATAGACCTCGCCCGTGGGCAGGCCCGCGATCTTGCGCAAACGGCGTTCCGTGACGTCCTTGTTGCCGCGCACTCCCAGTTGTCCGAAGCGCAGGCGCGGACCGGGGGTCAGGGCGATGTCGGTGGCAATCGTGTCAGTCGCGTGATCCGCGATGATGGTTTCACTTGCGACATCGACCTTGGCGTGACCGACTTCACGCCAGCGCGTGATCGCCGCCTCGGCCGCATCGCGGATCACACCGGTTTCGGCGACAGCACCGGTGCGGAACCCGTCGGGAAGCTCTGTTTCGAAGGCCAGCGGGGCAATGCGTGCTTGCGAAAACCGGTAGGTGGGTCCCGGGCGCACGGTGATGACGATGTTGTCGACCCGGTCCGGGGCGGCCAGCGGGGCGATATCCGCCGCTTCGCGCCCGTCCAGCGTGATCGACACGGTGCCGCCGAACCGACCGGCGGCATAAAGCGCTCCGACCATGCGGGCGTAATCGGCGCGTGCCGCGGCCAGAAGCGTGTCGGCGGCGGTAATCCCGTCGCGTTGCTGGCTCACGAGGAGCGAGGCGTTGCGCAGGCGTTCGGCAAGGTCGTCATTTCCGCTGGGCACGGCGAGGGTCAAGCTGTCGAGCGCGTGAACGCGAACCGGAAACGCGGCCAGACCCGCGCAAAGTGCGGCGGTCCATACCCATGTCAGCCTGTTTGTCATCCACGCCACCCCCATCGCATCAAACCTAATGCGGTCGCAGGTGAGGTACCAGACAACTTATGTCGATCCGGGGGGCAAATCGGGCATGGGGGCGGGGTCGTTCAGCAATTTGACCTCGCGCTGCGGGAAGGGAATCGAGATGCCGTGTTCCTTGAACGCATCCCAGAGCGCCAGATACACGTTGCCACGAATATTGGTCAGCCCCCCGGTCGGGTCCCTTATCCAGAAACGCAGGATGTAATCGACCGAACTGTCACCGAACCCCACGATATGACAGACCGGCGCACGGTAGGACAGCACCCTCTCACAGCCCTTGGCAGCCTCGATCGCGAGCGCCCGGACCTTATGCGGATCGTCGGTGTAGGACGTGCCGAAAAAGATATCGAGCCGCACGAATTCGTTGGAGTGGGACCAGTTCACCACCTGCCCGGTGATCAGGTCTTCGTTCGGGATGAGGTATTCCTTGCCGTCCCGCGTGACGACCGACACGTAGCGCGCGCCTAGGCTGTTGATCCAGCCGAAGGTGTCCCCCAGTGAAATGACGTCGCCCGGTTTAATCGACTTGTCGAGCAGGATGATCACGCCCGAGACGAGGTTCGAGACGACCTTTTGCAAGCCGAAGCCGAGGCCAAGACCGATGGCGCCCGAAAGAAAGGCAAGGCCGGTGAGGTCAAAGCCGACCGCGCTGAGGCCCGCGAAAAGGGCGAAGGCATAGAGTACGGCTTGCAGCACCTTGACCACGAGCACCCGCATCGACGGCGAGATATCCTTCGAGTTCTCGATCCTCGCGGCGGTGGTTTGCGACACGAAGCGCGCGACGAAGAAAAACAGGCCCAGGATGAACACGCCCTGAATGACAAGCCAAAGCGACAGACGCATTTCCCCCAAGTTGATGGCCGCGCTGTCGAGAAGGGTTTCGGCCTCGTCCGTGACACCCAGAATGCGCAGGGTGATCCAGATCCACGCGCCATAACGCACAACGCCGCGTACCAGCGGATTGGCGATCAGCCGTGTTGCGAAGGCCACGATCATCCAGGCAAGGGCAAGGTTCGCGATAACGCCCAAGAGGTAGGACCGGCTGGGCCACGTCACTTCGCGCATCACCAGGACGACCATCCAGATGAGGATGACGAAAAAGATCATGCGCATGCGGCGGTGGATGACGACGAGCACGCGCAGGCGCCATTTGGGCCAGCCCTCGCGCATGCGCATCCAGTCGTGCAGGCGTGGGGCAAAGACCTTGCCCAGCAGATGCGCAAGAGCGAAGAGCGCAACTGCGATCCCGATCTGATAGGCATTCCAGGGGCGCAGGAGGGACGAGAGAAACACTTCGGCCTGGGCCAGCAGCCCGCCGCTGATTTCGGCAATGTTGCGAACCTGTTCTGTCAGGTTCTCGGGCTGGGTGTCTTGTTCCACGCGCGCCTCCCGTTTTGAAACATGTCAGGCGGCGGGGTGTTCCGCAATGGCACACTGCGCGCTAGGGTCTGCGCCATGAATGCGCGTCTTCGAGTTGCCCTTTCCCTTGTCATTGTCGCCGCTTGTGGTGGGGTCGCGCTGATCGGTGGGTTCTGGGTCACGCTGACCGGTGGGCTGCTGACTGGGGCTGGCCCGGGCGACTATTGCCGCGATGTTCCGACCAATGCGTCAGAGGCCGATCTTTCTGTTCAACTTCTTTCTGTCATGATCGTGTCGGCCATGATGCGTTTGCTGCGCCTCGGCAAGCATATCGGTCTGGGTGAGCTTGTCCTTGTCCCCGTATTCCTAACCATTGCGATTGGCTTTCTTGGAACGATGGAGTGTGGCGACCTTGCCGATCACCCGCCCTATGGCACGCTGATCCCGTGGGGCCTTGCCGCCTATCCCGTCGCCGCGTTTCTGATGATGTTCGTGCGCTGGCCGAAACTGATCCTGCCGTGAACCAACCCTTGCGAGCGTCGTCACCCGCGTATATCCAATCTTGCATGATCAGAGTCTTCGATATCGGCGACCGCGCCCGCCTTCCCTGGCGCTTTTTCGGGGCGACCCGGTCGGTTCTTGCGCGCCAATAAGCGGGCCGCTTTCGCACGCCTGATCATTTTTCAAGTTTCCGAACGGGAGAGGACCGATGTCCCCCAAGACGCTCTATGACAAAATCTGGGATGCGCATGTCGCGCACGAGGCCGAAGATGGCACGTCCCTTCTTTATATCGACCGCCACCTTGTGCACGAGGTGACAAGCCCGCAGGCCTTTGAAGGTCTGCGTATGACCGGGCGCACGGTACGCGCGCCGGACAAGACCATCGCGGTGCCCGATCACAACGTGCCGACAACGGCGGGGCGCGAGAACCCCGAGAACATGACCGAGGACAGCCGCATTCAGGTGGCCGCGCTCGACAAGAACGCCAAGGATTTCGGCATCCACTATTATCCGGTCTCGGATATCCGGCAGGGGATCGTGCATATCGTCGGCCCCGAACAGGGCTGGACACTTCCCGGCATGACGGTGGTTTGCGGCGACAGCCACACCGCGACGCATGGGGCCTTTGGGGCCCTGGCGCATGGGATCGGGACATCCGAGGTCGAGCATGTGCTGGCCACGCAGACGCTGATCCAGAAGAAATCGAAGAACATGAAGGTCGAGATCACGGGGCAGCTGCGCCCCGGCGTGACGGCCAAGGACATCACCCTGTCGGTGATCGGTGAGACCGGCACGGCCGGGGGCACCGGTTATGTCATCGAGTATTGCGGCGAAGCGATCCGGTCGCTGTCGATGGAAGGGCGGATGACCGTCTGCAACATGGCCATCGAGGGCGGCGCGCGCGCAGGCTTGATCGCGCCGGACGAAAAGACGTTCGAATATGTGAAGGGCCGTCCCCATGCGCCGAAGGGCGCGCAGTGGGACGCGGCGATGGCGTGGTGGAAGACGCTTTATTCCGACGACGATGCGCATTGGGACAAGGTCGTGACGATCAAGGGCGAGGATATCGCGCCCGTAGTGACCTGGGGCACCTCGCCCGAGGATGTGCTGCCGATCACCGGAGTGGTGCCAGACCCCGCCAGCTTCGAGGGTGGCAAGGTCGAGGCCGCCAAACGCTCGCTCGATTACATGGGGCTGACGCCGGGCACGCCGCTGTCAGAGGTGACGATCGACACGGTGTTTATCGGGTCCTGTACCAACGGACGGATCGAAGACCTGCGCGCCGCCGCCGAGATCGTGAAGGGCAAGAAGATCAAGGACGGGCTGCGGGCGATGGTCGTTCCAGGGTCGGGCCTTGTGCGCCTTCAGGCCGAGGAAGAGGGGCTGGCCGATATCTTCAAAGAGGCCGGGTTCGAATGGCGGCTTGCGGGCTGTTCGATGTGCCTTGCAATGAACCCCGATCAGCTTGCCCCCGGCGAACGCTGCGCCGCAACGTCGAACCGGAACTTCGAAGGGCGTCAGGGGCGTGGTGGTCGCACGCATCTGATGTCGCCAGCGATGGCGGCGGCGGCTGCTGTTACGGGTAGGCTGACGGATGTAAGGGAGCTGATGTAATGCAAGAATTCACCACACTCACCGGCATTGCCGCCCCGCTCCCGTTGATCAATGTCGATACCGACATGATCATCCCCAAGCAGTTTCTGAAGACGATCAAGCGGTCGGGTCTTGGCGTGAACCTCTTCGATGAGATGCGCTATGACGATCACGGCAACGAGATCCCGGATTTCGTGCTGAACAAGCCGCAGTATCGCGAAGCCGAGATCCTTGTGGCGGGCGACAATTTCGGCTGTGGGTCGAGCCGGGAACATGCGCCCTGGGCGCTGCTTGATTTCGGCATTCGCTGTGTGATCGCGCCAAGCTATGCCGACATCTTCTATAACAACTGTTTCAAGAACGGCATTCTGCCGATTGCCTTGCCACAGGAGCAGGTCGATGTGCTGATGAAGGATGCCGAGAAGGGGGCCAATGCCCGCATCTCGGTCGATCTTGAGGCGCAGACCGTCACCAGTTCGGATGGTGAGGTGTTCTCGTTCGAGGTGGACGCCTTCAAGAAGCACTGCCTTCTCAACGGTCTCGATGATATCGGGCTGACGATGGAAAAGGCGGCGTCGATTGATGCGTTCGAGGCGCAGGCAGCGCAGGCGCGCCCCTGGGTCTGAAGCCAGTGACCCCCGGCGGAAGACTGCCGGACGTGACAGCGCGGTGGCCTTGGTCGCCGCGCTTTTTTTTTGGATTTGAGGCGTCGACGTGTCGGACATGCCGGTTGCGGTGAGACTGCGCCGACCCACCATATCTTGCGGTAATTAGGCGAAAGTCCTGAATTCGCTCTGAAATTGATGCAAAGCCGCACCAGTTTGTCCACGAAAAAGCCTCAGTGTTTGATCACGGTTAACCCGACCTTGCTGCGTAAAATGAAAGTTGGCAAAAGTTGGGCAACAATAAGGCAACCCGCCACAATTCGCGGGATATCAACGAGGCAGCGGAAGCGCATCCCCTTTGCGCATGCGCTTTCACATGGGGCAGAACACGGTGATTGGTCGGTTGATCGGCACGTTGGTGCGCGCATTTCTTGTGGTCGTTCTGATCGCGATGCCGTCCTTGTTGCTGCCGGGCGTGAACTCGGACGCCGCACAGATCGTTGCCCTTGTCGCCATCTTCGCCGCCGCGCTGACGATCATCGAATATGCCAGCACTTATCCCGGACTTGTCGAGTTTCGCGACGCGCCGCCCTTCAACCGTATCCGGTTTTTGTCGCTTTTCGTTACGGTCCTGCTTTTGACCTTGATCACACGCGGTACCTATGCGCCCGACCCCACCACGCATTTTGTCGAGGCCACTGGCGCGCTGATCGGTCAGGTGATCGATTTCCCCTATAGCCCCGTGCGCCTTGTGGTGCTGATGCTGCCCGAAGATGCGGGCATCGAGCATATCACACTGGTGCGAAGTGCTGCTGGCATCAGCTATCTGGTGTCGCTTCTGACGCTTGCGATCTTCCTCATTGTGCTGCGCCTGAAGGTCTGGCCGAACCGGACGGGAAGTTTCAACGTCTGGGTCAACCTGCCCACGTTCGACCCGACCGCGGGCGGCGATGTCGTCGAACGGTTGGAGCGGGATGCACGCGTTAACATCGCGTTAGGGTTTCTGCTGCCATTCTTGATCCCGGCGGTCATAAAGGCGGCGTCGTCCCTGTTCGGATCGGTGTCGCTGGAAAACCCGCAGACGTTGATCTGGACTGTGACGGCATGGGCGTTTCTTCCCGCTTCCCTTTTCATGCGCGGTATCGCGATGGGCCGGATTGCGATGATGATCGAAGACAAGCGCCGCGAAAGCCTGTCGGCCGACGGCGATGGGGAATTGGTGGTGGCCTGATCGCCGCCTGTCTGTTTGGGGCCGGGATAGCCCCGGCGGAACCATATCGATTTGCAACCTACAACACGGAACTTGCCCGGGACGGCCCGGGTCTTTTGCTGCGGGATATTCTGGCGGGCGAGGATGCGGATGTGGGCGTGGTGGCCGGCGTGGTTGCGCATGTCGCCCCTGATGTCCTTCTGCTTCAGGCATTCGACTATGACCTGAACGGGCACGCGCTTGCAGCCTTTGCCGAGCGTGTCGGCTCTTTGGGCGTGCGCTATCCGTATCGGATCGCGCTGGCGCCCAATAGCGGGCTGGCCACCGGGCGCGACCTGAACCGGGATGGGCGCTTGGGCGGGCCGCGTGATGCGCAGGGCTATGGCCGGTTTCGCGGGCAGGGTGGAATGGCCGTGCTGTCGCGCTACCCGCTTTGGGTGATGCATGATTTCACGGACATGCTTTGGGCCGACCTGCCGGGGAATGCGACGCAGGAACTTGCGGGATATATCGAGACGGATGTGCAGCGCCTTTCATCGGTGGGGCACTGGGTGATCGGGGTTCAGCTTCCGGGTGGGGCGAAGGTCGCGCTGGGCGCGTTTCATGCGACGCCGCCGGTGTTTGACGGGCCAGAGGATCGGAACGGCTGGCGCAACCATGACGAGGCGGCACTTTGGCTGCGGTTTCTGGACGGGGCGTTGGCAGGGGACGGGCCGGGAATGCCGTTCGTGCTGATGGGCGATGCGAACCTTGATCCGGCAGATGGCGACGGGCGGGCAGAGGCGATGGACGCGCTTTTGAGTGATCCGCGATTGCAGGATGTGAAACCGCGCAGTGTTGGCGGCATTCGGGACGCGGCACTCGATGGCGGTGCCAACACGGTACATCGGGGCGATCCCGCGTTGGATACCGCCGACTGGCGCGACGATGGGAATGGCCCGGGCAACCTTAGGGTGGATTACGTGCTGCCCGGGCGCGCGTGGAAGGTGGTGGACGCGGGCGTGTTCTGGCCCGCGCCGGAGGATCCGCTGTTCGATCTATTGGGAGACGAGAGCGCCGGTGTGACGCGGCACAGGCTTGTCTGGGTGGATCTGGTGCTTGATCGCTGAGGCAAGCGCATCCTCTATCGGGGTTGTGTGGAAATGCGGGACCAGCGCATCGAAGCGGGCCGGGTCAAGATGGTGCGGCTTCGACCAGAGATAGCGCATCTCAAGCAGATGGCGGGCCATGGGCCAGAACGGGCGGGCCAGAACCAGCGGCAACCAGTTCATGCGCTTGAGCGTGACATCGCGGTGAAGTCTGTCCGAAAGGGCGGCGTGAAGCTCTTCCCCGGTCAGCGTATAGCCCGGGAATGGGACATCGCAGAACGGCGCTAAATCCGCCCGCTGATTGGCCAGCGCAACGGCAGCGCGCGCCAGATCGGGCAGATAGGCCCAGGCGTGCGGGGCGTCGGTGTGGCCGGGATAGGTGAAGATGCCCTTGGACAGGCGCGCGGTCATCACCTTGTCGAACCAATTACCCGACGGTTGGGTATCGAGGAAGTCGCCCGCGCGCAGGATGATCGTCGGCACGCCGGAGGCGCGATAGGCGGCCTCCATTTCGGTGCGAATGCGGCCCAGAGGGTTGGACGCGCGGTGGGGCGTGTCGGTGGCGAAGATAGCAGGGGCGTCGGGGCCGAAGACATAGACATTGCCGGGGATCAGAACCGTGCAGCCGTGGGCGCGCGCGGCGGCGATGACCGATTTGGTGATACCGGGAACCTGTGCCTGCCAATGCGGATAGGGCGGGTTCCAGGCGTTGACGATCAGGTCGACACCTTGGGCGCTTACCATCAGATCATCGACGCTGCGGTCGAAGATGCGCACCCGCCAGCCAGCGTTCCAGAACGCTTCGGCGGCGTGGCTGCCAAAGCGACCATTCGCGCCGAGGATGAGGACGGTACCGGACATTTTCAGGCTCCTTGAGTGAGTGACTGCCCTGTTC
>JABDPT010000081.1 GCA_013042605.1 Paracoccaceae bacterium
AGGCAATGCAGTTCTTCAACCGCCCGATCCGGTCGATATGCTTCTGATCGTAAGTGCCGGGGGAACAGACAAAATCCGGCGTCTTGGCCAAAACCCGCTCAATCGCGGCGGCGGTGGACCGCACGACAGGGGCATTCTGGTCGGTCATTGAGGGGATGACCTCGTGCAGATGGCGAATCTCATAGGCGAATCCCGGGCGTTCGGCGCGGACCCGTTCCATCATTTCGGTGATTTCGCCTTTCACCTCGTCGATGCCTTCCTCGATCAGAAAACGGCGGTCGATGATGATCCGGCAGCGGTCTGCGACGCAGGGCGCGGGAAAGCCGGTGAACCCCGGCTCGGGCTCCGCCTCTCCGCCATGGATCGAGTTTATGTTGAGCGTGGATTGCCGCGCACCTTCGGGCACGACGGGCATCTCGGTCCGCTTGCCCGCCAGAAGCGGCAGAAGATGTTCCTCCATCTCGGCCAGAACCGCGCCCATGTGACGGATCGCGCTGTCGCCAAGAAACGGCATGGAGCCATGGGCGATGCGCCCCTTGGTTTCGATCTCGGCCCACCAGACGCCGCGATGGCCAAGGCAGATACGGTCTTTGTTCAGTGGTTCGGGAATGATCACGTGTTGCACGCGGCCCGGGTCGAAATAGCCCCGTTCGGCCAGATAGGCGACGCCGCCATAGCCGCCGGATTCTTCATCCGCCGTTCCCGAAATCTCGATTGCCCCGGCAAAATCCGGTGCGGTCGCGATGAACGCTTCGGCCGCAATGATCGACGCAGACAGCCCGCCCTTCATATCGCAGGTTCCGCGGCCATAGATGCGCCCGTCCTTCAACTCGGCCCCGAACGGGTCGGTCGTCCAGCCATGGCCGACTTCGACCACATCGGTGTGACCGTTGAAATGTACGCAGTCGCCGGTGCCGCGGCCGTCCCGCCGGGCGACGATGTTCCAACGCGGATAGGCATCGCCGTCGCCCGGCGCACCGGTTGCGCGCACCAGTTCGCAGGCAAAGCCCGACGCCGTTAAACGCGCATCGAGGAAGCCGCAGATATCGTGATAATGCCGCCCCGGCGGATTGAGCGTCGGGATCCGCACCAGATCCTGCGTCAGCGCGATCAGGTCGTCGCGGCGCGCGTCGATGGCTTGGGACAGACGGTCAGCGATGGACATGACTGAAGGCTATCCGTGCAGCCCGGGCTTCACAACTCCCGGAAGCTGCGCGCCGACAGGCTCTTGGTCACAGCACGCTTTCGATACGCGCCACATCCACCGGGTTGTTGAGCTCCCAGAACTGCCGTCCGCGCGCTTCAACCTCCACACACAGCACCGGCGTCCCGTTTTCAAGGAAGCGAAGCTGTTCAAGCCCTTCATTGACCTCGTGCACGCCCTGAGGCGCGTCGGTATAGGCGGCCAGCGCCTCGGGGCGATAGGCATAGACGCCGACATGATGCCAGACCGGCGGGTTTTCGACATTCGGATCGGGCAGGAAAGGTATGACTTCCTTCGAGAAAAATAGAGCTTCGTGATTGCGCGCGAAAACGGCGGTGGTTCCGCCGACGCGCCCTGCCGCCCGATCCTCGCGCAGGCGCGCATAGGCTTCGGCATCGCAGCGCAGCACCGGCGTGGCCACGCCGACATCCGGCCGGTCGCGCATCGCGGCGATCAGATCTTCCAGGAACCAGGGTGGCGTCAGTGGTGCGTCGCCCTGCAGGTTCACGACGATCTCGGGCGTCGCATTCAGACGGGTCACGGCATCGGCGCAACGCTCGGTTCCGTTGCGGCAGGCCTCGGATGTCATCACAACATTGCCACCGAACGCCTTGACGGTATTGGCAATTCTGTCGTCATCGGTCGCGACGTATATGCCGTCGACACCCGACACCGCGCAGGCCGTTTCCCACGTGCGCTGGATCAGGGTCTTTTCACCGTCTGCGCCTTTCAGAACGGCCAGCGGTTTGCCGGGATAGCGCGACGACTTGTACCGCGCCGGAATGATGATCAGAACGCTCATGCGACGATCCCCGCGCGCAGACAGTCATGAAGGTGAAGAAGCCCCGCCAAGCTTTTGTCTTCGTTGCAGACAAGGCAAGCCGTGATCTTGCGGTCGGTCATCAGTTGAAGCGCATCCACCGCCCGGGTTTCGGGCAAGACCGAAATCGGATCTGGCGTGGCGATGTCGCCGGCGCGCGAGGTCCAGAGGTCCTTGGCATGGCGGCGCATATCCCCGTCGGTGATGATCCCTGCGACCTTGGGTCCGTCGGTGACAATCGCGACGCCAAGAGACTTTTCGCTCATCACCACCACGGTTTCAGACATCTCGGCCTCGGGGGCGACGATGGGAAGGGCGTCGCCGGTGTGCATGAGGTCGCGGACGCTCAAAAGCATCGCCCCCAGTTTGCCGCCTGGATGATAGCGCCGGAAATCCTCGGCCGCCGTGCCCAGAAGATGCGTTACCCCGACCGACAACGCGTCGCCGATGGCCAGAGACAGCGTGGTCGATGTGGTGGGCGCAAGCCCGTTCGGGCACACCTCGGTCACGCGGCCATAGGCGATGGTGATGTCGGCGGTGCGCGCAAGGGTGGTGTCCGTTGAAGAGGTCAGCGCGATCACCGGATTTTCGTGCACCCGGCAATAGTGCATCAGGTCCGACAGTTCCGTGGTCTCGCCGGAATTGGACAGGATCAGCACCACGCTGTCGCGCGCCACAAGGCCAAGATCGCCATGGCTGGCCTCGGCTGCGTGCAGGAAGATCGCGGATTTACCGATGGATCGGAAGGTCGATGCGATTTTGCCCGCGATATGGCCCGATTTGCCGATACCCGCCACGATCAGCGGTCCGGTCGATCCGTGGATCAGACGTGCGGCGCGGGCCATATCATCGCCCGAAGCGGAGGCGAAACCGGTGATCGCGGCGGCCTCGTCGATCAGCGCGCGGCGGCACACTTCGGTCAGATCGGTATCGGTCATGGTATCTGCTCTGCTCATGCCCTGTCCTATACGCCGCGCGCGCCGGGCACGCCAGCACATCGCGCCACGTCAGAGAAGCTCTTGCAAAAGCGCGTTGGGAAAGCGGCGCGCAAGGGTGATGGCGGCAAAAGCCTCTCGCACGCCATCGAGATCGGCCAGTTCGACAAGACGCCCGGCCTCAAGCTCGTCGCGCACGACGATGGGCGGCACCACGGCAAGGCCGATATCGGCCCGCGCCAGAAGGCGAAGCATGGCCATGTCATCGGCTTCGGCCACGATGCGTGGGGTGATGCCAAGGCGATCGGTCAACCGGTCGAACCCGGCGCGCAGGCTTGATTCGACCGTGGGCAGCACCAGCGGCTCTTCGTTCAGAAGCGTGACCAGATCGCGCCCGCGCCCCGCACGCGCCGGCGCGCCGACAAGGCTGACCGGCTGATCGTCGATAGGATGCACGACCCAGGGCGTGGCTGCATCGCGCGGCGGCGGGGTGTTGAGCAGCACCACATCCAGCCGATGCGCCTCAAGCGCATCGAGCAATTCAGACAGGCTGCCCGACCGCAGGATCACCTCTGTTCCCTCGCGTCCCAGCACGGGGCGCAAGAACTGCATCTGGAAGTTCCTCGACAGGGTGGCCAGCGCGCCCACGCGCAACACCTGTCGCGGCCCGTCCTGCCCGGCCAATGTGGCGACAAGCTCTTCGCCCGCATCGAACACCACATCCGCGTGGCCCAGCGCGATACGCCCCGCCTCGGTCAGGTGCAGCCCGCGCCCGCGCCGGTCGAAGAGCGGCTGACCAAGACGGTCCTCGAGCGTTTGCACCTGCGTAGAGATTGCCGATTGCGATACGCCAAGCCGCTCGGCGGCCCGCGTCAGGTTTCCTTCATGGGCCACGGCCCAGAAGGCGCGGAGATGCGTGTAGTTTAGCTTCATACTTCTAAAAAACAGAACGTTTCGTATCAATCAATATATTTTTCTTATTCGCACCGTTTCTCTATCAGTCCTTCAACCCGATACCGGGCCCGAATTGACGGAGACTGCGATGACCGCGCTTGCCTTTCTTACCTACCTTGCCCCGCTGGCCCTGATTGGCGCTGGCCTTGTTGCCCAGAACCAGACCGGTCTGCGCCCCCTGCGCGCGCTGGCAATCACACGCTGGGCAAGCCTTTTCGCGCTGGCCGCCGCCGCGGGGATCGTGGCTGCGGTGACCGTCGCCGGGCCGCTTGCTAGTCCGATCCTCGGCGCAAACGGCCTTGGCCTTCAGGTCCGGCTCGATCCGCTATCGGCGATGATGGTTGCGCTTGTGGGCTTCGTCGGCGCCGTCGTGATTCAATTTTCGCGCAACTACATGGATGGCGACGACCGGCAGGGGCCGTTTCTGGGCGGGCTCTGCCTTGTGCTGGGCGCGGTAACGTTCCTCGTCCTCTCCGGCAACATCCTGCAGCTTCTGATCGGCTGGACGGCGACAAGCCTCGCGCTTCACCGCATGCTGCTCTTTTACGCCGACCGGCCCGGCGCCCGGCTCGCCGCGCGCAAGAAATTCATCGTGGCGCGGGTGGGCGACGTGGCCCTGATCGGCGCCGCCTCCTTGCTCTATAACGCCTTTGGCACCGGCGAGATCGCACAGATCACCGCAAACGCCGCCGCCGCCCCCGCAGGCGCGATCTGGGCCGCCGGCCTGATCGCCATCGCCGCCTTGCTGAAATCCGCCGCCTTCCCGACGCATGGCTGGCTGACCGAGGTGATGGAAACGCCGACGCCGGTTTCGGCGCTGCTACATGCGGGCGTCATCAACGCGGGCGGTTTCCTTGTCATCCGCTTTGCCGACCTGATGCTGGCAAGCCCCGGCGCGCTGCACCTGCTGGCCATCGTCGGCGGGGCTACTGCAGCCATCGCCTCGCTGGTGATGATCACACAAAGCTCGGTCAAGGTCGGGCTGGCCTGGTCGACCGTCGCGCAGATGGGGTTCATGATGCTGCAATGCGGTTTCGGGGCCTTCACCGCCGCCGCCCTGCACATCGTGGCACACTCGCTTTACAAGGCGCACGCCTTCCTCAACGCCAGCTCCGTCGTCGACCAGACCCGCGCCATGGCGACCCCGCCGGTCGGCAAGGCGGCCCCGCTGACCATCGCACTGGCGCTGGCCGGGTCGGCTGTCGCAGTCTTCGGGATCGGCTGGGCCTTCGGGGTCACGACCGAAACCAAGCCTGCGCTGGTTGTGCTGGGTGCGATCCTGGTGATGGGCCTCACGCACTTCATGCTGCGCGCCGCCGGTGACACCCCTCGGACGGCCATCCTTGCAAGGACGGGCGCGGCCTCGGTCGGTGTGGCAACGCTCTACTTCTCGCTGCAATGGGCTGCCGAAATGCTGCTCGCGCCCACGGTGCCGCTGCCTGCGGCCCCCGGCCCGGTGACGACCCTTCTCATGGTCGCGGCGCTCGCACTCTTCGCCCTTGTCGCGGTGATCCAGCTTTCCGCCCCGCACCTGCGCCAGAGCCCGGGCTGGGCCCGCTGGCACCACGCCCTGCGCAACGGGTTCTACGCCAACGCATATTTCAACCGGCTTGTGGGCGGCGCGCCCCGGCCCAAGCACATCTGAAGCCGGAGGACATGACCATGGACACCCCCCTTACCGCCGCTGACGCCGCAACCCGGGCTGTTGCCCCGCTCTGGCCTCTGAAGCACTTCGTCGCCGTGAACCCCTATCTCGGCATGACCGAAAAACCGGTTTCCGAGGCCTTGGCAGAAATGGCCCGCCTGTCAGGCGCGCGCCCCACGCTGGAGCGGTCGTTCTACGCCAAGGCCATCGCCAAGGGTCGGATCACCCAGGCCGACATCGCCACCGCCATCGCAGCCTCGGGCACGCCCGACGTGACGCCAGAAGCCGTAATCGAGGCGGCTGGCGCCGACGACACGGCGCTCGTGCCGCTGGCCACCTTTGCGGATCTCGCGAAGGCGTCGCATGGCACCGACTGGCCCCGGCACGTGACCGATACGATTTCCGCCTTTCTGGCGAGTTATTTCGATCATGCGCAGGCCCGGTTGCCCCATGGCGAAACGGGCATCCTTTATGCCGCCTGGCATCAGGAGGCCGCGCTGGACACGGGCGCCGAAATCGCCGGTCTGAAAAACGCGCGGTCCGTTTTCGCAGCCCTGCCCAGTACTGCCGAGGACATGATCGCGCAGGCCGCTCAGATGATTGGTCTGGAAGGCCGCGCATGGGAACGGTACTGCCAGCGGCTTGTGTTGAGCATGCCGGGCTGGTCGGGATATACTCGCTACCTTCTCTGGCAGGCCGAGTTGCATGGCGGCACAAGCACCGCCGCACGCGATCTGCTGGCGATCCGGCTGGCTTGGGAAGTCGCCTTGCGGCCGTTGGTTTCCTACGCCGACGCCGAAGATGTCGTGGCGGGCCTGACCACGAAGCAGGGCACGCATTGGACCATCGACCTCATCCTGCAATCGGCCTTCGAACTTGGCTGGCAGCGGGACCTCGCGGCAAAATTCGCGGCCCCCGCGCAGACGGACATATCACAGACCACAGCGCGGCCCAGCCTTCAGGCCGCCTTCTGCATCGACGTGCGCTCAGAGGTTTTCCGGCGCGCTTTGGAAACCGTTGATCCCGCGGCGGAAACCATCGGCTTTGCCGGGTTCTTCGGCGCGGCCATCTCTTACACGCCGCTGGGCAGACCAAATTCAGGCGACCAATGCCCGGTGCTGCTGACGCCCGCCTATACCATCGCCGAAACCGCCGGTGACCCGGGAACCGGCGCCACGCGGCAGGCCGCGCTGCGCAGTTCCACCGCATGGGGGTCGTTCAAACAGGCCGCCGTGTCGTCCTTCGGCTATGTCGAAACGCTGGGCCTTGGCTTTGCCGGGAAACTGGCCGCGCAGGCCCTTGGTGCCAAGGGCTCGGCCCTGTCGGTTCGCGATGCGGGGCTGTCCGAAGACAGCGCGGCCACGCTGGCCCCGACGCTTGCGCCCAAGGACGATGGCACAGGCATCCCCCAATCCGACCGGCTGGCCCTTGCCAAGGGCATCCTCGCGGGCATGTCGCTTGATCCGGCAAAGCTGGCGCGGGTCGTCATTCTGGCCGGCCACGGGTCAACCAGCGCCAACAACCCGCACGCCACTGGCCTTGATTGCGGGGCCTGCGGTGGGCACACAGGCGAGGCGAATGCGCGGGTGGCTGTGGCCATCCTCAACGACCCGGGCGTGCGCGCGGGTCTGGCCGCCGAGGGCACACCGATGCCCGAGGACACGGTGTTTGTGGCAGCACTTCACAACACCACCACGGACGCGGTCACGCTTTATGACACCGCCCCGCTGATGGGAACGCATGGCGCAGAGATCGACGCGCTCGAAGACAAACTGGCCGCCGCTGGTGCTTTGGCGCGGGCCGAACGGGCGCCGACCATGGCGACCAGCGCAGATGCGGTCACCGCCCGGGCACAGGACTGGAGCCAGGTGCGCCCCGAATGGGGCCTTGCCGGCTGCGCGGCCTTCATCGCCGCCCCCCGGCATAGAAGCGCCGGACGCGATCTTTCGGGCCGCGCCTTCCTGCACAGCTATGAGTGTGGGAAGGATGACGGGTTCGGCGTGCTCGAACTGATCATGACGGCGCCGCTGGTCGTCGCAAGCTGGATCAACCTTCAGTACTACGGCTCGACCGTGGATAACCGGGTGCTGGGCGCGGGCAACAAGGTGCTGCACAACGCGGTCTGCGGCGATCTTGGCGTGATCGAAGGCAACGCAGGCGACCTGCGCCCGGGCCTGCCCTGGCAATCGGTGCATGATGGTGAGACCTACGTGCACGAACCGCTGCGGCTGAACGCCGTGATCGAAGCGCCGGTCGAGGCGATGAACGATGTCATCGCCAGGCATGCTGGTCTGAGGGACCTCGTCGACAATGGCTGGGTGCATCTCTTCCAGATGGACGAAGATGGACGGATCGCAAAACGGTACACCGGCAAGGGCCGCTGGGAGGCGCTGGGGGGCAACGACCCTGTTATGGCGAACGCAGCCTGAGACCGGATTGGTCAGGCGTCTTTCGGGGCGCCTGACCGCATCTTGTGCGGGCCGAACAGGGCCGCCGCTGCAAGGATCAGCCCGGACACCGTCGCGATCATCCCAGCCGCACTGACAGCATCCCGCGCACCCAGCCAGAGCGGGCCATAGCCCGCCAGCACGTATCCAAGCACCGCCGACAGAATGGCAAAGCCCACGCTCCACCCCACCTGCGCCTCAAGCCGGTTGGTCATCAGGCGCGCGGCGGCAGGCGGGCAGATGAACATCGCGATGACGATGATGGAGCCCACGGCGTCGAAGGCCGCAACTGCGGCAATGGCGGCCACGATTACGAGCGAAATTCCCAGCAGGCCAACGGGGATGCCTTGCGTCGCGGCGAAGCCCTCATCGAAGGTCGAGATCTTCAAGGGTCGCCAGAACACCACCGTGAAGGCAAGCACCCCAAGCGCCGCCAGGGCGATGCGCGATAATTCAGGCGGCAGACCGGCCAATGCTTCAGGATCGACCAGCGAAGACCACCCGGTCGCTTCCAGCCAGATCAGCGATTCCAGATTGCCGAACAGCGCGTGTTCCACATCAAGATGTACCGAAGATGTGTCTGATTGTTCGAGCAAAAGCACCCCGCCCGCGAACATCGCCGTAAAGACAACGCCCATCGCCGCCCCCGGCTCGATCCGGCCCAACCGGCGCACCGCCTCGATCAGTACGACCGCCAGCACCGCTGCCCCCGCCGCGCCTAGCATCATAGGGCCGGTGGCCACGACGCCGGTGACGAGGAAGGCCACGACGATGCCCGGCAACACGACATGGCTGATCGCGTCACCGATCAGGGCCTGACGGCGCAGCAGCAGGAAATTCCCCGGCAGCGCACAGGCGATGGCCGCCAGAATACCGATCAGCAGCGGCGGAAGGGACAGGGGAACGAACTCGGCCCCGCTCATGGGGTCACCTCGCGCGGCGCGCCGATGGCGGCATCCACCTCGGCGATCTGGTCGGGGGTCAGAACGGCCTCGATCTCGGTCAGCCCGTCATAAAAAGCGGCCTCCGCCTCGAACCCCTCGCTTTGCCGGACGATGCCCCAGCGGGTCTCATCCCGCAGCGCCTTTGCCGCGCGGGCGCGCCCGGTCTCAGTCGCCACGCCGTCGGCACGCGCAAGCCCCGCCTGGCGCAGAAGGCGCAAGGTGAACCGTTCATAGATCGGCTGCCCTTGAGCGAGTGCCAAAAGCCCCTGGCGGACATGCACCCGGCGCTGAAACGCCAGATAACGCAGAACTTCGGCCAACACCCCCCGCCCCGGCGCGAACAGAAGCGAGGTCGCGAAAAGCGCAAAGGCTACCAGCACGATGATCGGCCCCGTGGGCAGCGCAGGAGCCGTGGCCGAGATCGCCGCCCCGAGATAGCCCGAAAGACCGCCGAAAAGACCCGCAATGGCCACGACACGGTCGGTTCTGTCGGTCCAGAACCGGGCCGTTACCGGTGGGATGATCAGCAAGGCCACGATCAGGATCAGGCCGACGATCTTGAGGCCCACGACCGTCACCGCCAGCACCAGCCCCATCATCGCCAGATCGATCCGGGATGTGTTGACGCCGGTCGCGGCGGCGAATTCCGGGTCGAAGGCGACAAGGGTCATGGGTCTGCGCAAAAGCAGCACGAGCAAGAGCGTCAACGCCCCGCCCACTGCGATCAGCACCGCGTCGGCATACAGCATCCCCGCGGTCGAGCCGAGCAGGAAACCCTCAAGCCCCGCCTGCCGCCCCGAGGACATGGTCTGGATCACCGTCAGGATCACGATGCCGAACCCGAAAAAGACCGAGAGAACCGCCCCGATGGCCGCATCTTCGGCCAACCGCGTGCGCCGGGTCAGCCATTGCACGCAAAGCAGCCCAATCCAGGCCGACAGAGCCGAGCCGGCGAGCAGCCCCGCCAGATTGCGCCCGTCACCGCCCAGCGCGACCATCACGATGAAGGCAAGGCCCACACCCGGAAGCGTCGCGTGGCTAATCGCGTCAGAGACAAGCGCGCGTTTGCGCAGGAAAAGGAAGGTGCCGGTCACGCCGGCTGAGAGGCCCAGCAAGGTGGCCCCGATGGCGACCAGCGTCGCGTTATATCCCAGTTGCAGGCTGAGGGCGTCGGCCAGCATCGCAGGGCCGCCTTACGCGCGGGCCAGCGCCAGCTGGTCGATCTGTGCGGTGGCGAGGCGCCCGCCATATGTGGCCTGAAGCGCATCTTCGGTGAAGGCTTCGCGCACTGGTCCCTCAGCGATCTTGCGCACGTTGATCATCAGGACGTGATCGAAGTACTCGGTCACCGTGGACAAATCGTGATGCACCGACACGACCGTTTTTCCTTGGCCTTTCAGCTCCTTGAGAACCGAAATTATCGCCTTTTCGGTCGCGGCATCGACTCCGGCGAAAGGTTCGTCCAGAAGGTAGAGGTCGGCATCCTGCGCCAGCGCGCGGGCCAGGAAGACCCGCTGCTGCTGGCCGCCGGACAGTTGCCCGATCTGGCGATCCGCGAAGTCAGTCATGCCGACGCGATCAAGACACGCCATGGCGCGGGCGCGGTCGGTGCCGCGCAAGCGCCCAAGCAACCCAAGCTCGCGGTACAGACCCATGAGCACGACATCGATCACGCGGGTCGGAAAATCCCAGTCCACGCTGGCGCGCTGCGGGACATAAGCGATGCGGCGGCGGGCCCGGTCGATGGGCTGGCCAAACGCGCTGACCTGCCCCGACAGGGGTTGAAGAATGCCCA
>JABDPT010000085.1 GCA_013042605.1 Paracoccaceae bacterium
GCGCGGGAGACCTCCGATTATTTTCGAACCCTGCACGCGGCCCACGGCGTCGATGTGCGCGAAGGCAATGGCCTGACGCGACTGATCGGAACGGATGGGCGCGTGACGGGCGCGCTTCTGACCTGCGGGACCGAGCTTGACGTCGATCTTGTGATCGTCGGCATCGGCATCGCGCCCACCACGGCGCTGGCCGAAGCCGCCGGGCTGACCATCGACAACGGGATCGCGGTGGATGCGCAGGGGCGTAGCAGCGACGCGTCGATCTGGGCGGCGGGGGATTGCGCGTCCTTCCCCTATCGCGGGGCACGCATCCGGCTGGAAAGCGTGCAGAACGCAATCGATCACGCCGAACTGGTGGCAGATAACATACTGGGCGCGGGTAAGGATTATGAGCCGCACCCGTGGTTCTGGTCGGACCAGTATGACGTGAAGCTTCAAATAGCAGGTCTGAACAGCGGCTATGACCGCATCGTGATGCGCGACGGCGGGCGCGAGGGAAGCCTGAGCTACTGGTATTTCGCCGGTGACACGCTGTTGGCGGTCGACGCGATGAACGACTCGCGCGCCTATATGATCGGCAAACGGCTGATCGAGGTCGGAAAGTCCCCCGATCCTGCCGTGGTGGCGGATGCGGGTAGCGATCTCAAGGCGCTTTTGACCGCGTGAGGATCGTCGGCGGCACATGGCGCGGGCGCGCGCTTGCCGGGGTCGGCAAGGGCGACCCTGCGGCGCATTTGCGGCCCACGTCCGACCGGGTGCGCGAGAGCCTGTTCAACATGCTGGCCCATGGCCGCGCCGCGCATGATCTGGATGGTGCGCGGGTGCTTGATCTGTTTGCCGGCACCGGCGCGCTGGGGCTTGAGGCGCTGTCGCGGGGGGCAGAGGCCGCGCTTTTCGTCGATAGCGGGCGGGCAGCGGCGGCATTGATCGCGCGCAATATCGCGCTTTTGGGGGCCGAGGGGCGCGCGCGGCACATGACCCGCAACGCGACGCGGCTGGGGCAGAACCCGGGCGCACCCTATGACCTTGTGTTCCTCGACCCGCCCTATGGCCAGGACCTCGGGCAAAAGGCGCTGAGCGCCGCGCAGGACGGCGGTTGGATTGCGCCGGGGGCGCTCATTGTCTGGGAAGAGGCGGCGCCACAACCCGCGCCGCCGGGGTTTTCGGTCGTCGATACGCGCGCCTTCGGGCAGACCCATGTCACGTTTCTGCGGTTTGATGCCGATTAGGGACGCGCCCCTTTACCCGTGCGGCGTGATCCCGTTAGGCTTGGCTCATGACCGACAACACCGTCAATCCCACCTTCTGGGCCGAGGCAGAGACCGCGCCAGAACCAAAGCCGCGCCATAGCTGGCCGCTTATGGGCGACGTCGCGTCGGCGCGTGGCGGTGTGCCGGAGGTGCTGATCCAGTGGCGGCGCGCGCAGGGCGAGGATGACCCGGCGCCGCAGCTTTCGGGCTGGTTTCGTTAGCTCCAGGTCGGGTGGAACTTGCCCGCGGGTGAGAGCGTGAAGATGTCCACCCCGGTCGCGGTGACCCCCACCGAATGCTCGAACTGCGCGGAAAGCGACTTGTCGCGTGTCACGGCCGTCCAGTCATCGGCGAGCACCTTGGTTTCCGGCCGCCCGAGGTTCACCATCGGCTCGATGGTAAAGAACATGCCCTCTTCAAGCACCGCGCCGGTGCCTGCGCGCCCGTAATGCAGGACGTTGGGCGGCGCATGGAAGACACGGCCCAGCCCATGCCCGCAAAAGTCGCGGACGACCGACATGCGATGCGCTTCGACATAGGCCTGAATGGCGTGGCCGATATCGCCGAAGGTGTTGCCGGGTTTGACCGCCTCGATCCCTTTGAAAAGCGCATCATGCGTGACCTGGATCAGCCGCTCTGCCTTGCGGCTGAGCTTGCCGGCCACATACATCCGGCTTGAGTCGCCGAACCAGCCATCGACGATCACGGTCACGTCGATATTCAGGATGTCGCCATCCTTGAGCACCTTTTCACTCGGGATGCCGTGGCACACCACGTGGTTCACCGAGATGCAGCTTGCGTGCTGATAGCCCTTGTAACCGATGGTGGCCGAGGTCGCGCCTGCCGCGTGCACGCGGTCGGTGATGATGCGGTCGATCTCTCCGGTTGTCTGACCCGGGAAAACCGCATCGCTCATGTCGTCAAGGATGCGCGCAGCCAGTTCGCCAGCCTTGTGCATGCCCGCGAAATCGTCTGCCTCATAGATCCTGATGCCGTCTTTGGTCAGCCGGCCCCGGTGTTTGTCGTCCAACGCTGTCTCCATCTGCGTTCGCCCTTTAGATAGGGCAGTGCCGCAAAAACTGCCAGTCCGGCGCTATCGCACGGGGCGAGGGGCGACTTCAAGGGGGTCACCGAGCCAGACACCGCCGGTATCGATGCGGGTCCCATAACATATCATTTCGACACCGCCATGGCGGGCCGCGTCATAGGCGGCGGCATAGGCGGGATCGAGGTCATCGGCGAGGCGGAAACGCGCGCAATCGGTGCGCTGAACGAGATAGACCATCACCGCGCGGTGCCCGGCGGCCACCATGGAAGAAAGCTCGGCCAGATGCCGCGCGCCACGGGCGGTCACACTGTCGGGAAATTCGGCCCAGTCGCCGTCGCGCCGCAGATGCACGTTCTTGACCTCGACATAGGCATCCGGCAGCCCCGGTTCGGTCAGCAGGAAGTCGACGCGGCTTTTTTCGCCGTAAGGCACTTCGGGCCGGATCCCGGAATACTTAGCCAGTTCCGTGATCTGACGCGCCTCAAGCGCCTCTTTCACGACCCGGTTGGGTACGGCGGTATCGATGCCCGACCAGTGCCCGTTTTCGAACTCGACCAGCCGCCAGCCGTATTTCAGCTTTTTCTTCGGTTCGTCATTGGGCTCAAGCCAGACCCGCAGGCCTTCGTCTTTCAGCCCCATCATGCTGCCCGGGTTGGGGCAATGGGCGCGCACGACCTCGCCGTTTTCAAGCGTCACATCGGACAGAAAGCGGTTGTAGCGCCGGATCAGCCGGCCGGGGACAAGAGGGGTTTGAAAGCGCATGCGCCGCGACCTATACCGCAGATGCGCCCGAGAACAAGGAATGACGTGATGGCCAACCCCACTGCCGCAATGCTGGTGATCGGCGACGAGATCCTGTCCGGGCGTACGCAGGACAGCAACTCGCATCATCTGGCCGGGGAGTTGACGGCCCGGGGCATCAATCTGCGCGAGGTGCGGGTGGTATCGGATGATCGCGCGGCGATAGTGGCGGCGGCGCGGGCGCTTTCGGCGGCTTACGATCACGTCTTCACCTCGGGCGGAATCGGGCCGACGCATGACGACATCACCGCCGATTGCATCGCCGAGGCGCTGGGCGCGTCCATTGACGTGCGCGAGGATGCGCGCGCTCTTCTGGTGGCGCATTACGCGCAGCAGGGGACCGAATTGAACGAAGCGCGGCTTCGGATGGCGCGGGTTCCCGACGGGGCCACGTTGATCGACAACCCGATCTCTGCCGCGCCCGGATTCACGCTTGGAAATGTGCACGTGATGGCGGGCGTGCCCGCGATTTTCAAAGCGATGGTGGCCAGCGTTCTGCCCACGATCACCGGCGGCGCACCGATAGTAAGCCGGACGCTGCGCCTGACCCGGGCAGAAGGCGAGATCGCGGGACCGTTGGGAGAGCTGGCGCAAGCGCACTCCGACCTGTCTTTCGGGTCTTACCCCTTCATTCAGGATGGCGTGCTTGGCAGCAATATCGTGGTGCGCGGGGGCAATGCCGCGGCGGTCGAGGCGGCGATTGCTGCGCTGGCCGCGTTGTTTCCGGACAACGGCGCGTGACCCAGCCCGACCTATCGGCGCTTTACGAGGCGCTTGAGGCGACATGGCCGCCCGCGCGGGCGTGGCAATCCGGTCCGTTTACCTTGCGCGACGGTGCGGGCGGCGGAAAGCGGGTGTCGGCGGCCACCGCGAACGGACCCGCCAGCGAGGACGAGATCAGGGCGGCATCGGACGCCATGCGGGCCATGGGCCAGCCCGCGCTGTTTCAGATCCGCGCGGGCGATGAAGACCTTGATGCACGGCTCGCGACCATGGGGTTCGACACCGTCGATCCGACGATTTTCTATTCCGCGCCCCTGTCGGTTCTGACACCCCGCGCCCTGCCCCCGGTATCCGCCTTCCTCATCCCTGAACCTCTTGCGATCATGATCGAAATCTGGGCCGCAGGCGGTATCGGGCCGGGCAGGCTTGCGGTCATGGACCGTGCGCCATCCCCGAAAACCACCGTTCTGGGCCGCACTTCCGACCGCGCCGTCGGCGCCGGGTTCGCCGCGATCCATAGCGGTATCGCGATGATCCACGCGCTTGAGGTTCTGCCAGAGGCGCGCCGCAAAGGCACCGCGCAGAACATGATCACCGCGTTGACGCACTGGGCCGACGCGCAGGGGGCCGCGCATCTGGCGCTTGCGGTGACCGGGGCCAATGACGGCGCGAATGCCCTTTATGCCGCGCTTGGAATGGCGCAAGTTGGCGGCTATCACTATCGCATCCAGACTGCCCCGTGAGGCCGCGTGAAACCACCATCTTCGCCTGTCACCGCCCTTGATCTGCCGCCGCTCGACCCGTTGCCCGAGAAGACGGCAGCCTATTTCGAGTTGTGCCAGGAAAAGCTGGGCCTCGTGCCGAATGTGCTTTGGGCCTATGCGTTCGACGACGAAAAGCTGAAGACCTTCACCGCGCTTTACAACGATCTGATGCTGGGCGAGAGCGGGCTGAGCAAGCTGGAGCGCGAGATGATTGCCGTCGTCGTCTCGTCCATCAACCGCTGCCATTACTGCCTTGTGGCGCACGGCGCGGCGGTGCGCGAGCTTTCGGGCGATCCGGCGCTGGGCGATGCCCTGGTTGCCAACTACCGCGCCGCCGATCTTGATGCACGCAGGCGCGCGATGCTCGATTTCGCGGCCCAAATGACGGCAGAGAGCCACAGCATCGAAGAGGCCGACCGCGCGGCCTTGCGGTCGGCTGGGTTTAGTGACCGCGACATCTGGGACATCATCGCGACGGCGGCGTTTTTCGCGATGACCAACCGCGTTGCGTCGGCCAGCGCGATGCGCCCCAATCCCGAATACAACGCGCAGGGCCGATGATCGCGCGCCGGTTTTTTTCGGTCTTGGTGATCGGCCTCGCGCTTGGCGCGCCTGCCGAGGCGCTTGACCTGTCGCTGCCTGCCGCCGCACGGATGACGGCGGCCTCGCAATCCCCGCTCGACAGCCATTCCATGGCCGTAACCCCTTGGGAAGATGGGCGTTTAGAACTTGTGATCACAGAAGGTTCCGTGTCACGGCAAGCCTGGGTCTTGCCCGCCACCAGCCTGACAACGCTGCAAATTCTTGAGCCATTGCGTACCCAACTTGAGGCAGAGGGTTATGTCATTCTCTTCGAATGCGCCGATGTTGCCTGTGGCGGGTTCGACTTTCGCTATGCGCTTCCCCTGCTCCCGGAACCGGACATGCATGTCGATCTTGGGGACTATCGCTATCTTGCCGCAGAACGACCCGGCGACCCGGTGACCGAGCGTCTGAGCCTTGTCGTCAGC
>JABDPT010000092.1 GCA_013042605.1 Paracoccaceae bacterium
CACAGGGCGACATGCTTGCCGACAACACCCCGAATGACGCGGACCGGGTTGAGATTGGGCCGACCGTTCTGGCCCTGCGCGAATGGGAGGCGGCGGGCCTGACCCTGCCCGACCTTCAGGCGATGCGGCGGTTTCGATGGGAGCGGTTGACGCAGCATATCGTGGATCGCGGGCTTGCGGGGCTGCTGATGACCGACCCGCTCAACATCCGTTACGCCACCGACGCCACCAACATGCAGCTTTGGAATACGCATAACCCGTTTCGCGCCTGCCTGCTGTGCGCGGACGGGCACATGGTGCTGTGGGAATACAAGAACGCGCCGTTTCTGGCAGATCACAACCCGCTGGTGCGCGAGGTGCGGTCGGGGGCGTCGCTTTTCTATTTCTCGGTTGGCGACCGGGGCGCGGCGGCGGCGAAGACCCTCGCCGGTGAGATCGATGAGGTGATCCGCGAACATGCCGGAGCTAACCGCCGGATCGCGGTCGACAAGATCATGCCCGTGGGCCTGCGCGCGTTGGAGACGATCGGATTTGAGGTGAGCGACGGCGAGGAAGTCACTGAAAAGTCCCGCTCTGTCAAAGGTCCGGATGAGATTTTGGCGATGCGCTGCGCGTCCCATTCTTGCGAAGCGGCGATGTATGAAATGGAAGCCGCCTGCCGCCCCGGCCTGTCGGAAGACGAGGTCTGGGCGGTTCTGCACGCCGAAAACATCAAGCGCGGCGGCGAGTGGATCGAGACGCGCCTCTTCACCTCGGGCCCGCGCACGAACCCGTGGTTTCAGGAAAGCGGGCCGCGCGTGGTTCGGAACAACGAAGTCGTCGGGCTCGATACCGATCTGATCGGGTGCTACGGCATTTGCGTCGATATTTCGCGCACGTGGTGGGTGGGCGACGGCGCCCCCCGGCCCGACATGGTCTATGCGATGCGCCACGCGCATGATCACATCATGCAGAACATGGAAATGCTGCGGCCCGGCGTGTCGATCAAGGACCTGGTTTTCAACGGCCATCAGCTGGACGCGCAATACTGGAAGCAGAAATATTCCTGCAAGTTTCACGGGGTGGGCCTCTGTGATGAGTGGCCGCATGTGGATTATCCGGATCACTGGCACGAAGGCGCGTGGGATTACGAGCTTGAGCCGGGGATGGTGCTGTGCGCCGAGGCGCTGGTCAGCACCGAGGGCGGCGATTTCTCGATCAAGCTGGAAGATCAGGTTCTGATCACCGAAGACGGCTATGAGAATCTGACGAAATACCCCTTCGATCCGCGACTTATGGGGCAGGCTTAAAGCCGAACTTGGCCAGCACCCCCCGGTGGTCCGAACCGAGTTTCGGGCGCAGGGTGGCGGAGATGGCTACGGCGTCTTCGGGCATCAGCACGTGATCGATCGGGATGCGGATCAGCGGCGTGCGCAGATCGAAAGTCGCCCCCGGACGCCCCACGACGCGGGCCCGCGCGGCCTGTTCGATCATGGCGACCGTGTGGGACCACGGCACCATGTTGAAATCACCCGCCAGCACCACCGGCCCCTCAAGCCGCGCCAGAACCGGCAGAAGATCGGCCACGATCCCGGGTTGGCGGTGCGGCCATGGCCAGTGAAGATGCAACGAGGCAAGCCAGACCGGGCCATCGGGCGTGGCGACCTGCATCGCCGAAAGCCCCAGTCGGGTTTCGCAAAAGGCACTGCCTTCGACCACAGGCCAGTGCGACAGCACCGCGGTGCCCCCGATCCGCTCGAAATCGCAGAAATGCTGATGCGGCCAGCGCGCCGCCAGCCCGGCCATTACCGCGCGGTTGCGGCGCGTGACCTCTTGCAAGGTGACGAAATCGCTGGCCTGCGCGGTGATATCGGCGATCAGGGCCTCTGGGTCTCTCAGGCTCCATTTGAGGTTCTTTTGATAGACCGCATAGCTGCGCCCTGCCGGGGTCTCTGCATCGCGGGGCAGCACAAGGGTCATCCCCGCCCCGATCACAAGCGCAAGCCCCGCAAACGCGATTACGGGGCGGCGCAGTATCAGAAGCGTCGCGCTGATCAGGGCAAGGCCCGCCACCGTATAGACGCGGAACACGGCCAGCGAATCGCCCGCCGGATGCACCGCGCCGCCGAAACCGCCCAGCACCGCAAGCGCGGCCAGCGCCCAAAGCACGATCACTCCTCGATGCACGGATCCGCCTTTCTCAGCCTTGCGCGACAGGCACTACAGTAACGCGAGCCGGGCGCGGTCAACCCTCACCTTGCCGTGACGTTCCTGACACACACCTTGCGCGGGCCGGTCCGGCGCGACAGTTTGGCGAGACACCTTGCCATCGGAGCCTGCCCTCATGACCACAGAACGCATTACCTTTCCCGGGCATGGGGGCCATGACCTTGCCGCCCGGCTCGATCTGCCCGATGGCCCGCATCTGGGAACCGCGCTTTTTGCGCATTGTTTTACCTGCTCCAAGGACATTCCCGCCGCCCGCCGCATCGCGGGCCGGCTGGCGGCGATGGGCATCGCGGTGTTGCGGTTCGACTTTACCGGGCTGGGCCATTCGGGCGGAGAGTTCGAGAACACGACCTTTTCCTCGAACGTCGATGACCTTAAGGCGGCCGCCGCCTATCTTGCGGGCCGCGACATGGCGCCCACACTGCTGATCGGGCATTCGCTGGGCGGGGCGGCGGTGCTGCGCGCGGCGGGCGAGATAGACAGCGCGCGCGCCGTGGTGACCATCGGCGCGCCCTTCGACCCCGAACATGTGACGCATAACTTCGGCTCGGCCCTCGATACGATCATCTCGGACGGTTCGGCCGAGGTCGATCTGGGCGGGCGACCCTTCACGATCCGGCGCGAATTCGTCGATGACGTGTCTGCCGAAAAGCTGGGGCCGCGCATCGCGTCGATGAAAAGGGCGCTGCTGGTGCTGCACGCGCCGCGCGATACGGTTGTGGGCATCGAGAACGCCACGCAGATCTTCCTGCATGCCAAGCATCCCAAAAGCTTTGTCACTCTTGACGATGCCGACCACCTGATCACCCGTGGCGAAGATGCCGAATACGCGGCCGAGGTCATTTCGGCCTGGGTCGGGCGATATCTCGATCTGCGCCCGCCTGCCCCGCCCATCGGCGCGCCCGAAGGCGTGGTCCGCGTGGCCGAGGCAGACCCGGCTGGGTTCCTGCAAGACATCAATTCCGGGCCGTATCACCATGCGGTCGCCGACGAACCGGCGGCCTATGGCGGCACGAACAAGGGCATGTCGCCTTACGGATTTCTGGCCGCCGGGCTGGGCGCCTGCACGTCGATGACCGTCCGCATGTATGCGCGGCGCAAGAAATGGCCGCTGGCGCATGTCTGGGTGGATGTGACCCATAACAAGGTGCACGCACAGGATGCCGAGGCGAGCGGGGAACAGAAGATCGACAGTTTCCGCCGCGAGATCCACCTTGAAGGCGATCTGGACGGTGAGCAGCGCGCGCGCCTGTTGGAGATTGCCGACAAGTGCCCGGTGCACCGGACGCTGGAACGGGTCAGCCATATCGATACGGTGCTTGCGGAAGAGGCGGTCCCCGCCGAATGAAAAAAGGCGCGCCGGTGCGGGCGCGCCTTTCGATCAGGTCTATTCGTGTTGATCAGCCGCGGGCGCGGCCCACCAGCTTCCACGCCGCCGGCAACAGCATCGCCGCCAGCGCCAGCTTGAGCGCATCACCCACAAGGAAGGGCGTCAGGCCCCAGGCGAGGATCGGCTTGTCGAACCCGTAAAGCACACCCAGCCACAGCAGGCCGGGGATATAGATCAGCGCGTTGCCGATCAGCATGGCAAGCGCCATCTTGCCCATCGACCGGTCCCAGCCCGCGCGCGCGGCAGCGCCCAGCGCCAGCGTCGCCAGCACATAGCCGAAGAGATAACCGCCCGTGCCGCCCATCATGTAGGTTAGCCCCGCGTTTTCAGCGGTGGACGAGGCGAAGACGTCAAACCCAAGCGCACCGATGATCATGTAGCCAAGGATCGTCGTCAGCCCAAGCCGCGGACCATAGGCCGCCCCGATGGTCAGCACCGCGAATGTGCCCATCGTGATCGGCACCGGGATCATCGGGATCGAAATCTTGGCGAAGACGGTCAGAAGAGCGATGCCCAGCACGACCAAAGCGGCCTGCTTGAGACGCAGGGCGGACCCTTCGCTGGGGCCGAAGGCGTCGGTCAGAACCCTGTCGGTCATGGTGGTCATGGGCGAAACTCCGTCAATTGGTTGGACTTGGGATGTTTCTGCACCAGCAATGCCGATGCTGCAAGGGCGATCAGGCCGCAGGGGTGTAACGCGAGATCATGCGATAGCCCTTGCGCGGCCCGGTCACGTCCCACGTGGTTTTCCACCGGGGCCAGCGCGAAAAATCGTATTCCACCAGATAGGTATCGGGATCGCAGAAATGCGCGGCCTGCGCGCCCCGGGTCAGCGCAAAGCTGTGAAACGGGCGGCCATCGTCGAAGAACACATCGATCCGGCCCGCGTCATGCGCCTGCCAGAGGTAGCTGCGTGTCGCGGTAAAAGGCGGGCGTCCGGGCAGGCTCAGCTTTCCGTCCTCGCGGTAGAGGAATCCGTCCGGCATGGCGGTGATCCGCGCCAGCCCGGCCAAGCTGCCACTGTCGCCTGTCAGATGGTCGTCGATCTCGCGGGCAAGCTGCCAGTCGCCCAGAAACGCCTCTGCCCCGGCTGGCCCCGTCATTCCTGGCCCGGTCACTCTTCGAACGTGCCTTCGCTGATATCGTCATTCTCGCCCACGAACTGCACCCGCGTGCCATCCGCCGACAGGTTGACCGAAAAACAGGCCCATTCTTCTTGCGGCGGCCAAAGGCTGCAATACTGGTTGTCGCGCGCCTCCCACCAGCCCCAGCTGTCGCGCACGACGCGGTAAAGCGTGCGGCCCGAGGCGAAGAAGGTCTGATCCCCGATATCCTCGTAAAGAACGGTCCGCTCGGTCAGCACTTCGGCGATCTCGTCGCTGGTCAGCGGCCGCCACTCTTCCCCCGCCGCCGGAAGCGCCATCAGGCCCAGCACGACGCCTGCCGCGATCTGTCTCATGGCGCTCTCCTTGCTGCCCCGTGCGCGCCAGTCTATGACCGCGCCTATCCGCGCCACAAGCCCTGAAGGACCCCATGATCCCCCGTTATTCCCGCCCCGAAATGGTTGCCATCTGGTCGCCCGAAACCAAGTTCCGCATCTGGTACGAGATCGAGGCGCATGCCTGTGACGCCATGGCCGACCTTGGCGTGATCCCGCGCGAAAACGCAGCGGCGGTCTGGAAAGCCAAGGACGTGGAATTCGACGTGGCCCGTATCGACGAGATCGAGGCGGTGACCAAACATGACGTCATCGCGTTCCTGACCCATCTGGCCGAGATCATCGGCAGTGACGAGGCGCGCTTCGTGCATCAGGGAATGACCAGCTCGGATGTGCTTGATACCTGTTTCAACGTCCAGCTTGTGCGCGCGGCCGACATCCTGATCGCCGACGTGCAGGGCCTGCTCGCGGCCCTCAAGCGGCGGGCGATGGAGCACAAACTGACGATCCGCATCGGGCGCAGCCACGGGATTCACGCCGAACCCACCACGATGGGCCTGACCTTCGCGCGGTTCTATGCCGAGATGGACCGCAACCTCAGCCGCCTGCGCGACGCGCGCGCCGAGGTGGCGACCGGCGCTCTGTCGGGCGCGGTCGGCACGTTCGCCAATATCGATCCGGCGGTCGAGGCGCATGTCTGCGACAAGCTGGGCCTCGTGCCCGAACCGATCAGCACGCAAGTGATCCCGCGCGACAGGCATGCGGCGTTCTTTGCCGCACTGGGCGTTGTCGCCTCGTCGATCGAGAACATCGCCACCGAGATCCGGCACATGCAGCGGACCGAGGTTCTCGAAGCCGAGGAATTCTTTTCCAAGGGCCAGAAGGGGTCGTCCGCGATGCCGCACAAACGCAACCCCGTGCTGACCGAAAACCTGACCGGTCTGGCCCGGCTGGTTCGGATGGCGGTGGTGCCGGCGATGGAAAACGTGGCCCTTTGGCACGAGCGCGACATCTCTCATTCCTCGGTCGAGCGGAACATTGGACCGGATACCACCGTGACGCTTGATTTCGCGCTGTCGCGGCTGACCGGTGTGATCGACAAGCTGGTGATCTATCCCGACAACATGATCGCGAACATGAACAAGTTCCGTGGTCTGGTGCATTCGCAGCGCGTGTTGCTGGCGCTGACGCAAAAGGGCGTGAGCCGCGAAGACGCCTATCGGCTGGTGCAGCGCAACGCGATGAAGGTCTGGGAACACGGCGCGGATTTTCGCGAGGAATTGAAAGGCGATGCCGAGGTGACGGCCGCGCTGAGCGAGGCTGAGATCGACGAGAAATTCGACCTGTCCTATCACACCAAACATGTCGACACGATCTTTGAACGGGTCTTTGGCGAGGATTGATCCCGGCACGGTTTGCAAACTGCCCGAAATCTCGTCTTTGACCTTGGGTCAAGCAGTGCTAACCTTCTAGGTGCACGCAATAGGAGAGACCGATGAAGACCAAAACACTTCTGGCCGCTCTTGCCCTTACCCTCGCACCCAGCCTCGGGTTTGCTCAGGGCTGTGGCTTTGGGCATATCGAGACACAGGCAATGTCCTGCGCCGAAGGCACGACCTATGATGCCGAAAAACAGATCTGCGTTCCCAAGGCGACAAGCTGACGCGTTTGTTTGACGCTGTCTTTCGGTGACCTAGCTTCATCGAAAGGTGTGAAATTTATGGGGTTGTTATGAAGAAATCTAAGCTTGTCCTTGGCGGTCTTGCCCTTGTCGTGCCGTCGCTGGTCGTTGCGGCCGGTCTGGCGCTGATGCCGACGCCCGCGTTGGCAAGTTGCACCGGGACGGCACTTGCCGACGGAAGCCTGCCCTGCGAGGCCGGTTCGAATTGGGATGCGAAAACGGGCACCTGTGCCCTTTCCGGCACCACCTGAGGCCAGATCACGGAAAGTTATGCAGGGGCGGCTTCGGTCGCCCCTTGCCGTTGGGTCAATCGCACTATTTATGCGGGATACCTTTTTCAGGAGCCGACCCATGCGCCGTTTCGCCCTTGTTGCCGCCCTCGCCTTCCCTGCCCTCGCCTGGGCCGTGGGATCCGAGGATGACACCCCACCGACACCGACGCAGACCACGACCGAATGCACGGACGGTAAGGTTTGGGATGCAGCGACCGAAAGCTGTGTGGCGCCGCAGGAAAGCTCGCTTGACGATGACGTGCTTTATGACGCCGCGCGCGAGTTTGCCTATGCCGGCCAGTTCGAGAATGCCCTTGGTGCGCTGGCCGCTATGTCCGACCCGACCGAAGACCGGGTGCTGACCTATCTGGGATTTGCCCATCGGCAGTCGGGCAATACCGGGCTTGGCATGGACTACTACCAACAGGCGATCGCCAAGAACCCCGACAACCTTTTGGCGCGGTCCTATATGGGACAGGCCTTCGTGAAACTGGGTGCGCTGGACCAGGCGCGCGAGCAGTTGCTTGAAATCCGGGCGCGCGGCGGCGAACGTTCATGGCCGGAACTGGCACTTGAGCGAGCCATCGAAAGCGGGCGCGGATACGCTTATTAAGCGCCTGCGCACACCGCATCTTAACCTCTGACCGCAAGGATAGCCGGGCTTTGAGATAGCGCGGTGTTTCATGTTGTCCGATCTTCCCGATCTGCCCCCTTTGCCCATGGGCGAGGTTGGGCTGCCTTCGCCATCGTCGCCCCCTGTTGCGCTCAGCCGCAAGCAAAAGGCCGCCATCGTGGTGCAACTGGCCATGCGCGGCGGCGCGTCGCTGTCGCTGGCGCATCTGCCTGAAAACATCCAGTCCGACCTTTTGCACCAGATCGGGGATCTTGGCCCGGTTGACGGCGACACGGTCGCCGCCGTGGCCGATGAATTCGCACAGGCCCTTGAAAGCGGCGGGCTGACCGGCGGGGCGGGGCTTGCCGGGGCGCTGGAGCTTTTGGAGGGTGCTGTCAGCCCGGCCCTTGTGCAGCGGCTCAAACAGACCAACACGGTCCCGCAACGCGGCGATCCGTGGGACAAGATCACCGATAAGGAACCCGAGGATCTTGTTCCCCTGATCGAACGCGAAAGCACCGAAGTGGCGGCGGTGCTCTTGTCGAAACTCAACGTGTCCAAGGCCGCCGCGATCCTTGGCCTGATGCCGGGCGACCGCGCGCGGCGCATCACCTATGCCATTTCCCAGATCGGTGCCGTGCGCCCCGACGCCGTCTATCGCATCGGGCAGGCGCTGGCGCGGGTACTTGATATCGTGCCCGTCACGGCGTTTTCGGATGGGCCGGTGGCACGGGTCGGCGCGATCCTCAATTCCTCGCGCAGTTCGACGCGGAACGAGGTTCTGGCAGGTCTGGAAGAAGCCGACGCCACCTTTGCCGAAGAGGTGCGCAAGTCGATCTTCACCTTCGCCAATATCCCGGGCCGCGTCGATGCGCGCGACGTGCCCAAGATCGTGCGCCAGATCGATCAGGACGTGATGGTGCTGGCCCTCGCGGCGGCGATGCCCGAACTGCCCGAAGCGGCCGAGTTCATTCTGTCGGCCATGTCGCGGCGCATGGCCGACGCGCTGCGCGGTGAGATCGAGGAAAAGGGCGAGGTCGACGCCACCGAAGGCGAAGACGCGATGGGTGCCGTCGTCGCCAAGATCCGCGAATTGGAGGAAGCGGGCGAGATTTACCTCATCGCCGAAGAAAGCTGACGCCCGCGCGGCATGGACAGGGGGCGTGGGCTGGGCTCTATTGGCGCGACGCTGAGGTGAGATACCAATGACCCCTTTCCAGATGCTCGCGCCACGGCGATGAGCGGCCCCCGCTCCCCTGCCGCGCAAGGAATCTTGCTGATGATTGCCGCGATTTTCCTGTTTTCGGTCATGGACGTCGCCGCCAAGGCCATCGCCGCGCGCGCCGATACGGTCATGGCGCTTTGGGCGCGCTATGCCGGTCAAACGCTGATCGTGGCGGCTCTCGTTCAGCCCCGATTGCACATCGTGGCCCGTACGAGATATCCGGGCCTTCAGGCGATGCGCTCGTTCCTGTTGCTGGCGGCGTCGACGATGATGTTTTTCGGGATCGCGACCATGGGCCTAACCGAGGTGACCGCCATCATGGCGATGAACCCGGTTCTGATCACTCTGGGCGCGGCGGTACTGTTGCGCGAAGGGCTGGGTCTGCGCCGGGTTCTGGGGATCGGCGCGGCCCTGATCGGGGCGCTGATCATCATCCGACCGGGGACAGAGGTCTTTTCGCTCAACGCGCTCTTGCCGCTTGGGGCGGCGGTGTCTTTCGCGGGATATGCATTGACCACACGGTTCGTGGGCCGCGACGAAGATCCGTGGACATCCCTGCTCTATACCGGGCTCTTGGGGGCCATCGTCCTGTCGGTTGCAGTTCCCTTCTTCTGGGTCCCGCCGGACGCCACGACCGTCTTGCTTCTGATCGCAATCGGCGCGGTCGGCGGGCTGGGACAGCTTCTTCTGATCCGCGCCCTGTCGGTCGCGCAAGCCGGCATTGTGGCGCCGTTTTCCTATACGGGTATCGTTTTCGCCACGATCTGGGGCATGCTGCTTTTCGGCGAATATCCTGACGCGCTGACCCTGTTGGGGGCGCTTGTGATCGTGGGCGCAGGGCTTTATGTCTGGCAAAGAGAGACCCGGCTGCGCGCAGCGCGCCCCCCTCTGAACGAGGCTGCATGACCCCGACCCCCGGCGATTGGCGCGACTTCACGCAAAACGCGGCAATCCGCGCGGTTTTGGGCGTGGCCAAGGCCATTCCCTATCGCTGGCGCGTGCCCTTCGTGGGATGGGTCGTGTCGCGCCTGATCGCCCCGCTGGCAGGGTGGGACAAGCGGGTCATGCGCCACCTCGAATACGCCTGCCCAGACATGCCCGCCGAGGAAATGCGCCGCATGGCGCGGGCGGTGCCGGACAATGCTGGGCGCACGCTGATCGAGATCTATTCGGGCGATGACTTCGTCAGCCGCGTGCGGAACGCCCCTTTGACCGGCCCGGGGGCCGAGGCGTTTCTTGCCGCCCGCGCCGCGAACCGCCCCGTCATTCTGGTCACCGCGCATTTCGGCAATTACGACGCCACGCGGGCCGCGCTTTTCGCGCAAGGCCATCCGCTGGCGGCGATCTACCGTCCGATGCGCAACGCCCGCTTCAACGATCACTATGTCCGGGCGATCTCAAAGATCGGAGAGCCTGTGTTTCCGGCCGACAAGCGGGGGATACTGGGGCTGCTCAAGCATCTTTCGGGCGGCAATATCATCGGGATACTGGTCGATGTGCATGCGGTGCGCGGCGCCAGGCTGACGTTTTTCGGCAAGCGCGCGCCCACGGCCCTCTCGGCGGCGGAATGGGCGCTGAAATACGATGCGCTGATGGTGCCGGTCTATGGCATCCGGCGCGAGAACGGGCTTGATTTCGACATCGTGCTGGATGCCCCGATCGCCCCATCCACCCCCGAAGAGATGACACAGGCGCTCAACAACAGCCTTGAAGCGCATGTGCGCGAGCATATGGATCAGTGGTTCTGGATCCACCGCCGCTGGGGCGATCTGTCCAAGGTCAAGGCACGCGCGCCGCGCCCAGAATGACCCCGTAATTCGCGCTTTGCACCAGCACGGCGTGCGACCCATCGCCCGACAAGCGGGCCCGCACCGCATGGGTGCCGCGACCATCCCATTGCGCGACCTCGGTCAGATCGGCGACGACATTGTGATAGGTCAGCGTCCGGCCCCGGTTCTCGCCACGACGGATATCGACGGTCTGGCTTGGGATGTAGCGCACGATCTGGATAATCGCGCTGCCAAAGTCGGTTCGCCCGGTGGCAGAGGTGCTGATTTCGACCTCATCGCCCGCGCGCGTCACCTCGACATCAACGGGGGCGGCGGCGTTGCGATGCTCTTCGATCAGCATGGCAAGTTTCATCGGCTTGTAGCCGACCACATGATCCGCGCCGCCCACGATCATCTGCGGGGTATAGATCGACCGCTGCCCCGCCACGCGGGCATAGCCCTTTTGACGGACGGTATGGGCGGGATCGGCGAAAATGTCCTTCCAGCCGATGTAATCCCAGTAATCGACATGCAGACTAAGCGGCAGAACATCGTCGCGCTGCGCCAGTTCGCCCAGAAGCGCGTCGGCCGGCGGACAGGACGAACAGCCCTGCGACGTGAAAAGCTCGATCACCACAAGCCGGTCTTCGGCCAGCGCGCTGCCCGCAAGTGCGATGAATGCTGCCGCCAGTGTCGCGCGCCAAGCCTGCATGTGCCGTTCCTTCTTCGTTATCTTAGCGCCTTACCTAAAGCAGCCGTGGCGACCGTACCAATCAAGGTTTTGAGAGAAAAGGTGACAGCCAGATCAAGGGGGCGCGATGGCTGCGGCAAAATAACGGTGCACCATGGTATACAAAATGACGCACCCCCCTTGATTGTAGGGGTTTGAAGCGGCTAGAGCGTGCGCAACACCCGTTCATTCAAGGGAGGTCCTCATGACTGTTCAAGTCGGACACGATACCGCCAAAACCCGCAAAACGCTAAGTGTTGGTGGCCAGAGCTACGCCTATTACTCGATCCCCGCCGCCGAAGCCGCCGGCCTGGGCAGCTTTGCCCGCCTGCCCGCCGCACTCAAGGTGGTGCTGGAAAACATGTTGCGCTTTGAAGATGGCAAGACCGTCAGCGTCGATGACATCAAGGCGTTTTCGGAATGGGCCGACAAGGGCGGTAAGAACCCGCGCGAGATCGCCTATCGCCCGGCCCGCGTGCTGATGCAGGACTTCACCGGCGTTCCGGCCGTGGTCGATCTGGCCGCGATGCGTGACGGGATCGTAGCTCTTGGCGGTGACGCGGAAAAGATCAACCCGCTCAACCCCGTCGATCTGGTCATCGACCACTCGGTCATGATCGACGAGTTCGGCAACCCCCGCGCCTTCCAGATGAACGTGGACCGCGAATACGAGCGGAACATGGAGCGGTATACCTTCCTAAAATGGGGACAATCGGCGTTCGACAACTTCCGCGTCGTGCCCCCCGGCACCGGCATCTGCCACCAAGTGAACCTTGAGTATCTTGCCAAGACCGTATGGTCCGACAAGGACCAGAACGGCGAAACCGTCGCCTATCCCGACACGCTTGTCGGCACCGACAGCCATACGACCATGGTGAACGGCGCGGCCGTTCTGGGCTGGGGCGTTGGCGGGATCGAGGCCGAAGCCGCGATGCTGGGCCAGCCGATTTCGATGCTGATCCCCGAGGTTGTGGGCTTCAGGCTGACCGGCGCGATGCCGGAAGGAACGACCGCGACGGACCTCGTCCTGAAGGTCGTGCAGATGCTGCGGGAAAAGGGCGTAGTGTCGAAATTCGTCGAATTCTACGGCGACGGGCTGGACAATGTACCGCTGGCCGACCGTGCGACAATCGGAAACATGGCCCCGGAATACGGTGCGACCTGCGGCTTTTTCCCGGTCGATGCAGAAACCATCCGGTACCTGACGCAAACAGGGCGCGACGAAGAGACGATCGCACTGGTCGAGGCCTATGCAAAAGCACAGGGCATGTGGCGCGATCCGGGGTATGAGCCGGTCTATTCCGACACGCTGGAACTGGACATGAGCACTGTCGTGCCCGCGATTTCCGGTCCGAAACGGCCGCAGGACCATATCGCGCTCGACGCTGCGGCAACGGCCTTTCACACCTATGTCAAAGGTCAGCGCGAGGGCAAGGATGCCAGCCCGGTCGCCGAGGGCCGCTGGGAAGGCGAAGGCGGCGCGCCGGAACCAACAGACATCCCGGGCGACGAGGGCCACCACAAACGGGGTTACGTCCAGTCCGAAGATGGGCATTACCAGATGCACGACGGGTCGATCGTCATCGCGTCGATCACGTCATGCACCAACACCTCGAACCCCTATGTGATGATCGGTGCCGGCCTTGTGGCGCGCAAGGCCCGCGCGCTGGGTCTGAACCGTAAGCCTTGGGTCAAGACGTCGCTTGCGCCCGGATCGCAGGTCGTCAGCGCCTATCTTGAAGCCGCAGAGCTCCAAGACGATCTGGATGCCATCGGGTTCAACCTCGTCGGCTATGGCTGCACGACCTGCATCGGCAACTCCGGGCCGCTTGAGCCCGAAATCTCGAAATGTATCAACGACAACGATCTGATTGCGGTTTCTGTCCTTTCGGGCAACCGCAACTTCGAAGGCCGGATCAGCCCGGACGTGCGCGCGAACTATCTGGCGTCTCCGCCTCTGGTCGTGGCCTATGCGCTGGTCGGCGACATGAACGTCGATATCACCCGCGAGCCCCTTGGGCAGGACAAGGACGGCAATGACGTCTTCCTCAAGGACATCTGGCCCACGCAAGCCGAGATCGCCGAGCTGGTCGAAGCCACGGTGACGCGTGAGGCGTTCCAGACCAAATATGCCGAGGTCTTTACCGGCGACGAGAAATGGCAGGGCGTCGAGACGACTGACAGCCTGACCTATGACTGGCCGTCCACGTCGACCTATGTGCAGAACCCACCCTATTTCCAGGGCATGGGCGCACAGCCCGGCACGATCAGCAATGTCGAAGGGGCCAAGGTTCTGGCCATCCTCGGCGACATGATCACCACCGACCACATCAGCCCGGCCGGGTCGTTCAAGGAAACCACGCCCGCCGGTCAGTATCTCACCGACCGTCAGGTGACCCCGCGCGAGTTCAACTCTTACGGGTCGCGGCGCGGCAACCACGAGGTCATGATGCGCGGTACATTCGCCAATATCCGCATCAAGAACGAGATGCTGGATGGCGTCGAAGGCGGTTATACGCTTGGGCCGGACGGGCATCAGACGTCGATCTTCGACGCCGCGATGGCCTATCAGGAACAGGGCACGCCGCTGGTGATCTTTGGCGGTGAACAGTACGGCGCGGGCTCGTCGCGCGACTGGGCCGCCAAGGGCACGGCGCTGTTGGGCGTCAAGGCCGTGATCGCCGAAAGCTTTGAGCGTATCCACCGCTCGAACCTTGTGGGCATGGGTGTCATCCCGTTCGAGTTCACCGGCGGCGATACGCGCAAATCGCTGGGTCTGAAGGGCGATGAAACCGTGTCGATCCAAGGGCTTGACACGATCCAGCCGCTTCAGGAAGTGCCGTGGACGATCACCTATGGCGATGGCAGCGAGAAGACCATCACGCTCAAGTGCCGGATCGATACCGCGATCGAGATCGAATATATCGAACATGGCGGCGTGCTGCATTACGTGCTGCGCAACCTCGCCAAGGCGGCCTGAGCCGTGCGGGTCGCGCTTGTCACAGGCGCGGCCCGCGGCATCGGACGGGCCATTGCAGAGGATCTTGCGAAAGATCACGCGCTGGCCTTCACCTATCTGACCTCCGATCCGGGGCCGGTTCTGCAATCGGCCCCCGATGCTTTGGCGATAAAGGCCGATCTCTCCGACCCCGCCACCGCCCAAGACATCATCGCACAGGTGATCGACCGTTTCGGGCGGCTTGATGCGATTGTGAATAATGCCGGGGCCATCGCAGAGACGCCTTTGGGGGCCGAAGATCACGCCCCGCATGCCGAGGTGATGGCAACCAATGTCATCACCCCGATGGCGCTTATCGACGCCGCTCTGCCCCATCTCACCGCCGGTGCGGCGGTGGTGAACATCTCCTCCGTCAACGCCAAGCTACCCCCGGTCAGTGCCCCCGCCTATGGCGCGAGCAAGGCGGCGCTTGACTGCTGGACGCGGGCGGCGGCCAAGGGGCTTGGGCCGAAGGGCATCCGCGTGAACGGCATCGCACCCGGCGCCATCGAGCGCCCCGAAAGCCCCCGCCCCGACGACCTGATCGAGCTGTTCGTGAAAGACACAGCCCTTGGCCGTGTCGGACACCCCGAGGATATCGCGCGGGTCGTCCGGTTCCTGTTGTCCGAGGATGCCGGCTTCATCACCGGTGAGACGATCACCGTATCGGGCGGCTACCGACTCT
>JABDPT010000093.1 GCA_013042605.1 Paracoccaceae bacterium
GAAGAGACGGCGCCCGATCTCTCAAGCGCCGCCTTCAGTCGTGTTCTGGCGTCAGTTTCCGTCACCCGAAGGCTCCGTCGCCTCGAACCCAAGGGTCTGTGGCTCGAACTCGTAATGCGCCCCGCAGAACTGACAGTCCGCGGTCACGATTCCTTCATCGGTGGTCATGTGACCGATATCCCGGGCCGAATAGATCGATAGGCTTTGGCGCACGCGGTCACTCGAACAGGTGCATCCGAAGCTGACGGGCTGGGCATCGAAGACCCGCGGCGTTTCCTCATGGAAAAGACGCACCAAAAGGTCGGTCGGGTGCACGGTCGGGCCCACAAGCTCCAGCTCTTCCACGGTGTCGAGCAGCAAATTGGCCCGTGTCCAATTCTCAAGCTCGTCCGCGTCAAGCACATCAGCCGGCTGCAACAGGCCATCGTCGCCTGTCCCGCCGTCTTTGGCAAAGGGCGAGGCTTTGGGCATGTGCTGAAGCATCACGCCGCCTGCACGCCATCCTTCGGCCTGCCCGGCAAGGGTCGAGCGCCCAAAGCTCAGCGCGAATCGCGTGGGCAACTGCTCGGACTGTGCGAAATAGGTCTCGGCACAGGCGGCCAGCGACCCTCCGGCAATCGGTGTGATCCCTTGATAGGGGGTCATGTCCCTGCCCTGATCGATAAGCACGGCGAAGTAGCCCTTTCCGATCTGCGAAAACGGGTCGGCCGTTTCCGACAGCCGCTCTGCATCATAGCTGGCATAGGCACGCAGACGCGCAGGCTGCCCATCTTCGGTCGGCGCATAGTAATCGGTGGCGATCAACCGTCCGGGTCCGTCGCCGCGCACCTGCAACGACAGTTTCCAGCGCAGCTTGATCGTCTGCCCGATCAACGCGGTCAGCAGGGCGGCCTCGGCCACCAGCGCCTCGATCGGGGCGGGATAATTATGTTGGGCCAATACCTGATCCAGCACCCCGTCAAGCCGTGCGACCCGGCCGCGAATATCGGGCCGGTCAAGCTGAAAGGGCAGGACGGTATCGTCCCAGGCGATCTGAGATCCAAGTGTCATGGGAGTTTCCTTGCGCGCCATGGGTTGGCATATCGCGTCTATATAGGGGCGGCAACCAAGGGTCCAAGCATCATGATACGCCGTATGGGCGAAGCTGTCATGGCTGATATGCGCTATACGCAACGGCCCGGGGCCTATGCGATCCTTTTGCGAGGGGCGGATATCTTGCTGACCCATCAGGCCGAGCCTGTCCCCGAATTTCAGCTTCCGGGCGGCGGGATCGACCCGGGAGAATCGCCCCTGGCCGCCCTTCATCGCGAGACGTTCGAAGAAACCGGCTGGCGTCTGGCACGGCCTCGCCGGCTTGGGGCGTTCCGGCGGTTCACCTATATGCCGGAATACGATCTTTGGGCCGAAAAGGTCTGTCACATCTATCTGGCGCACCCGGTCCTGCGTCATGGTCCACCATCTGAGGCGGGGCATAACGCCGTTTGGATGCCCGCAGACTTGGCCGTCGATCACCTTGCCAATGACGGAGATCGCATGTTCCTAAGGGCCCTCATCGCGTGACCGGCGCCCGTGATACTCGAGAAATACGGCCGATATATCGTCGGCGGGCTCTGCGCTTCCCGAGAACTCGTTAAGCTCCCACAACAAGGCGTCCAGAAACCCGGGGCCCTTCAATCCCGCGTCGCGTCGGACGATAAGCTCAAGCCCGTCCTGCCCCAGTTCAAGCCCGTCGGGCGTGGTCGATTCCGTGATACCATCGGAATAGACCAACAACCGGTCACCCGGTGACATCCGCACATCGAAAGCCTTGTACTCGGCCTCTGCGACAAGCCCGATCGGGTGACCACCGCCACCTAGAAAAGACACTGTTCCTGCGGAATTTTGCAAAAGTGGTGCGGGATGCCCGGCCTGGGCAACCTTCAGATGCCCGGTCGCCAGATCGACATCGATAATCAGCAACGTGCAATAAAGCTCGGTGGCCATCTCATCATGAATCATCCGGTTGAGGTCGGCGCAGATTTCGGCGACCGGGCGCATCACGAAGGTGCCGTCCGGACCGTGGGTAAGGGCGAGGTTCTGATCGGGGTTTGCGCGGGTCAGGTGCCCCGCCAGCCGTGCCGCAAGCAGGGCCGAGGCGATGCCATGCCCCGATACATCGATTGCATAAAGGCCGATCCGTGTGTCGTTTACCTCAAATGCACCGACCAGATCCCCGCCTACATGCCCGCTGGCGCGCAGCAGCAGCGACACGTCGGCGCCGTCAAATCTCAGATGTTCGTCGGGAACAAGCGATTGCTGAAGGTTGCGCGCCTCGACCAGATCGCGCGCGATATTGTCGTAAACCAGCTGCAATTCACCAAGCGCTTCGCCCAGAAGCCGGTTCTTTTCGAAAAGCTCTCTTTGTGTTGCGATCAGCCGCTCTCCGGCGGCGATGCGGGCGCGAAGTTCGTTGACATCCAGGGGCTTGCTCAGAAAATCATCGGCCCCCGCCGACAGCCCGGTTGCCACATCTTCGCGGGCGTTGCGCAGGGTCAGCAGGATGAAATAGGCATAGCGGGCATTGTCGGACGCGCGAAACTGGCGGCAAAACTCAAGCCCCGACATCTCGGGCATCATCCAGTCACTTAGGATCAGATCGACCTCTTCCCGTGCCAGAAGTTCAAGCGCACGCGCGCCAGAGGTCGCTTCGAACACCTCGTATCCCCAGCGAAGCAGCACGGCCGAGAGAATCCGCAACTGCGCGCGGCTGTCGTCGACGATAAGCACACGGCGTATCGCGTCGCCTTCAATACGGGTGGCGACCGCGCCCACATCGCCGGTCACGACCGGGCGCGATGCGTCGCGGGTTTGGCGGGCCTTGGGTCGCTTTGGCTTGGGTTTTGGGGTCAACGGGATGCCTCGCAATCGATTTGGGCCCGCTATGCCGCTTCAGTTTTAAGATGAGGTGAAAGATCAAACTTTACCGGCTTTTCCGCCGTCTCTTAAGGCAATGGCAGGTAGGTTTCGCCAGTGTCCATTCAGCCAAAGGTGGAGGTCTCGGATGATTAGCTGGAAACGGATGGACGAACTGCGTGCCGAACTGGGTGATGACGATTTCGAAGAGGTTGTCGGCCTTTTCCTTGATGAGGTTGAGGGCGCATTGCAACGGCTTGCCGCGACGCAATCGGCCTCTGCGCTTCAAGAGGATCTGCACGCCCTGCGCGGCAGTGCGCTAAACCTTGGAATGCAACAACTCGCCACGCTCTGTCGGGAGGCGGAGACGATGCTGGAACGCGGCGATCCCGGCCTTCCCGACATCGCCCCGATTGCCGCGGCGTTTGATGCCTCTCGTGCGTTGTTGGCGGAAAATCGTCTTATCGCAACGGGTTAAATGACGAATTCGGCCAAGGTTTCGTCGTTGGTGATGTCGCGATAGACGAACCCGTTTGCATCCAGATCGGCGAACAGCCGGTCAAAATTGGCGGCATCCCGGGTCTCGATCCCGATGAGTACAGAGCCGAAGTTCCGCGCCGACTTCTTGAGGTATTCGAACCGCGCGATATCGTCATCCGGACCCAGCAAACCAAGGAAATCGCGAAGCGCACCGGGCCGCTGTGGTAGACGCAGGATGAGGTACTTCTTGATCCCGGAATAGCGCTGCGCGCGTTCTTTCACCTCGGGAAGCCGTTCGAAATCGAAATTGCCGCCCGTCGTCACCACGACCACGGTCTTGCCGGCAATCCGTTCCTTCAACTCGGGTAGAACATCCAGCGCCAGCGCCCCGGCAGGTTCCAGAACGATCCCTTCGTGATTCAGCATTTCGATGATCGTCGTACAGATCCGGTTTTCAGGCGCCACCAATACGTTCGACGGGGCCGTCGTCTTCAGTATTTCAAAGGTCAGGTCGCCGATGCGGCCGACGGCGGCGCCGTCCACAAATGTATCCACACGGTCAAGCGTCACAGGTTTTCCGGCGGCCAGCGCGGCAGTCAGGCTTGCCCCGCCGGCCGGTTCGACAAGGATCAATTCCACCCTTGGCGCCACCGCCGCCAGATACCGCTTCATCCCTGCCGAAAGGCCGCCACCCCCAACCGGAAGCACGATCAGATCCGGCGGTGCGGGAAGCTGAGCCAAAAGCTCGACTGCGACCGACGCCTGCCCCTCGATCACATCCGCATCGTCGAATGGTGACAGAAAATGCGCACCGGTTTCCTGGCAAAAGGTCTGGGCGGCGGCCAAAGTGTCGTCGAAATAGTCGCCCGTCAGCCGGATCTCGATCGCGTCCCCCCCGAAGACACGAGTCTTGTCGATCTTTTGCTGGGGTGTGGTGACGGGCATGAAGATAACGCCCGACACGCCGAAATGGCGGCAAACGAAAGCCACACCTTGCGCGTGGTTTCCCGCGCTGGCGCAGACAAACCCTTTTTGTCCGCCGCCAGAGGCCAGAACCTTGCGCATGGCATTGAATGCACCGCGGATTTTGTAGGATCGAACCGGGCTAAGGTCTTCCCGTTTCAGCCAGATTTCGGCGGCGAATCTTTGCGACAGGAAATCGTTTCGCTGGAGCGGTGTTGCGGCAAAGATCTCACGTAAGCTGTTTTCTGCTTTGTGCGCAGCATCGACGCAATCATCCATGTTCGTTCGGACCTTTCAGGAAGTGGCAACAATTGCAGGCGGATTGCCGCCGACGGGTCATATTCACAATAAACAGATGCCCAAGAATCGCCACATCAGTGCAGTTATTTAATCTCGGACGGAGATCCATGAAATCATCGCGGCTTTGGTCGGCCGCGACCGGAGTACGATTATGATTACGAAAACTCTCAAGGCCAGCCTGCTTGCCACAACGCTGTCGGCCGTCGCACTCGTGCCGGTCGTGACCGTGGCAACCATTGCTACGACCGATGCTGCTTATGCCAACAATGGAAACGGCAACGGCGGCGGTGGCGGCAATGGCGGTGGCAACGGCGGTGGCAAAGACAGCGACCGTGGCAAGTCATCTGACAAAAAAGGCGGCGGCAAAGACAAGTCGGCCAAATCCAACGGCGGCGGTAACGCCAAGGCCAAGAACACCGGCAACGGATTTCTGAAAAAGCTGTTCGGCCAGCAGAAGAAAGAGACCACGACGGTCGCCAAGCAAAAGCAGATCAAAAAGGCCAAGCCGTCCAAAGTGATCTCGGCTTCGGCCCCTGCGTCGACACCCAAACCGGCGAAGCGGCCTGAAAAAATGGCCAACGTCAACTCTCAACTGAAAGCGTTGAACGCGGCCAATGCGAACGTAAACGCCTATATCAACGCGTCACCCAATAGCCGGGTTGGCCGTATCGCCGCGTATCGCGAAACCTACCTTGCGCTGGGCGTCATCGATGCAGAATTGATGCGTCTCGAAGACCTCATCCCCGAGGATTATGAAACGCCGGCGGAAATCCTCACCGGTCTTGGCATCGAAGACACCGACGCCGCGTTCGCAGAGATTGCGCTCGCAACCGATGGTTACGAACCGGGAATGCCCGAGTATGACCCGGCGTATCAGGCTGCACTTGCAGATCTGCTGACACCTGAAGTGGAAGAGCCGGTCGAACCGGAAGTTCCAGCCGAAGGCGAAGAGGTTGTCGAAGTGGAAGAGCCGGTCGAACCGGAAGAACCGATCGACTATGCCGCAGTGCAGATGCAGCTTGAAGAAGCCGAAGAGCTTGGCGAACTTCAGGAAGCCGCTGACGCGCTTGACGCCAAGAAGACAGATCTGGAAGAGCAGGCCGCCATGCAACTGGCTGATGCCCGCAGCCCGAAAACGGAAGAAGAAGACCCGCTTTCGCCTGAGGCACTTGACTACTTCCATTCGCTTCTGCCGTCGATTGATGAGCTGGCCCTTGACGACGATCCGCTCGACGTTTCGGAATACGTTCCGGAAGAAGAACCGATCGAACCGGTCGAAGTCACGGTCGTCGAATAATCGGCACCTGCTGACGAAAGAATTCGGGGCGGCTTCGGCCGCCCCTTTTTCATGGCGTGCGCGCCCTTGCCGCGCTTGCCAAAAACCAATACACGCCGCTGGAAATCAAAGGCATCCGGGGGCATCTATGTCCAATCCCAAGAAAGTCGTGCTGGCCTATTCCGGCGGGCTCGATACATCGATCATCCTCAAATGGCTGCAGACCGAATATGGCTGCGAAGTTGTGACTTTCACCGCCGATCTGGGCCAGGGTGAAGAGCTTGAGCCCGCCCGCAAGAAGGCCGAGATGCTGGGTGTGTCCGACATCTATATCGAGGATTTGCGCGAAGAGTTCGTGCGCGATTTCGTGTTCCCGATGTTCCGTGCCAATGCAGTCTATGAAGGGCTCTACCTGCTCGGCACATCGATTGCCCGCCCGCTGATCTCCAAAAGACTGATCGAGATCGCGGCTGAAACCGGCGCCGATGCCATTGCCCATGGCGCAACCGGCAAAGGCAACGATCAGGTCCGGTTCGAGCTTTCGGCCTATGCGCTGAACCCGGATATCAAGGTGATCGCCCCGTGGCGTGAATGGACGCTGACCAGCCGCACAAAGCTGATCGAATTCGCCGAACAGCACCAGATCCCGATTGCCAAAGACAAGCGCGGTGAAGCGCCCTTCAGTGTGGACGCCAACCTGCTGCACACCTCGTCCGAGGGCAAGGTTCTGGAAGACCCCGCAGATGAGGCGCCCGATTACGTCTATCAGCGCACGGTTCACCCCGAAGATGCGCCGGACCAGCCCGAATATGTCGAGATCGGCTTTGAAAAGGGCGATGCGGTATCAATCAACGGCACGCCCCTGTCACCCGCCGCCATTCTCACCAAGCTGAACGAATTGGGTGGCAAACACGGGATCGGCCGACTCGACCTTGTCGAAGGACGCTTTGTCGGCATGAAGTCGCGCGGGATCTATGAAACCCCCGGTGGCACGCTCTTGCTCGAGGCGCATCGCGGGATCGAGCAAATCACGCTTGATCGCGGGGCCGCGCATCTCAAGGACGAGCTGATGCCGCGCTATGCAGAGCTGATTTACAATGGTTTCTGGTTCTCGCCCGAACGTGAGATGCTTCAGGCTGCCATCGACGCAAGTCAGACCCATGTCACCGGTATCGTGCGCCTGAAGCTTTATAAGGGGCTGGCCCGCACCGTTGGCCGCTGGTCCGATCATTCGCTTTATTCCGAGGCCCACGTCACCTTCGAAGACGACGCGGGTGCCTATGATCAAAAGGACGCGGCCGGGTTCATTCAGCTCAATGCGCTTCGCCTCAAGCTTATTGCCGCACGAAACCGCCGCCTGCGTAAATAACGGTGCGAAAGTGACACATCATGGCCGGGAGTCCCCCTGCCATAATGTTGCCGTTTCTTGTTTGCCTGCGACTCGCGTATTTCTAGCGCGGGGGCGTGAGGAGCGCGCATGCAATACACCACCGAACCGCAGATCGAAGAGTTCGAATTTCGCGGATCTGCACGGGAATGGTTCGGCGTCTGGATCGTCAATCTTTTCCTGACCATCATTACCGCCGGTATTTATTCTGCCTGGGCCAAGGTCCGGACTAAGAAGTATTTTTACCAGAACACCTATGTCGCCGGGCGGAATTTCGACTATCACGCCACCGGGCTTCAGATCCTGATCGGCCGGATCATCATGATCGTTGCGTTTATCGCGTTCTCGATCGTTTCGGCCATACCGCTCGTCGGGCTTGTCGCCCTGCTTGCGCTTCTTTTCATCGTGCCGTTTCTTCTGATCCGGTCGTTCCGTTTCAATGCGCAGATGTCGAGCTGGTCGAATGTCCGGTTCCGGTTCGAAGGCGGCTATGTGCCGGCCTTCCTCGCCTTCATTCTCTATCCGATTCTGACGGCGCTCACGCTGTACCTGACGTTCCCCTTCCTTGATCGCGCCGTGAAACGTTTCACGCTGAACGGCCACAGTCTTGGCGGCCACAGCTTCTCTTTCGATGCACCGATCGCTCCGTTCTACAAGGCGTTCTTCGCCGCCGCAGCCTGGGTCGTCGGCATGCTGATGATCATCGGCAGCGTCGTGTTCAGCATGATCGGGTCAATCGATCCGGTCACCCTTGCCGAAGATCCGACGGCCTCTGTCGTTCTGATTGGTGGGATCTATGCGATGATCTTTATCGCCTTCTTCCCGGCCCTCACGGTCTATCGGGCATTTGTTCGCAACGTGACGCTCAACCACCTCGCCCTTGAAGGCGGGCACGAGTTTGTGTCGAACGTCCAGCCGATGACGGTGGTCTGGATCGCGATCAGCAACGCGCTGATCACGGTTCTGTCCCTTGGCCTTCTGCTGCCTTGGGCACAAGTACGCCTTTACCGGTATCTGGCCGAGCACACGACGCTTGTTCCCAATGGTCCGCTGGACCAGTTCGTGGGTCAGATCGAAACCCGTGCGGGTGCGATGGGCGACGCCTATACAGATCTTGAAGGCATCGACCTGGGCTTGCCGGTCTGACGGCAAAGAGCCATATGCGCCCCATGGAAGGTGGCGACCAACCCGTCAAAATACCGGGCCGGATATTTCCGGCCCGGTCTTCACGTGCGATCCCGGCCTCTTTGGTCGTTTCGCCCGAACGGTCGGTGGTTCTTGCCGACGACAGCACGCTTTTTCCGCTGGGGGATGGTGTGCAGCCGAAATTCGACATGCCGGTTGGGCGCGCATCGCGCAGGCTGACCTTGCCCGATGGCAGTCTTTTTGAAACCGAAGATCACGCGGCGGTCGATGCACTTGACCGCGGGTCCATGGGCTTACGCCTTCACCGCGCCGAACGGTTCCGCGCGCGGCTTGTCCTGATTGTTGTGCTTTGCTTTGTCGGGGCATGGGCGGTCTGGCGCTTTGCGCTGCCGGCGATGGTCACCGTAGCGGTCTGGCTGACACCGGCCCCGTTGGAGCAGGCGATTGATGCGGGGTCGATGCAAAGCCTCGATCTGACGTTTGCCGAGCCGACGACGCTATCGGGCGAGAAACAAGACACTATTCAAGTGATTTTCGACGATCTTCTGTCGGAACTTCCACAAGATCAACGGGACAACTGGGACTATACCCTGCTTTTCCGAGACATCCCTGGCATCGGTCCCAACGCCATGGCCCTGCCCGGTGGGACGATTGTGATTACGGATGCCCTTGTTAAGGGGTTCGACGACGAAGACGTGATTGGCAGCGTGCTGGCCCATGAGATCGGGCATGTTGTCGGACGCCATGGATTGCAACAGCTTTATCAGTCGCTTGGCATCTACATTCTTGTCGCGCTCATCGCGGGCGATACCGGCCCGATCCTTGAAGAGGTGCTTCTCGAAGGCGGCATCGTTCTTTCGCTTTCCCATTCGCGAGAGCATGAGCGCGAGGCAGATGATTTCGGGATCCGGCTGGCTGAAGAGGCCGGGTACGATCCGGCCGGCCTATTGCGGTTCTTTGCGGCCCTTCCGGATTCGGGTGAAACAGACACTGACTGGCTTTCGACCCACCCGGCATCAGGCGAGCGGATCGAGGCGATTCAGAACTATATCGACGGTCGCTGACCAGCGCTGCGCATCGTCTCGTAAAACGGCATCGCTTCCTGCGCGAGGCGGGCATACCGCCCCTCAAGCACAGGCAAGTCGCCTTCGGACCCGGCAAATCCGGTCGACCGATGCACCGCACCATACCAATGCGCGGCCCAAACGCCGTCATCCGCATGGCCCCCTTCGGGCCAGGACAGCATCGCCGGGTCAAAGGCCAGCCCAAGGGCGCCACACAACCCGCGCAACGCCGTTTCGGGATCTGCGCGGATATCGGCGCTGTCGATTACGATGGGGGTCTGACCCATCTCGCGTACCGTCTTCAACAAATCGACCTGCTGGCGAAACCCGAGATCGTCCATTTCGGGCGCTTCGCGCTTCGCGACATAGCTGGCCACCACGCGGGCCGGATGGCGGATCAGGAAGACGTTGCGCACCTCGGCCAGCCAATCGCGCGGGAACTCATCCAGCATGTGATGCGTCATGAGCTTTTGATAGAAAACCGCCTTTCCTGCTGGAATAGACCCTGTGCAGAGCCTTGCAACCTGATCTGGCCGCGTCTCTCCTGCCGCCACGATCCTGTCTCGCATCGGGTGATCCAACCCGGTGGCGGCAAGATAGGCGGCATAAAACGGTTCGTCCCAAACCGCGCAATCGCCGCGTTGCCCGAAGGCGTACATCATCGCCGTCGAAAGATTTCGTGGCCCTGACCACATCGCAATCCGCATTTCCAGCCCCTGTGCCTTGCTTGATGTGCAAGCTAATCGCGGTTGAAACACCTGTCACCACTGCGTGAGGTAACGGGCGCTTGAATTGCAAAACCATCGGGCACCGCTCCATGATCTGCCAGAATTATGGAGGGTTGCATGCGTCTTGAACTTGAAACGATCAAAACCGGGGTTCTTGCCGTGGTCATCGCGCTTGGCTTTGCGGCGCATTGCACAAGCGCCAAGGCCGCCGAACGCACCGCAATCGTCGCGGGTGGCTGTTTCTGGTGCGTCGAAAGCGATTTTGAGCGTGTGCCTGGCGTGAAAGAGGTTGTTTCGGGCTATACCGGCGGTACGACCGCGAACCCGACCTACAAACAGGTGACGCGCGGCGGAACGGGGCACTACGAAGCCGTTGAGATCACTTTCGACGACAGCGAGATCAGCTATGCGCAGATCATGCACCTTTTCCTGCGCTCGATCGATGTCACCGATGACGGAGGCCAGTTCTGTGATCGGGGCCACAGCTATAAAACGGCCATATTCGTGTCTAATCCTGCGGAAAAGCGTGTCGCGGAGCTTGCGATTTCAAGCGCGCAGAAGGAACTGGGTCAACGTATCGTAACGCCCATCCTCGACGCGGCACCGTTCTATGACGCGGAAGAGTATCATCAGGACTATTACAAGAAGACGGACTCGGTGCTGACCCGTCGCGGGCCGAAAACCAAGGCCGAGGCCTACAAATTCTATCGCAAAGCCTGCGGTCGCGATGAGCGGGTCAAAGAGCTTTGGGGCTCGGACGCGCCTTTTGCAAGCTAGGACTGGGTGGCCAGAAAGCGTTCCACATCGTCAGAGCTTGGAATGGCATCTGCCGTGCCCGGGCGCGTGACTTTCAACGCCGCCGCAGCGGCCGCACGGCCCATTGCGTCTTTCACCGTCAGCCCCGCATCAAGTCCCGCTGCAAGATAGCCTGCAAAGGTATCTCCGGCCCCGGTCGTATCGACTGGTGTCACCCTAATCGCGGCGACACGTGCTTCGGTTCCGGCCCCGATATCGTGCCAAACCGCGCCGTCCGAACCCAGCGTGACAACGACATTCGCCACCGGAAGGGCGTTAATACCAGTGTCTAATGCCGCGGAAAGCTGGCGCGCCTCGACTTCATTGACGATCAGGGTGTCGATATAAGGCAGGACGTCCCGCACTGCATCTGCATCGAACGGCGCCGCCGAATAGATCAACCGCAGACCACGCGCCTTCGCAACTTCGGCCACGGCACGCTGCACCCCGGTTTCGTTCTGCATCAGAAGAAGATCACCGGTTGCCGCCGCTTCAAGCGCGTCCTTCACGGCCCCAAGCTCGATCGCCGCATTGGCCCCGGGGTAGATCACGATGGAGTTCTCACCATCCGACGCGGCGACGTAGATCACCGCATGCCCGGTCGCGACGTTCACCCGTGCGATGTGATCGGTTTTAACGCCATATTGTGCCAGTCGGTCGATGGCCCAGGCGTCATCCTGTCCGACCGCGCCGATATGGCGAACTTCCGCACCGGCACGCGCGGCGGCAACGCTTTGATTGGCGCCCTTGCCCCCCAAGCCGATGCGATACGCTGTGGCGGCCAGTGTCTCGCCCGGCGCGGGCAGATGCGGCACGTCATAGAAATGATCGGCGTTGATCGAGCCAAAGTTCCAGATCGTCATCGCGGGCTAAGACACCTTGCAAGCAGCAAGGACCGCCATGTGCAAAATGTCGTTCACCCCTGAAACCGACGAACAGATCTGGATGGGCTTGTTGACCCCCGTCAAGATCGGGCCGATGACCGTCGCGCCGGCCATTTCCTGCATCAACTTGACCGAGATGGACGCCGAATGCCGGGCCGGAACAACCAGCACATTGGCCGGACCTGTCAGGCGCGAAAACGGGTACTGTGCGGCGGCTTCGGGGTTCAGGGCGACATCGACGGTCATCTCGCCCTCATACTCGAAATCGACGCCGCGTTCGTCCAGCACGGCGGCGGCCTTGTGCATCTTTTCCGCCCGTTCGCTGACCGGATAGCCAAAGGTCGAGAACGAGAGGAACGCAACGCGCGGCTCAAGCCCCATCATGCGCGCCACTTCCGCGCCGCGTTCGGCGATGTTGGCAAGATCGTGCTCGTCGGGCCATTCATGCACAAGCGTGTCGGTGATCATCACGATCCGCCCCTTGTGCAGAACCGCGGTGACCCCCACCGCGCCATCTTCCGCCCGAGCGTCAAACACATGGTTGATCAGGTTCAGAACGTGGGCCGATTTCCGGGTCGCCCCGGTGACGAGGGCATCGCCCGCCTCATGCGCCAGCATCAGCGCCGAAAACACATGGCGGTCGCGCGCGGCGAGACGGTGAATGTCGGACTTGTCAAAGCCCTTGCGCTTCAGCCGGTCATACAAGAACGCCTTATAGGTTTCGAGATGCCTGGTGTTCGCGGCGTTCACAACGGTCAGTTCCCGCTTGGCATCACCCAACCCCTCGGCCTCAAGCTTTGCCGCGACATCGTTTTCACGCCCGACAACGATCGCTTTCCCAAAGCCGCCCCGTTGATAGGCGACAGCAGCCCGCAGAACACGCGGATCGTCACCTTCGGCAAAAATCATGCGCGCCTGCGCGGTGCGGGCCCGTGCGTTGATGCCCCGCAGGATCGAGGCTGTCGGATCCATCCGTGCCGCGAGGCTTTGCTCATAGGCTTCCATGTCGACGATTGGGCGTCGCGCGGCCCCGGTTTCCATGCCTGCCCTGGCCACAGCGGGGGGAATGCGATGAATAAGGCGCGGGTCGAACGGGGTCGGGATGATGTATTCCGGCCCGAAATTCAACTTGCGGCCATAGGCGACGGCAACTTCTTCCGGCACCTCTTCGCGGGCAAGATCGGCCAGTGCCTGCGCGCAGGCGATTTTCATCTGATCGTTGATCGCGCGCGCATGGATATCAAGCGCCCCTCGAAACAGGTACGGAAAGCCCAGCACGTTGTTGACCTGGTTTGGGTAGTCCGAGCGCCCGGTGGCGACGATCGCGTCGCCGCGCACCGCATTCGCCTCTTCCGGCGTGATCTCGGGGTCAGGGTTGGCCATCGCGAAGATCACCGGTTTGTCGGCCATTCCCGCCACCATTTCGGGCGTAACGGCCCCCTTTGCGCTGACGCCAAGAAACACGTCGGCGCCCTTCATCGCGTCTTCAAGACTGCGTGCATCGATTTTGGCGGCATGGGCGGACTTCCATTGGTTCATGCCTTCGGTCCGGCCCTGATAGATCACGCCCTTGGTGTCGCAAACGATGCAATTGTCATGCCGCGCGCCCATCGCCTTGAGAAGTTCGATACAGGCGATACCCGCCGCGCCCGCACCGTTCAGAACGATTTTGACGTCTTCGATCTTCTTATCTGCAATCTCCAACGCATTGATCAGCCCCGCCGCACAGATCACGGCCGTGCCATGCTGGTCGTCGTGGAAGACCGGAATGTCCATCTCTTCCTTGAGGCGCTGTTCGATGATGAAGCATTCGGGCGCCTTGATGTCTTCAAGGTTGATCCCGCCAAAGGTCGGCCCCATCAGCCGCACGGCATTGATGAATTCGTCGGGGTCTTCGGTATCAAGCTCGATATCGATGGAATCGACATCCGCGAACCGCTTGAAGAGAACCGCCTTGCCTTCCATCACCGGCTTTGACGCCAGCGCCCCGAGATTGCCGAGCCCAAGGACCGCGGTCCCGTTCGAGATGACCGCCACGAGGTTGCCCTTGGTGGTATAGTCATAGGCCGCGCCCGGGTCTTCGGCGATTGCTTCGCAGGGCACGGCCACCCCGGGGCTATATGCAAGGCTCAGATCGCGCTGCGTTGTCATCGGCACGGTGGCCTGCACCTCGAACTTGCCGGGCCGGGGTTCAAGGTGGAACGCAAGCGCGTCCTCGGGGCGTATCTTCATCCGTGGCATGACATCCTCCCAAATGCCCTCACCCCATAGCGTTCCCGCACGGGGCTTCGCAATCAATTCGTTTTCCGCTTTTACCCCGCAAGGTGCATTTGTAAGCTGGCGCGACACCGGTTGGAGGGGTTGGGTGACTGTGGCGAATGCGGGCGTGACGCCGATGATGGCGCAGTTTCTCGACATCAAGTCGGGCTATCCTGATGCGCTTTTGTTCTATCGGATGGGCGACTTTTACGAGTTGTTCTTCGATGACGCCGTGGCCGCCGCCGCCGCACTCGACATCGCGCTGACAAAGCGCGGCAAGCATCTGGGTGCTGACATCCCGATGTGCGGTGTGCCGGTGCATTCGGCCGAAAACTATCTTCTGACCCTCATTCGCAAAGGGTTTCGGGTGGCTGTGTGTGAACAGCTTGAAGACCCGGCCGAGGCCAAGAAGCGTGGCTCCAAGGCGGTCGTCAAACGGGATGTCGTGCGCCTGGTCACACCCGGCACCCTGACCGAAGAAACGCTTCTTGATGCGCGCCGCCACAACTATCTGGCCAGTTATGCTGTGGTGCGCGATGCGGGTGCTCTGGGTTGGACGGATATTTCCACCGGTGCGTTTCAGGTCATGTCCGTGCCGCGCGCGCAACTGGCCGCAGAGCTTGCCCGCCTTGGCCCGCGCGAGGTACTTGTATCCGAAGCGAATTACGACGATTTGGCCGAGTTAGTGTCTGAAGCGGGCGCGTCGGTGACCCCGCTGTCGCGTGCGAGTTTTGACAGCACGAGTGCAGAAAAACGCCTGACTGCCCTTTTCTCGGTTCAGACACTAGAAGCCTTCGCCGGGTTCGAGCGTGCCGAAGTGGCCGCGATGGGAGCCATCGTCGATTACCTTGCTATCACGCAGAAGGGCCAGCTTCCCATGCTGCGCCAGCCGCAACGGGAAGAGACACGGGACGTCGTTCAGATCGACGCCGCAACCCGCCGAAACCTTGAACTCACTCGAACGCTGGCCGGCGACCGCGCCGGTGCACTGTTGGGAACCATTGACCGCACCGTCACCGCAGCTGGCGGGCGTTTGCTGGAGGGGCGTCTTTCAGCACCGTCGCGCAAGCTGGACCTGATAAAGGACCGGCATGATGCCATCGCGCATCTCGTCACCAGCGCTGATCTTCGCGAAAGTCTTCGCGCGCATCTCCGCCGTGCCCCCGATCTTGACCGCGCCTTGTCACGCCTGGCCCTCGATCGCGGCGGTCCGCGCGACCTGGCGGCGGTTCGCGACGCGCTGGCCGGGGCCGCGGATATCGCGGACCGCCTTCAAGGCGACCTTCCCAACGCTCTGGCCCGGGCGCGTGCGGAGCTTGAAGGTCACGAAACCCTTCAGTCCCTTCTTGAGGCAGCACTTGTCGCCGAACCGCCCGTGCAACTGCGCGACGGTGGTTTTGTCGCCCCGGGCTATGACAGCGACCTCGACGACGCGCGGCAACTTCGCGATGAGGGCCGGGGGATGATCGCCGCGATGCAGTCGGAGTTTGCCGATCGGACCGGAATCGCTTCGCTCAAGATCAAGCATAACAACGTGCTGGGTTATTTCATCGAAACCACGGCCACCCACGCGCAGAAGATGCTTTCCGCGCCGCTGTCCGAGATCTTCATCCATCGCCAAACAACGGCGAATGCGGTGCGGTTCACGACGGTCGATCTTTCTGATCTGGAAACGCGTATCTTGAACGCGGGTGCGCGGGTGGCAGAGCTTGAAAACAGGCTCTATTCCACCTTGAAACAGGCCATTCTGGATCGGGCAAGTGTTTTGCATCCGACGGCGCACGCCTTGGCCGAGATCGACGTATCTGCCGGTCTTGCCGATCTTGCCGTTGCCGAAAACTGGTGCCGGCCGGTTGTTGACGAAAGCCGCGCCTTCGCGATCACCGGCGGGCGCCACCCGGTCGTCGAGCGCGCGCTTCTGTCGGAAGGCGGCGCGCAATTCGTGCGCAATTCCTGCGATCTTACGGCGGAAGACGGTGCGGCGATCTGGCTGGTCACGGGGCCGAACATGGCAGGTAAGTCGACCTTCTTGCGCCAGAACGCGATCATCGCCCTTCTGGCGCAGGCTGGATCCTATGTTCCGGCTGAAAGCGCCGAAATCGGCCTTGTCAGCCAGATTTTCAGCCGAGTGGGCGCGTCTGACGATCTGGCGCGCGGCCGCTCGACCTTCATGGTCGAAATGGTCGAAACCGCCGCCATTCTGAACCAGGCAGACGACCGGGCGCTTGTCATCCTTGATGAAATCGGCCGCGGTACGGCCACGTATGATGGGCTTTCCATCGCCTGGGCCACGCTGGAACATCTGCACGACGCGAACCGCGCCCGCGCCTTGTTTGCCACGCATTACCACGAGATGACGGCGCTGGCCGACACGTTGGACGGAGTGCGCAATGCCACCGTGGCCGTGAAGGATTGGGAGGGTGAGATCGTTTTCCTGCACGAGGTCCGCATGGGCGCGGCCGACCGCAGTTACGGCGTGCAGGTGGCCAAGCTGGCCGGGTTGCCCGAACCGGTGATCGCGCGTGCCCGGCAGGTTCTCGATCTTCTGGAAAAGACAGCGCGCGAGGGGGGTAGTGGTGCGCAGTCGCTGGTGGATGACCTGCCGCTCTTTTCCGCGACGCCACCTCCGCCACCGCCGCCTACGCCGAAAACAGGCGTCGAACTTGACGCCCTGTTGGCCGAAATCCACCCGGATGAGTTGACGCCGCGCGAGGCGCTCGACCTTGTGTATCGCCTGAAACAGGCTCTAACTCAGGCGAATTCGTCCCGCGAGTAACCCTGAAGATACAGCAATGCGGTCAGGTCGCCGTGGTTTATGCGTAGGTCGACCTCGGCCGCGACGACCGGTTTTGCATGAAGCGCGACCCCGGAACCGGCCAGTTTCAGCATGCCCAGGTCATTGGCCCCGTCACCCACCGCAAGCACATCCTTCGCCGTGATCCCGCGTGCCGCAACGATGTCTTCGAGGGCCGCAACCTTCGCGGCGCGACCGAGTATTGGGCGGGCCACGTCGCCGGTCAGCTGCCCGTCTTCCGCCAAAAGCGTGTTTGCCCTGTTTTCATCGAAGCCGACCCAAGCGGCCACCGCGCCGGTAAAGGACGTGAAGCCCCCGGACACAAGCGCTGCGTATGCACCGTTCGCGCGCATCGTCGCCACAAGCTCTTTCGCTCCGGGCATCAGTGTAATCCGTTCGGCCAAAACAGTGTCTATTACTGACGTTTCAAGGCCTTTGAGCAGCCCTACTCGCTCAATCAGCGCCTCTTCAAAATCAAGCTCACCGTTCATCGCGCGGGCGGTAATTTCGGCCACTCGACCGCCGATTCCGGCCATATCGGCAAGTTCGTCGATGCATTCCTGTTGGATGATCGTGGAATCCATATCTGCCAGAAGCACGGCCTTGCGCCGCCCTTCCAATGGTTGCAGGGCCAAATCGACCCTTAGGCCCTGAACCTCGGCCCATACATCCCAACGATTGCCAGGCACCGTCTCAAGCGCAAATTCTGCCGCCTCATCGGGGGCCAACCACTGCAAGTCCCCGCCGCCCCACGCATTGCGCAGGCTTTCGGCAAGGGATGGGGAAAGTCCGCCGGGCCGGGAGATCAGGGTGCAGACATACATGGACGCGGCTTCCGATAATGAACGCCGAACCATCCGCGGCCCGGCTTTCCGGCGCTATAGCGGCGTTTTGGCTGTTGCGAAACCCCGGCGGGGGCCGTATTCGGGCGGTGGGACACCCCTCCCCAACGAGGGTAGCGGGTCATGCCAATTTCCCCATTTGTTTACGGTAACTTACGGCTTTTTCGCCTGTGCCTTGTGCCAGATTTGTGTCGAAAATCCCTTCGGTCAGAGTCGTGTCTTCACTGGCATGTACGTAGATTTCGAGAAGAGTGCGAACGTCCTTCCAGCCACCCAGCTTGGCGATGGTCTTGATGTCCACACCACGCCGCATAAGCACCGTCGCGAAGCCGTGCCGACAGGAATGCGCAGTGAGCCGTTCAATGCCTGCCCGTTCGATCACATTGTCCCAGGTCTTGCGCACACTGTCGCGGGCGACATAGCCAAACACAGTCGCATCCGGGTTGCGGTTCGAGGGGATGTTGGCAAGCGTGACGACGAGCGGCTGCGGAAGGTGAGCAACACGCTCAGCTCCAACCTTGGTCTGGCGAACAAGAGCCGTGCAGCCTTCCAGGTCCAAGTCCTCCCAGCTCAGTGCCAGCGCTTCGCCAATGCGCGCTCCAGTGCCGAACATGAACTGGCAGAGCGCGGCGAGGTGAGGCAGACCATCGTCGGTCGCCTGCGCAGAGAAGGCGGCAACCCATTCCGGCGTGGCGGGCGTCTTGGCCTTTTTCTCGACCCTGAAGCGCTTCACCCTGATAGTGGGCAGGTCCAACAGCTCTAGAGTGTGGTTGATGGCGGCCTGTGTAGGCGTGATGACCTGACGGTTCCACGTGGCGGCCGCTGCGTCGGGGTAGATCTTCCGGGCCGATTCCTGAATGGCCTTTGGGCTTGGGATCTTTTGGTCCTTCCAGAAATCAATGAGCTGGTCCAGGAAGCGGTCAGGCTTCCCGGCGTCGATGTAGGTTGCGAAGACATGGGCCATGGTTACGCCTGCCTCCGGTCCATCGAGATGACGCTTCCAGAGCTTTGCTTCGGTTTCCGCCGCGACGCGCTTTGCGAGTTCTTTTTCCGTTGTGCCCGTAGAGCGACGTAATCGGTTTCCTTCAACGGATACTGAGAAGTGCCAGATTTTGCCGCGGCGGTAGAGCTTGAGGGGCATTTGCTGGCCTCCATGATGGCGTCCACGTCCTCCGCCAAGAGGATCATCTTGTTCCCGAAGATACGGCACGCCCCAATGTCTCGCGCCATCTTGCGCAGGAAGCGCTCGGACAAGCCCAAGTAGCTTGCAAGAACGTCGGGGGTGGTATGTTTCGGAAGCTGCATTACTCGTCATTAGCCTCCAAGAACTTGTCGGCCTCATTCTCCGCGGCGGTCATGACCAGCGCCTTGATTTCGGCGGGCATAGTTTTGGCAAGGCGGTCAATGTTGATGATCTCGATCCTGTCGAATTTCAAGTCCGCAACTGCGGACAAGTTGCTAACTACGCCGATGGAAGAACCGTAGACCTTGCCTTCGAGTCTGCAGCCGTCGCTGAGCATGTATCTGTAGGAGGGCCTGTGCTCGATCCCGCGCTCGTTCTTAATAACCTTAACAATGATGCCCCGCGCGACCCTACGGCCGATGGCGAAACCATCGCGCCGATCCATGACCTGACCACGCTGAGAAAGGCGGTCGCAAATCCAGAAGCCCACTAGATCAATGATGTTGTAGTTGTAGCGTCCGTTTTCTTGCTTTTCGCCGTACCCGTCGATCATGTCGCGCTGACGATAGTTCCGTTGCAAGTCGGGCGTCGGATCCGTTAGCCGAGCCACTGCGCCAGCGGACAAATTGTATTCCTCAAGAGCGGACATGGGCATCTCCGTATAGGGTCGCTTCTTTATATAGCGGAGCACCCCTATCCGGTCAAGCTCTCTTGCAACGGCGCGCCAGACCCATCGTTTTCACGAGCGAAACGGCACGTCCTCACCAGCGCATCAGCGATACCAACTAGGGCGGCCCGCTTCCTACGGTCTTCTTCCTTTTCGAAGGTCATCTGGCAGAAATCCCACCCGAAAAAATACTAAACCGCCGCCGTCGCGACTGCATTAGCGGTAAACGGCAGCTATGAGCCCGAAGCGGTCATCGAAGTCCTTCGTTAATCGCGAGCCGCAATGGGCCGAGTGCGCTGTCGGTTGCCCAGGAGGCGGGTGCTGATAGGCGCGTACCCAATTGATCGAGCGTATCCTCACCCGCGTTTGAAACCGCTCTCAGACGAATGTGTTATGCT
>JABDPT010000096.1 GCA_013042605.1 Paracoccaceae bacterium
GCCGGTCATCGGTGCGCCGCACCAGAAGCTGGCCAAAGCGCAGGTCTTCGATCAGCTTCTCGGTCGTCTTGGGCGACATATCGTCGATCAGCAGATGGCCGTATTCATAGATCGCAAAGACCGGGCGGCGCAGCATGCGGATCGTGTCGAGGATCTTGGCCTTGCGCTCGGGCCGGAAGATGGCCTTGCGAAACTCATTGGCGCTTTTGGTGAATGACGGGTCGGCCATGTCGGCCTCGATCTTGGCGTTATGCGCCTCGATGAAGTTCGAGATCTGATCGGCATCCGTACAGTCGAGCGCTTTGAGAAAGAACAGGAACTGTGTGAAATGGAGCAGATAATCGTGCCCGTTCGATCCGATAATGGCCGGGAAGTTCGACAGCGGTGCGGTCTTTTCCAACTCGGCGCGCACGGTCTCGAAGAACCAGTTCTCTGCGCGAAGACTGGCTTCGACCGTTTTGAACGCAAGCTTGAGCCTGTCCGTGCCGGGATCGCCCGCGTCTTCCAGCTCTTTCAATCCGGCCTCGGTCGCGGGCTTGATCGTGGCGACAGCCTTGCCGGTGGCAACGCCGCCTTCCTGATCGCCACGCAGGACGTCGATGGATATGACATGTTCGACGCCGCCGTCTTTGGTGGGAAGGCAGCCGCGCTAAGCAATCAGGCCGCCGCCGACCGGTCGCGCCAGTTGCTGGGGTCCTTCCCGCAAACGGCGATCGATGGCGGAACGCAGCGCTTGATCAACGATCTGGGCGGCGAGGTTGATGTCGACGGAGCCTTCGGTCCGGGCAGCCAGGCAGCCCTCGATCAGGTCCTCGCCAGCTATGGCGCGGGGCAGGCCGAGACCGATCCGATTGACAGGTTGATCCAACTTGCGGCAATTTATTGGACGACATCGCCGTTTCGGGTTGATCTATACTAGACGTGGGGGAACGAGCGTCCACCTGCCTGTGGCTCGGCAGGTGGGCGCTCAATTTCGTGCGTTATGCGTGAATAGGGGTTCACCGTTCAGCATATAACCGTCGATCAACGTTTTGGCGCGCGGTCCGGCAAGCCAATTCTCCAGCCGCTCTGTCAGATCCGCGGGCACATGCGGATGCCGCGCGGGGTTCACTGGCAGATAGGCGTATTGATTGAAAAGCGCCGGGTCCCCTGCATAAAGCAGCGCCAGATCCCCCTTGTTGCCGAAGTTCAGCCAGCTCGCGCGATCCGCCAGCAGATAGGCGTTCATGCCCGACGCTGTGTTCAGCGTGGCACCCATACCCGCGCCGACCGACCGATAGGCGGGGCCGAACCCGTCGGGGGCGAGACCCGCCGCAAACCAAAGCTCGAGCTCTTTCTGGTGCGTGCCGCTCTCGTCGCCCCGGCTCACGAAGACCGCGCCGCTTGTCGCGATGCGCCGCAGCGCGTCTGCCGCGCTCTCTGCGCCAGCGATATCCGCGGGGTCTTCCGCCGGCCCGATCAGGACGAAGTCGTTATACATGATCTCGCGCCGATGGGTGGCGTGGCCCGTGCCGACGAACGCCTCTTCCGCCGCGCGCGCATGGACCAGAACCGCATCGACATCGCCCGCACGGCCCAACCGCAGCGCCTGACCGGTGCCCACGACAAGAAGCTGCACGGTGATGCCGGTGTCTTCCTCGACCGCCGGTAGCAGAATGTCCGACAGACCGGAGTTGTGAAACGACGTGGTGACCGCCATCCGAAGCGTGTCGGCCATTGCCACTGCGGGCAGCAGAGAAAAGAGGAAGATCGCAAGATTACGCATTGGGTTTAATCCACAATCTGTCCGCCAAGGAAGCCCGCGGCTTCCGGCGTGGCAGGCCCGGCAAAGAACGCATCCGCGGGCCCGGTCTCATGCAAATGCCCGTTAAGCAGGAACACGACCTCATTTGCCAGCCGCCGGGCCTGACCGATATCGTGGGTCGCCATGATCACCCGCGTGCCGCCCGCCACGACATCGCGCAACAGCGCCTCGATCTCGCGCGTGGCCGCACCATCGAGGTTGGCGCAAGGTTCATCGAGAAACAGGATCTGCGGCGCGCGGATCAGCGCCCGCGCCAGGGCCAGCTTTTGCCGCTCGCCCCCCGACAGAACCCGGGCCGGGCGCGCCACGGCATCGCCGAGGCCCACGCGCTCTGCCCAGTTTTGCGCCTGGGTGGCGGCGTCGCGGCGGGATACCCCCCGCAACAGAAGCGGATAGGCGATCGAGTCGATCACCGACCGGCGCATCATCGTTGGCCGCTGAAAGACATAGCCTTGGGCCGCCCGCGCCTCGACCTCGGGCACGGCCCACTCGAGCCGACCCTCATCGGCCCGCTCAAGCCCGTGCATCAACCGCAGGAGAGAGGTTTTGCCCGATCCGTTCGGCCCCATCACGATGGTCAGGCCGGTGCCCGCAATCTCAAGATCGACGGGCCCGATCAGGCGCAGACTCTTGCGCCTGACATGCGCGCCCTCAATGCGCAGGGGAAGGATCGGCGTCACCATTGGCTGGACCGTTCGGTGCGCGACAGGTTGTGGATAAGTACATTCACCGCAATCGCCAAGCCGATGAGAACAAAGCCTAATCCAAGGGCGAGTGCAAAGTTCCCCTTGCCGGTTTCCAGCGCGATGGCCGTCGTCAGAACCCGCGTGACATTGTCAATATTGCCGCCCACGATCATGATCGCACCCACTTCGCCGATCCCCCGGCCGAACCCAGCCAGACAGGCGGTCAGCAGCGCCCGCCGCCCGTCCCAGAGCAGGGTTTTGATCCGCTGCGTTTTGGTCGTGTTCAGAGAGATCAAGAGATCGTGGTACTCCGACCAGAGATCCCGGATCACCTGATGCGCAATCGACGCGATCAGCGGTGTGACGATGATGATCTGCGCGATGATCATCGCCGTCGGCGTGAAAAGCAGGCCGAAGACGCCAAACGGCCCCGACCGGCTGAGCATCACATAGACGATCAACCCCACCACGACCGGCGGCAGGCCCATCAAGGCATTCAGCACCGCGATCACATGGCGGCGAAAGGCAAAGCGGTTCACCGCCAGCCATGCGCCCAGCGGCAAACCGATGGCCGCCGAGATGACGACCGCCGTCACCGTCACCTGAAGCGACCGCAGCGTGATCTCGATAAGCTCTGCGTCCAGCGTGAGGATCAGCCACGCGGCCTGCACCAAGCCTTCTGATATGTCGTTCATCGCGGGACGCTGTGCTTGAAATGGTGGAAAGTCCCGCGTTCTTGCGCGGAACAGGGGGCAATGCAAGCCTTCCGCACCGGTGAGCGTCAGCCGTCATTGGGGTACGGGATAGCCATAATCTCGCCATTGCAGCCTTGCATCATGACCGTCGGATTACGGACCGGCCCCGTCGCGCGCGCGCGGTTTCGGTGCTAAAGACAGGAAAACAGCGAAGGCCGCCGCACATGAGCGGCCCGTTAGACGATGGCGACCGGGCAGGTCCCACAATGACAGTTGACGAAGGCCGCGCAAGCGCCCGGCCATGCAAAGGCAGTGCAATGAAGCTGATCATTCAGATCCCGTGCTTCAACGAAGAAGACCAGCTGGGCGAAACCCTGTCCGAGCTTCCGCGCAAGGTCGCTGGGTTCGATACGGTTGAATGGCTGATCATCGATGACGGGTCCACCGACCGCACGGTCGAGGTGGCCCGCGCCGCCGGTGTCGATCACATCATCAGCCAGGGCCACAATCAGGGGCTGGCGCGCGCATTCATGACCGGGATCGAGGCCGGGCTGAAACGTGGCGCTGATGTCATCGTCAATACCGATGCCGACAACCAATACCCCGCCCGCTATATCGATGCGCTGACCAAGCCGGTGCGCGAAGGCGAGGCGCAGATCGCCATTGGCGCGCGGCCCATCGGAGCGATCGAGCATTTCTCGCCGATCAAGCGTCTTTTGCAAAAGCTGGGAAGCTGGGCCGTGGCCAAGGCGTCGGGCACCAAGGTTGACGATGCACCCAGCGGGTTTCGCGCCATCCACCGCGACGCGGCTGTGCGCCTTTATGTGTTCAACCCGTTCACCTACACGCTTGAAACGCTGATCCAGGCCGGGCGCATGGGCATTCCCATCGCGTCGGTTCCCATCGATGTGAACCCGCCCACGCGCCCGTCGCGCCTTTTCCGGTCCACTGGTCGCTATGTGGCGCGGTCAGCCAAGATCATCCTGCGTATTCTGGTGCTCTACAAACCGCTGCGCATGTTCACCTGGGCGGCCTTTGTCATCGCGCTGCCGGGTGTGCTGGCCTTTCTGCGCTTTCTCTACCTTTACGCCACGGGCGAGGGCGGCGGGAACATCCAGTCGCTGGTCATCGGTGCATCGCTGATCGCGGCGGGTGCGGTTGTCATGGTGGGTGGCGTGCTCGCCGACCTGATCGCCGCCAACCGTGTCTTGCTGGCCGAGATCCGAAGCCGCCAACTGCTTGATGAGATCCGCCGAGCACGGGGCGAATGACCCAATTCGCCGACCGTTTCGGAACACCGCTTCTGGCGGCCCTTGCCCTGATGCTGGTCGCGGCGGCCTTTGTCGTCTCCGATGGCTATCTTCTGGTGGACGAGTTCGTCTATGTGCTGACCGCCAAGGCCTTCGGCACCGGGACGCCCTTTTTCCTTGAGAATGGAACAGACCGGTTCTCTTCGCCTGATCTCGTGTTTTTCAACCTTGTGGCCGGGCCGAACGGGTTGGTGTCGCAATATCCCGTCGGCACCGACATCGTCGCCGGGCCCCCGGTGGCGATGCTTGAGGCGCGCGGGCTGATCGTCGTGAATGCGCTTGCGGCCGGGGCCACGCTGTTTCTGACCCGCGCCATCGCCTGGCACCTTTATCGCGACCGGGCCGTGGCCCTTGGCGCGGCCCTGATCCTGGGCCTTTGCAGCTTTCTGGCCGATTACGCACTGGCGATCTGGCCGCACGCGCTTAGCCTCTTTTTCTGTGCTGCCGCGATCCTTGCGGCGCTGCGTGCGCTGGATGCAGGCGCGGGGGCGGATATGGGCTTTGCCGCACTGGCCGGGCTGATGGCCGGGGCGGCGGCATTGGTTCGCATGGATTCCATCCTGATCCTGCCGGTTCTGGGCGCGGTCTTGATCGTCTATGCCGCGCGACCGGTGCGCCTTGCCCTGGCCGGGGCGGTGGGTCTTGCCCCGGCGCTGGCGCTGGGAAGTTATGCCAACCACCTGAAATTCGACACGTGGAACCCGATCTCTTACGGCGCGTCCAATGGCGGCGGGATCGATCTGGCGACCCATACAGGGCCGATCATCGCCTTGGCGGCGGGTCTGGCCGTGCTTGCAGGTCTAAGGCAACTGACCTGGCGGCCCGAGTGGCGCTGGCCCGTGGTGATCGGCATTGCGGTGACCGGCGCGCTTTTGTGGGCTCTGGTGCCGCAGGTTCAAAGCGCCGCCGCGCGTTATGCCTTTGGCTTCGACACGCTGATCATGGACGTGCGCGACGTGCCCGACGGGCGCGGCGGCATCATCGACCGGCCCGATGGCACGGTGTCGTTCTGGGGGCTGCCGAAAAAGGCGCTGGGGCAAAGCCTGCCCTGGATCGCGTTTCTGGCGGTCGTTTTCCTGCGGCCTTGGGGGGAACGGCGCCGCGCGCATCTTTTCTGTCTTGCGGCGCTGGGGATCTGGACACTGCCCTTCATCATGATCGCCTGGCATGGCGGGCCGGGCAGCAGCACGCGCTATTTCCTAGGGTTGCTCCCGATCCTCAGCACGCTTGGGGCGCTGGCACTCGCCGATCTTCTGGCTTTGGCCAATCGGGGCGTGCGCCCGCTGGTCCTTGGCTTCGGGCTGGGGGCCACGCTGGTGTTGGTCTGGCCGCTGGCTGGCCCCGGTGGCTATTTCGGCGCGCATCAGGTGCTGCCGACCTACCTGCTGATCGCGGGGTTTGCGGTGGCGCTGATAATCTCGGTTTTTCCGCGCCCCGCGACCGCGCTGGCCGGGCAGGGTGTGCTTGCCGCAGGGCTTGGCATGGCCGCGATGCTGGGGATCGGGTCGGACGTGCCCAACGCACAGCATCAGCGGGCCGGAAACGCCGTCACACAGGCCGCTTTGTCGGCCACAAGGGCGCCCAGCCTGATCATCGCGCCCCCCGAAAGCGTTGCATTCCAGATGGCCCGTGAAAACGCGCTCACCGCCTTCCCGCGCGAGGGGCGGCCGCTGGACATGGGCCTGATCGATGACGCGCTGGCGGCGGGCTATGCCGTTTATCTGACACCGCAGATCCTGGCCGAGGCGCAGCATCGCGACCCCACGCTGGCACAGATCGGCGCGCCGCTTGGCGGCGATGCGGCCTGGGCCTTGCAAGAGGTCGGGAAATAGGGGGGCGGTTCTTACCGCTCGAGGACGAGCATCCCGTCAGAGATTTCGATGCGCGAGAACTTCTGCAGATAGCTCATCCCCAGAAGCGAGGTCTGCATCTCGCCCGAATTGATCAGAACCGGAACGTTGCGGTCGACGACCGGGCCGAGCGCGATCTCTTCCATGCGCATGCGCGCGGTGCGCACTTCGCCATTTGCGGTGCCGGCCCTTCCGGAAAACCGCATGACATCCGTATCCACGCCAAGGCGCTCGGCATCTTCGCGGGTCAGCACGACATCCGTGGCACCCGTATCGACGACGAACATCACCGGCACGCGGTTGATGTGAACCGTCAGGTAATAATGGCCGTCAAAGGCACGCGGCGCTTCGATCCGCGCGGATCCGTCGATGAACGAGATCTGGCTTGGCGCCAGTTCGCGCCGCACATCCTGCCACAACCCGACCGCGGCAATCACGCCGAAGAACACGAAACACCACACCGCCGCCTGACGCAAAAACGCGCCCCGCGACCGCCGGTTTTCCATATAAAGCCATCCCGTCAGGGCCAGCCCCAATACGATGAGATAGCCCAATCGGGCGATGTCGTAACCTTCCATGCATTAAAGATAGGCAGTGATTCTGGTTAGGAAAAGAAAAATTGGTGTCAGAAAGGCGTCACGGCGGACAGGCCATCCAGCACGAACTGCACCGATAACGCCGCCAAAAGCATACCCAGCAGGCGCGTGACGACGTTGATCCCTGTCGGTCCCAGCGCGCGTTCGATCACGCCCGCGGTCAGGAAAAACAGGAACGTCACCAGCAAAACCGCAAACATCACGCCATGAACGGCGGCAATCCAGGCCCAATCGCCGGGGTGTTGCCCGGTCAGAAGAATCATCGTCGCCAGCGCGCCGGGCCCGGCGATCAGCGGTGTTGCCAGCGGAAAAACCGAAGGATCATCGCTACCTGCGGCCTGATCTTCACGTCGTTTCGTGCGCCGCTCGAAAAGCATGTCGAGGGCTGTCAGAAACAACAGCAAGCCGCCCGCGATGCGGAAGGCGGGCATCGAGATGCCGACAAAGCCCAACACCGCCTCGCCCAAGAGGCCAAAGAGCGTCAAAAGCCCCGCACCGATCAGACAGGCCCGCACCGCAATCGCCCGCCGATGCCGCGCATCCTCGCCCTGCGTCAGCGCCACGAAAAGCGGCGCCAAGCCGATCGGGTCGATGATCACGAAAAGCGTGACGAAGATGGTTATGTAGGGGGCGAAGTCCATGGCCTCGGCTAACGTTCCCGTTGCATTGGCGCAAGCTCTGTCTTCAGGCGGTTTCCGCCGCCTCCAGCCGCTCCAACGCGGCGACCCAGAGTGTCTCTGCCCGTTCCAGCGCGTCCATCACCTCGGCGTATTTGCGTTGCCAGACCTCCATCTCGCCAACGCGCTCGGTTTCGTACATGGCTGGATCGGCGAGCTTCTTGGCGAGTTTCTCGCGCATCGTCTCAAGCTTTTCGACCCGTGCCTCGCAGCTGCGCGCCTCGCTGCGCAGGGCCTGCATCGCCTCTTTGCCCGGGCGCTTGGGGCGGGGCCTTTCGGCCGGTTTCTCTTTAGGTGCCGGTTCGGCGAGGATCTCGCGGCGATAGGCGTCGAGATCGCCGTCATAGGGGGCCACGCGCCCGTTTTTCACCAGCCAGAGCCGGTCGGCAACAAGGCTGAGCAGATGCATGTCATGGCTGACGATCACGACCGCGCCGGAATAGGCCGTCAGCGCCTCGACCAGCGCCTCGCGGCTTTCCATGTCAAGGTGATTGGTCGGTTCGTCGAGCACCAGAAGATGCGGCGCATCCAGCGTCGCCAACAACAGCGACAGCCGCGCCTTTTGCCCGCCCGACAGCTTGCTTGCGACGGTTTCGGCCTGCGCCTGTCCGATGCCGAACCCCGCCAGCCGTGCGCGCAGCTTGGCCGGCGTTTCCGTCGGCCGGTGGCGGCGCAGGTGGTCGATCGGGGTCTCATCGGCGTGCAATTCGTCGAGCTGATGCTGTGCGAAATACCCGATGCGCAGCTTCGAGGCGCGCGTCACGCGCCCGCCCATCGCGGCAAGTTTGCCCGTCAACAGCTTGGACAGCGTCGTTTTTCCCTCGCCGTTCTTGCCCAGAAGCGCGACCCGGTCATCCTGATCGATGCGCAGCGAGAGCTTTGAGAGAACCGGTGTCTCGCCATAGCCGACGCTGGCGTTTTCGGTGGCGATGATTGGGGGCGAAAGTTCCTCGGGTTCAGGGAAGGAAAACGCGCGCAAGGCGGCTTCCTGTGCCGACGTGATGGGCTGCATCCGCGCGATCATCTTGAGCCGCGACTGGGCCTGCTTGGCCTTGCTTGCCTTGTAGCGGAAGCGGTCGACGTAGGATTGCAGATGCGCCTTGCGCGCGTCCTGCTTGCGCGCGGCAGCCTCGGCCACAGCAAGCCGGGCCGCGCGGGTTTCCGAAAACCGGTCGAACGGGCCCTGATACAGCGTCAGCTTGCGGTCTTCGAGGTGCAGGATCGCCCCCACCGCACGGTTCAAAAGCCCCCGATCATGGCTGATGATCAGGACCGTATGCGGATACTTCGCCAGATAGCTTTCCAGCCACAGCGCCCCTTCAAGATCGAGGTAGTTGGTCGGCTCGTCCAGCAGCAGCAGGTCGGGCTGTGCGAAAAGCACCCCCGCCAACGCCACCCGCATCCGCCAGCCACCCGAAAAATCGGCGCAGGGCCGCGATTGCTCTTCCTGACTGAACCCCAGACCCTTGAGAATGGCGCTTGCCCGTGCCTCGGCCGACCACGCGTCGATATCCGCGAGCCGCGTCTGGATATCGGCGATGCGGGTCGCGTCCTGCGCGGTATCGGCTTCGGCCAGAAGGGCAGCGCGTTCGGTATCGGCCTCAAGCACCGTGTCGATGAGCGAGGTTTGCGAGGCCGGCACCTCTTGCGCCACCCCGCCGATGCGCGCCCCGCGCGGCACCGAGATATCGCCGCCTTCCAGCGCCAATTCGCCCCGGATCAGGCGGAAAAGCGTGGTTTTGCCCGTGCCATTGCGCCCAACCAGCCCGACCTTGTGCCCATCCGGAATGATCGCCGAGGCCCCGTCGAACAGGGGCCGGCCTTCCATCGAGAAACGAATGTCGTTGATCTTGAGCATGGGCCGTGCAGTGCCTGAGGCCCGCAAGGCTGTCAATCGGGCAGGGCGCGCATCCCGGCGTCCCGGAAACCGCTTTTCAACGCTTGTCTGCCATGGTACCGCAGCGCCGATTGCTGGCGGGGGCCATTTTCCGGTGCCCCGCCTTGTTAACTGCACAGGAAAAGAGGCACCCATGGCAACCGAACATACGCTTTCGATCATCAAACCCGACGCGACCGCGCGCAACCTGACGGGCAAGATCAACGCAAAGTTCGAAGAGGCGGGGCTGCGCATCGTGGCCCAGAAGCGCATTCACCTGACCAAGGCGCAGGCAGGCGAATTCTACAAGGTTCACGCCGAACGCCCGTTCTATGACGAACTGTGCACTTTCATGGCCTCTGGCCCCGTTGTCGTGCAGGTCCTCGAAGGCGAGGGCGCGATTGCCAAGAACCGCGAAGTGATGGGTGCGACCAACCCCGCCGACGCAGAGCCCGGCACGATCCGCGCCGAGTTCGCTGAATCGGTTGGCGAGAACTCGGTTCATGGCTCGGATGCCCCCGAAACCGCCGCCGAGGAGATTTCGTATTTCTTTGCTGGGATCGAGGTTGTGGGCTAAGCCGCACCTGCGTTCAGACACTTATGACCGGGCCCGCCTCGCATCGCGACGCGGGCCTTTTCTTTTGCGGCAAGCTGCCGTGCGTGACCCTGCCTTATCCGGAAGTCCCCCAACTCACCGAGGCAAGCGTATGCTGCCAACCGCTCCGGATGTGCTCGTCCAACAGCCGCTGGGCCGTTGCGGTATCTCTGGCAAGCGTGGCATCGAACATGGCCTTATGCTCCCGGATCGCGACTTCACCGCGATTGGTCAGCACAAGCATCTGATATCTCAAATACTTGTCGAAAAGTGTCGCATGCAGCGACAGAAGGTTCTTTGATTTGCAGGCCTGGATCATGGCAAGGTGAAATTCCCAGTCATAACGCTTCCAAAGCTCGACCTGCGACTCGTCGCCCGCCAGCATCCGCTGTTCCATCAGGTGAAGCTTGTGATGGGCGGCGACAAGCTGCCCTTCCCATTCCGCATCTCCGTTCTGAATGGAAAGCCCCAAGGCGTGGCATTCCAGCAGCGTGCGCAGATTGGCGATCTCTTCAAGGTCTTCGACCGATACCGGCTTGACGAAAAAACCGCGTTGGGCAGGCGCTTCGACGAAGCCCTCGCTCGTCAGCCGGTTCAGCGTTTCGCGAAGGGTCGACAAGCTTGCATCATACCGCTCTTTGAGCATGTCCAGCTTCAGCTTCGACCCCGGACGCAGCGCGCCGAAGATGATGTCGCGCTTGATCTTCTGGTACGTCGTCGAGCCGACGGTTTGGTTCGTGTCGTTCAAGGATTTGCCCTAGGATTTTCTGATCAACAGATATTTATGCCGAAACTCGCTTAATCGCAAATTATGGCAAAATCTGGTGAAGATTAAAATATCATATATTATTGTCAGGCGCCGATAACCGCATTAGCGTGACGGCGGGAGGATGCCCGAACGATGAAAGAACCCGTCAGACTGGCGATTGCCGGCTATGGTCTTGTTGGCCGGCGACATGTCGATGCCATCGCACAGTGTGACCGGGCAGAGGTCGCCGCAGTCGTCGAACCCTCGGATGCGGGCCGCGCGCATGCGTCGGACGCCGGGTTCGCCGTCTTCCCATCGCTTGACGCGCTCCTTGCGGCGGATCGACCCGATGGGGTCATTCTTGCCACCCCGAATTCCCTGCACGTCGAACAGGCGACCGCCTGCGTGGCCGTGGCCATTCCCGTTCTGGTCGAAAAGCCCATCGCGACGCGGTCGGAAGATGCGGAAGAGCTTGTCCGACGGGCAAATCTTGCGGGCGTGCCGGTCCTTGTCGGCCATCATCGCCGGCACAACCCGCTGATCCAGAAAGCCAAAGCGCTGATCGACGACGGAGAGATCGGATCCATCCGCGCCGTGCAGGCCACATGCTGGTTCTACAAACCCGATGACTACTTCGACGTTTCCGACTGGCGCCGCATGCCCGGGGCCGGACCGATATCGGTCAATCTGGTCCATGACATCGACCTGCTGCGCTATCTGTGCGGCGAGGTTTCGACGGTGCGCGCCGTGGCCCGGCCGTCTGTCCGCGGTTATGCCAATGAAGATGTGGCAAGCGCGCTGTTGGAGTTCGAAAGCGGCGCCATCGGCACGATCACGGTCTCGGATAGCATCGTTGCGCCCTGGAGTTGGGAACTCACCTCGCGCGAGTATCCGATTTATCCGCCGACGCCCGAAAACTGCTACATGATCGGCGGGTCGCACGGATCGTTGTCCATTCCGGACCTGAGGGTTTGGAACTATGCCGACAAGGACCGGAACTGGTGGGCCCCGATTTCATCGACCACGGTGAAACGAGAAACCACGGACCCCTTGGTCAATCAGATCGAGAATTTCGCCGATGTTATCCGCGGCACCGCTGACCCCCTCGTTACAGGACGGGAAGGACTCGCTACACTTCAAGTCGTCGAAGCGATCCAGCAATCGGCCATGACGGGCGATTGCATCGATTTGCGCAGGAAGACAAAGATCGTAGCCGCTGCTGAAGGAAAAAATATCTGATATTTTCGAAAAAATCTTGAATAATTCGGAAAACCGCGCGAGGTTCCGATCACAAAAGAAGAACCAACAATCTCCAGGGAGGATGAGATGACCCTTAAACTGACAAGAAGAGCGGCGCTGACAATGGCCGCTTCCGTTGGCCTTGCCGCAAGCGTTGCAGCACCGGCTTTCGCGGATGCGCACAAGATGACCTTCACGCTGGCGACTGCGGGCTCCGAAACGGACCAGCGTTCGGCGGCGATGGCCAAGGTCTTTGCCCCCATGGTTGCCGAGTTCGCCGATTACCAGCCCGGCTATAACGCGACACTCTTCGCCCAAGGTACGGAACTCGAGGCCATCAGCCGCGGCAACCTGACGATGTCGATCGCCTCGGCGCAGGAACTGGCACAGTTCTTCCCCGAATTCTCGATCTTCGCCACCGGCTATGTCCATCAGGACGCCGCCCATCAGGTGCGCGTCTTCAACGACCCGCTGATGGACCCCTTCAAGAAGACCGTCGAAGACGAGCTGGGCGTGAAGCTTCTGTCGGTCATGTATCTGGGCCGCCGCCACGTAAACCTGCGCCAGTCGCGCGAAGAGTTGGACGTTCAGACGCCTGCGGACCTTGCCGGAGTGAACCTGCGGATGCCGGGCACGGACGCCTGGCAGTTCCTTGGCAAAGCGCTTGGCGCGGCACCGACGCCGATGGCCTTCACCGAAGTGTACACCGCGCTGTCGACAGGTGCCGTCGATGGTCAGGACAATCCGCTTCCGACGGTCGTGGATGCGAAGTTCTACGAGGTGACCAAGCAGATTGCGCTGACATCCCATCTTGTCGACCTGAACTATATCGCGTTCTCGAAAGAGGTGTGGGACGGGCTTACGCCGGATCAGCAATTGACCGTGCAACGCGCCGCCGACGCCGCCGCCGCATGGGGGCGCCTCAAGCAGCTTGAGAAAGAGAACAACCTCGCCGACTTCATTCGCAGCCAGGGTGTCGAAATCTACACGCCTGACCTAGACGCCTTCCGCACCCATGTGCAGGCGCAGTATGTCGGCAGCGAAGTTGCCTCATCCTGGCCCGAAGGTGTGCTTGAGCGCATCAACGCCCTCGGCAACTAGGGCCTGACAAGAAAAGGTGCCGCGACGGGGGTGAGCCAATGAAAGCTCTTTCGAAATGGTTTACCACCGGCACCGAATTCATCGCCGCCACGATGCTGGCGGCGATGTTCATCACCTTTCTGCTTCAGATATTCTCGCGCTACGTCCTGCTGACGCCGTTTGGCTGGACGCTTGAGCTCTGCCTCATTCTGTGGGTCTGGATCGTCTTTTTCGGCTGCGCCTTCATCGTGCGGGAAAAGGACCACGTCACCTTCGACATCTTCTATCTCGCGGCCCCGCGACGCCTACGGCAGGTGCTGGCATTGATCGCGGCGGGATCGATCTGCATTGGCATGTTGTGGGCCTTTCTGCCGACCTGGGATTACATCGACTTCATGAAAATCCGGAAGACGACGACGGTCCGGATTCCGGTTACCGGCGACAAGATCCCGATGCGCACGATCTTCTCGATATACGGGGTGTTCATGCTGGTCATCGCGGCGCGCTATGCATGGCGCTTTGTCGACATCATCCGAAACGGCCCGCCGGACGAAGACCACGAACTGCCCGGACATGACCACGGCGCCCCCGCCATTCGGGAAGGCGAGGAAGCGGTATGAGCTATGAACTCGCTCTTTGCCTGATCGTGCTGTTCGGACTGGCCGGGATCGGCACGCCGATCGGCTATTCGATCATGCTCGCGTCGCTGGTGTATCTCAGTGCGGCAGGCATGGATATCGCGCTGACGGGTGAGAAGATCCTTCAGGGCCTTTACGGAAGCTTCGTCCTGCTTGCGGTACCGCTTTTCATCGTGGCGGCGAATATCATGAACGCCGGGACGATCTCGGAACGATTGCTGAATTTCTGCGTCGCCGCGGTGGGGCGGTTCAAGGGCGGGCTGGGCCACGTCAACGTGGTGGCGTCACTGATCTTCTCGGGCATGTCCGGCTCGGCCGTCGCGGATGCGGCGGGCATCGGCAAGATCATCATCCAGATGATGACGAAGGACGGTCGCTATAGCGGGGGATATGCCGCGGCGATCACGGCGGCCTCGGCCACGATCGGCCCGATCATTCCGCCGTCGATTCCGATGGTACTTTATGCGCTGGTGTCCAACGCCTCTATCGGGTCCCTCTTTCTGGCGGGCATCGTTCCCGGCCTGATCATGGGCGGGGTTCTGATGGCGATGAACACCTATCTTGCCGGCAAGCGCGGTTTTGCCATCGAAGAGCCGGTGCCCCTGCGCGAGCTGCCGCGCAAGACCGCGAACGCTTTTCCCGCGCTTCTGATGCCGGTCATCCTGCTTTACGGGATCTATGGCGGCGTCACGACGCCAACCGAAGCGGCAGCGGTCGCAGCCCTTTACGCCCTGATCCTCGCGGCGGTCTTTTACCGGGCCTTGTCCTTCCACAGCCTTTACCGGATCCTTGTCGAAAGCGCGCGGTCATCCGCGGCGGTCGGCGTGGTGATCGGCGGCGCGCTGATCCTCAACTTCATCGTCGTGTCCGAAAACATCCCCGGAATGATGTCCGAATTCCTGACGGGGATCGACGTTGATCCGCTGATGTTCCTGCTGGCCGTGAACCTGCTGATCCTGCTTTTGGGCTGCGTGCTGGATGCCACCACGATCATCCTTGTCATCGTGCCGCTCTTCATCCCGACCTGTAACGCGCTTGGGATCGATCTTGTGCATTTCGGCGTGCTTGTCGTCGTCAATTCCATGATTGGCCTGATCACACCGCCCTATGGGATCCTGCTTTTCGTTATCAATGCGGTCACAGGGATCGCCCTGCGCGATATCATTCGCGAAGTCTGGCCCTTCCTGATCGTGCTTATCGGAGCATTGCTGGTCCTGATCCTGTTCCCGGGGATCGTCCTTTTTCTGCCGCGCGTCTTCGGGTACGGGGGATGAGGGCCGCCCTTGTCGGAGACGGGATCGCGGCATCCCTGACGCCCGCCATGCACGAGGCCGAGGGCGCGGCGCAGGGTTTGGCCTATCGGTACGAACGCTATGACACGGCCACCGAGCCGTGGAACGCCCGGACCCTTGCCGAAATCCTTGAGCATGCCGAGAGCGAGGGATTGTGCGGACTCAATGTGACGCATCCGCACAAAACCCGCGTCGGCGCCTGTCTTGACGCCCTTGAAGGCCCGGCAGGAGAGCTTGGGACGGTGAACACCGTCGTTCTGCGCGACGGCAAACGCATCGGCCATACAACCGACTATTCAGGTTTCGCCATGGCGCTTGAACAGCGAAGACTGCCTGTACGGGGCGCGCGGATCATTCAGTTCGGCGCGGGTGGGGCAGGGGCCGCGACCGCGCTGGCCCTTCTGGACGCCGGGGCCGCCGTCACTTTGGTCGACACGGCGGCAGAGCGCGCATCGGCCCTGGCCGCGCGACTTGCGCGGATCAGACCGGACGCGCCGGTCACCGTGATGTCGCCGGACAAGGTCGACCTTTCCCAAGCAGAGGGCGCGCTGAACGCCACCCCAATCGGCATGAAGGCCTATCCCGGTATGCCCTTCGATCCCGGGCACCTGCCGGTTGGCGCGTGGGTGGCCGACATCGTCTATTTCCCGCTTGAGACGGCGTTGATCCGCAGTGCAAGCGATTTGGGAATGACGGTCATGAACGGCGGGGCCATGGCGGTCTATCAGGCGGTCACGGCGTTCGAATTATTGACGGGACATGCCGCGAATGCCGACCGGATGCAGCGTCATTTTCAGACGTTGATTGATCGCCAAAACCTCGATCAGGGCCAGAGCGTTGCTTGAGGATACGCACGAATGCCGGACGCCGGTGGCAATTGCATCGCCCCCACGCGATGGCGCGTAGTTGGTCCGTTAGGGAAAGAGCATGAAGACCTCAATCGCCACGGTTTCGATTTCCGGCAACCTCGTCGAAAAGCTTGAGGCCATTTCCCAAGCCGGCTTCGATGGCGTGGAGATCTTCGAACAGGACTTTCTGACCCATGACGGGTCGCCGCGCGATGTCGGGAACATGATCCGTGATCATGGGCTTGATATCACGCTGTTCCAGCCGTTTCGGGATTTCGAATGTCTGCCCGAACCGCTGCGCAGCAAGGCCTTCGATCGCGCCGAACGCAAGTTCGATGACATGCAAGAGCTTGGCACCGACCTTGTCCTGATCTGTTCATCGGTGCATCCCGCCGGTCTTGGTGGAATCGACCGGGCCGCCGACGATCTGGCCGAACTGGGAGAACGCGCGGCCCGCAGGACACTGCGCGTCGGATACGAGGCGCTGGCCTGGGGACGCCACGTCTCCGATCATCGCGACGCATGGGAGATTGTGCGGCGCGCAAATCACCCGAATGTCGGCCTTATCGTTGACAGTTTTCACACCTTGGGGCGCGGGCTCAGTCCGGACACGATCCGTTCGATCCCGGGCGACCGGATCTTCTTTGTCCAGGTCGCGGACGCGCCGGCGATCGAGATGGACCTGCTCTATTGGTCGCGGCACTTCCGGAACATGCCGGGCGAGGGCGATCTGGACGTGACCGGGTTCATGCGGGCCGTCATGTCGACCGGTTATGCAGGCCCGATCAGCCTTGAGATATTCAACGACCAGTTTCGCGGCGGAAGCCCGCGGACCATCGCACAGGATGGATACAGATCGCTCATCGCGCTTATGGATGACGTTCGCAGGGCCGAGCCGGACCTGCGCGTCGATCTGGCCGAATTGCCGGGGCGCATCGATATCGATGGCGTCGAGTTCATCGAGTTCACGGCCCGGGATGAGGAAGTGGAGGAACTGACGACGCTTCTTGATCGCCTGGGTTTCCGTTTGTCGGGCCATCACCGAAACAAGGCCATCTCGACGTGGCAGCAGGGCGATATCCGCATCGTGGTCAATAGTGAAAGCGAAGGTCATGCCGCCCATGTCTGGAATGCGCGCGGCCTGTCGGTGTGCGATGTCGGGCTGCGTGTCGCGTCTGCCGCCGATACCGTGACACGCGCCACCGCCCTTGGGGCCGCCCCGTTTGCCCAGCCGCCGGGCCCTGGAGAGCTGGATATCCCCGCCATTCGCGGTCTCGGTGGGTCGGTCCTGCATTTCGTCGACGAGGAAAGCGGCCTTGCGCGGGTCTGGGATGTCGAGTTCGAAGCAACCTCGGATCACGCCGCGCCGTCACCTGTTTTGCGCTCGATCGATCACATCGCGCAGACCATGAATTACGAGGATATGCTAAGCTGGACGTTGTTCTTCACGTCGATTTTCAACATGACCAAGACGCCGATGGTCGATGTCGTCGACCCCGACGGACTGGTGCGAAGCCAGGCGGTGCAATCGCCGGGCGGCGCTGTCCGGATGACCCTGAACGGCGCTGAGACGCATCGCACCTTCGCCGGGTCATTCGCCGAAAAGCACTTCGGCTCGGCGGTGCAACATATCGCTTTTTCCACGGACGATATCTTTGCGGCTGCACGCGCACTGGCCGACAGCGGGTTCGAAACGCTCCTGATGACCGCCAACTACTATGCGGATCTCGCCGCGCGTTTCGATATTGCGCCGGCGCTTCTCGACCGGATGCGCGACGCGAATGTTCTTTACGATGAAGAAGACGGGTGCGCCTATTTCCAGCTTTATTCCAAGGTGTTCGCGGGCGGTCTGTTTTTCGAGGTCGTTCAGCGCGACGCCGGATACACAGGCTATGGCGCGCCGAACGCGCCGTTCCGGATTGCCGCGCAAAAGCACGGGGGACGGGCCAAGGGCATTCCCGAGACGTGATCAGAACTCGCCGCGAAGCTGGTCCACGGCATCGGCCAAAAGCACAAGATCGACCCCGACAGCCGTAAAGAGCGACCCCAGTTCGATAAAGCGCTTTGCCGCGTCGACATCGAGGGCCATCACGCCACCCGGCACGCCAAGCGCGCGCAGACGCCGCAACCCGTCTTCGATCGCGCCGACCACCTCGGGATGGGCCATTTGCCCGGGATATCCCATGCTCGCACTCAGATCGGCGGGGCCAAAGAAGATGGCATCAACGCCATCCGTCGTCGCGATGTCTTCAAGCGCGGCCAGCCCTTTGACCGTCTCGATCTGCAAGATCAGGCAGAGGTCGTCCTCGGCCGACGTGAAATAGGCATCCACCTTGCCATAGCGCGTGGCCCGGGTCATGCCGGCCATGCCGCGCACGCCGCCGGGCCCATAGCGCATGGCGGTAACCGCGGCCTCGGCCTCTTCGACCGACTGGATGAACGGCACCAGCAAGGTCTGGGCACCCATGTCCAGAACCCGCTTGAACACCGTCGGATCGTTCGCTGCCGGACGCACGGCCGCCGACACCTGCGGATTGCTCGCGATGGCCTGAAGTGCGGGCAGAACCTCGACGGTTTCAATGGCCGAATGCTCGCAATCGATCAGCACCCAGTCGAAGCCGGCCCCGCCAAGAAGCTCTGGCACGGTGTTGCCGCCGATCGTGTTCCAGATCCCCAATTGATGGCGGCCGTCCTTGATCGCGGCCTTGAACAGGTTCTTGGGGTTCTTCATGTCTGGTTTCCTGACTTGGGCCGGGCGCGCGACGGTGCGGGCCTACATTTCCTTGAAGACAGACGGGTCCGGGCCGGTACGAAGCCCGACGTCCAGCCTGCTGATATCGGCCATTTCCGCGTCGGTGATGGTAAAGTCGAACACGTCAAGGTTTTCAGCCTGCCGCGCGAGTTTGACAGAGCGCGGGATGACTGCGTTTCCAAGTTGCAGATGCCAGCGGATGATGACCTGTGCGGGGCTTTTCCCGGTTCTCTCGGACACCGCCCGTATCGCGTCCGCATCGAACGAGCGCCCGTTGCCCAGCGGGGTCCAGGCCTGGGTCACGATGTTGTGGCTGGCATTCACCGCGCGCATTTCCGGTTGCTGAAGTTCGGGGTTCAGCTCGATCTGATTGAGGACCGGAACTTCGCCGGTTTCCCCGATGATCCTCTCCAGATGATCGGCATTGAAATTCGACACACCGATTGATCTCATCAGCCCTTCGTCGCGCATTTCGACGAACGCACGCCAGGTTTCGACGTAAAGGTCCTGGCTGGGGACGGGCCAATGAATAAGCACGAGGTCCAGTTGGTCGACCCCGATCGTCTTGAGGCTTCGCTCCACCGACGCGCGCGCCTTGTCGCGCCCTTGTTCGTTGTTCCAGACCTTCGTCGTGATGAACACGTCCTCGCGCGGCACACCAGACCGGCGCAGACCCTCGCCAAGCCCGGCCTCGTTGAGATAAAGATACGCGCCATCGATTAGCCGATAGCCCGTTTCAAGCGCGCTTTGCACCGCGTCCGCGGCAATCTCGGGTGGTACCTGCCAGATACCGAAACCAAGCTGCGGGATCGAATGGCTATCATGGAATTGCAGGTCGGGGATGTCGGGCACGGTCTTTCTCCAATAACGTCATCGAATGCTAGCACCGATCCGGCCCAAGCGCCAAAGCTGTCGTTGCGAACTTTCCGAAAGGTTCGGGCGCGATGACCGTCATGTCCGGCAGACCGTCTTTCCGATGACGAAACCTGCGAACTCCCGAACGGAGCTCCCGGCAAGCATTGCGCCGGGTGCGCGCGGCGTGACTTCGGGCGCGAGGCCCCGGATCAGACCCGGGGCGTGAATAGCGCGCGTCCCGGGCCTGACCCGGGACCTCCGTCGAAAAGGATGAGTGGGGGCGGTCCGGGGGGCGAAGGGTGGGTTTGAGCCCAAAGGGGCGTTTCATCCCCTTCCGGTTGCAGCCTGCCTACCTCGGCGATGAGGAAAGCGAAGGTTCTGTGCGCCGCGGGTTTTTCCTGAAGGCCAGCGGTGTCTCTCCAGTCAGTTTGCGGAATGCTCGAAAGAACGACGACGGTTCGTTGTAGCCGAGAAGAAAGGCAATCTCCTGCAGAGACAGCGATGTGGCCGTCAGATATTTGCCCGCAATCTCAATTCTCATCTCCTCCAGAACCTTGGTGAAGGACGTGCCGGCGTCGGCAAGCTTGCGTTGCAAGCTTCGCTTGCTGATGCCCATGCGCGACGCGATCTCCGCAATCGTGGGGTTTCCCGCCGGAAGGGCCTCCAGCAACGTGTTACGCACCCGCTCGACAACCGAGGAGGCGAAAAGCTCCTCGGCAAGCGCGACCTGAAGATGCGGCTCAAAGACCTGCCACATCTCGGCATTGCGTGTGACCAACGCGCGGTCGGCGTCCTGCCGGCGGAAATGCAGTGTCGTGATCCCGCCGGGCTCGATGCGGCATCTGGCGAAATCTTCCACAAGGGGGTCGGGCGCGGGCGAGACGATCCGGACGGCACACACATCATCCGCTGTGGTGTTCCGCACCAAGGCAATAAGAAAGACAACCTCAAAGAGCGCCATGCTGGCTGGTACCACGGCGGATGGCTCCGTCGCGTCCAGCTGGATTGAAACGGTGTCGGGCAGCTCTTCCAGCCGATATCGCAAGGGGCCAATCAATGGTTTGAACACGGCAAGGCGTTGAAAGCCCTGGAAAACGTTCCGGCTACAGTAATAGGCGAAGATGGGCGTCGAAAACGGAATTTGCGCCATGGCTAGTCCAAGCCGCAGCGCAAAATCGGGCTTTCCGTAAAGCACTTGGCATGCGTTCCAGAGAGCGAAGTAGTCGCTGAGGCGGATCGATCCGGCAGATCGGTCTGCAATCGCGGATGCGGGTACACCAGCGCGTTTGAGGATGTAGTCAAGGCTCAACCCCAGGACCTGACACACAAACTGCAGGTCGCTTTCCATGCTGTGACGTCGATCCGAGCCGCTCATGCGTCTCCTATATCTCTTTTTTGCGGCATCGCATTCGAAACAGGTCGAATTGGCACGATATGACAATTCATTGGCGCGAAGTGTCAATGCGCGCCGCACAGTCCTGCACCATCTTGGGTGTGGGACATAGAAGGCCCACGCGGTTTTTAGTGAATGAAAAGCAAAGGGAAGAAAATGGGCAAAGTCACAGACCTTGGCGTCCTCTTCACAATCGTCGCCATCGTGGAATTCGCCTACGCCGGGACGGCCCTGCTGATACCACCCAGTCTCATGCTGTCCGTCACAGGTTGGGTCCTGAGCCCCGACGGCCAATGGATCGTGAAACTCATCGGTGCCGCCCTTCTGTTTCAGGGGCTCATCGCCTGGATATTCCGAAAAGCACCACACATCGGCGTCGCCTGGGCACTCGCGCTCTATCAAATCATGGCGGCGACCATCGACTGGATGATGTGGATCGCGCTCGCCGATGACGGCATCTTCTCGACTGGCATGGCACAGTTCACGACCGCATCTTCTGTCGTCCTGCACTACGCGCTCGGCATTCTTCTGATCATTGCAATCCGCAGACATGGAGCTTCAGCATGAAAGCAGCCCCGATCATCGTTCGCACCGCCGCGCTCTACAATCTTGGTGGAGCAGTGACCTTCCTCACGCCCGGCGCCCTTCCCTTGCTGGGCCTGACGCCGCCCGCGGCACTTTGGCCTTGGTTGCCCGCCATATTCGGGTGTTTCGTGGCGATCGTGCTCTGGTTTTCCGCACGCGATCTCGAAACCCATGGCTCATTCCCCTACTGGAATGGCTGGTTTCGGCTCTGCTTCGTCGTCGCGGTGTTTGCCTTTGATCTTGGCAGCGTGGGTGTCTTCATCATTTATCTGGCCATCGGCGATCTCATTCTGGCGCTGGCGACAATTGTAAGCGTTCAGATGGCATCCGATCGTACGGCTTACCAACTGGTCACAAATAACTGAGCCGAAACCGCGTTCGCCGAATATGCGTGGTCGCGAAATGAATGTCCGCTCCGCCCCGCAAAGCCGACCTCTCCATAGCCGCGCGGTGGGATTCGGATTGGCAAGTCATTCACTCGCGGCACCCTACAAAGTCAAAAACCAGAACTGCTCGGGCTGTTCTGAAATACCACGTGCCTGCGACTCCGTTCCGCTCTCGACAGACCGCCATGCCGCAGTCGCTCTGCTATGCCTTTCCCTTCCCGCAAATGCCCTTAAGATGCGGGCATCTCATAAAACGGCGTCAAGCCGACAAGTCATGTCCAACAGGGAGATACCTATGACCACATTTTTCAACAGCCGGAAGATTCATCCGGCCGTGCATATGCATGCTGCCGAAGTGGTGGCCGGCGACCTGAGCCGCCGCGAGTTTCTGACCCGCGCGACGGCCCTTGGGGTCACGGCGAGCGCCGCCTACGGCATGATCGGGATGAGCCAGCCCGCCAAGGCGGCCGCCCATATCCAGCCCGGCGGCACGATCCGTATTCAGCAGGATGTGCGCGCCCCGCTTGATCCGCCGACCTTCAACTGGCCGCAGCTTGGCAACATCGTGCGCGGCTATCTGGAATATCTGGTGCAGTACAACGCCGACGGCACCTTCGAGCCGCGCCTGCTGGAAAGCTGGGAAGTGAACGAGGACGCCACGCAATACGTGCTGAGAATCCGCCCGGGCGTCACCTGGAATGACGGACGCGGGACGCTGACCGCGCAGGACGTGGCCTATAACTTCGCGCGCTGGACCAACGGCACGTGGGAAGGCAACTCGATGGCCGCCCGCATGGGGTCGCTGCAGAACGAAGCGGGCGACGGCCCGGCAGAGGGCGCGCTTGAGGTTGTCGACGACCTGACGCTGCGGCTGAACCTGACGCGTCCCGATATCACCATCATCCCGGCAGTCACCGAATACCCCGCCGCGATCGTGCCCGATGGCTGGTCCGGCGATCCGATGGCCGACCCGATCGGCACCGGCCCGTACCGGCTTGTCGAATACGAGGTCGGCGTGAAGGCCGTTCTCGTCAAGGACCCAGACCACCCGTGGTGGGGCGAGGGGGCCTATCTCGACCGGATCGAATTCGTCGACTACGGCACCGATGGCGCGCTGCATGCTGCCGCCGCCGAAGGGGAAGAGATCGACATGACCTATGAAACGGTCGGGGAGTTCGTCGACGTCTTCCAGGCCATCGGCTGGAACCAGAGCGAGTCAGTGTCGGCCAACACGCTTGTCCTGCGCACCAACCGCGAGACGCTGGTCGATGGGGTGGCGCCTTACGCCGATGCCCGCGTGCGTCGCGCGCTGGCGCTGGCCTGCGACAACGCGGTTCTGCTTGACCTTGGCTATGCCAATCGCGGCACGCTGGGCGAGAACCACCATGTCTGCCCGATCCACCCCGAATACGCCGATATCGGCGCCCCTGTGCGCGATGTCGACGCCGCGCGGGCGCTCATGGAAGAAGCCGGGATGCTGGATTACGAGCATGAGCTGACCTCGATCGACGACGACTGGCGGCGCAACACGACCGACGCGTTGGCCGCGCAGCTTCGCGATGCGGGGCTGAACGTCAAACGGACCGTTCTGCCCGGCAGCACGTTCTGGAACGACTGGGCGAAATATCCGTTCAGTTCGACCGACTGGGGCCACCGCCCGCTGGGCGTTCAGGTGCTGACGCTGGCCTACAAGTCCGGCGTGGCATGGAACGAAACCGGGCTGGCAAGTGCCGAGTTCGATACGATGCTGGAAGAGGCCTCGGCCATCGCCGATGCCGAACGGCGGCGCGAGTTGATGGTCGGGATCCAGAACTTCCTGCGCGAGGATGGCACGGTTATTCAGCCGTATTGGCGGTCGCTGTACCGTCACTCGCGTCCGGGGATCGTCGGCGCCGACAGCCACCCGATCAACGAGATCCACGTGCACAAGCTGGGTCTGGAAGCCTAGGCTGCGGCCCCGCAAAACAAAGAACGCGCGCCTCTGGTCGGGCGCGCGTTTTCTTTTTCCGGGTGAGGATCGGCGATCAGTCCGCCGTTACCCCGGTCCATTTCGCTTCCAGCGCTTCGATGGCTTTCACACGCTCGGCCGTCTTGGGATGGCTCATCAGCCACGCGGGCATCGCGCCCGACCGGCTTTGCGTCAGCTCTTCAAGCTTGGCGAACAGCGATTTCTGCGGCTCGGTGCCGATCCCCGCCTTGGTCAGCAGGGCCGAGGCATAGGCATCCGCCTCATACTCATCCGACCGCGACAGGCGTGCGGCCAGAAGCGTGGTCAGGCCATTGGCGATCCAGACCCCGATCCCCGGCAGGAACCGCGACAGGACCATGGCAAGTGCCGTACGCAGCGCGTTCTGACCCGAAAAGTCGATCATCCGGCGGCGCGAATGGCCAAGTGCGACATGGCCCAACTCATGCGCGATGACACTGGCCATCTCTTCGGCCGTGACTTCGCCCTGACGGTATTTGTTGTAAAACCCGCGCGTGATGAAGATGCGGCCATCGGGGGCGGCCAGCCCGTTCACCGGGTCGATCTCGTAGATATGCACCTTGATACGGTCGAGATCGAGCGCGGCGGCCATCCGGTCGCTCAGGCGTTTGAGCACCGGGTCAGCCAGTTCGGTCGATTTGGCATCAAGCTCTTTCGCTGTCCGCCATGCCGAAAAGCGGTACATGGCCAGCGCATAAAGGATTGCCAGAAGGATCGGTGTGAACTTCAACATGGAATAGATATGGGGCGCGATCCGGGCCGCGACAAGCGCGGGCTTTCGTTCGGGCGGCCAAAATGCAAGCTTGGCGCGTGGTTGACGGGACGAGGGAGAGACAAATGTTGCTTGAGGACAAGGCGCGGATCGGCGAGCAGATCGCCAGACAGGCAGGCGGCACGGCGCTGGCGTTCTTTCGCCGTCCGGACGCGTTGCGCATCGATCGGAAGGGGCATCAGGATTTCGTGAGCCAGGCGGACCGCGAGGTTGAGCTGGAGGTTCGCGCAGAACTTGCGCGCGCCTTTCCCGATGATAGCATCGTCGGGGAAGAGGGCGATCCCGATAAGGGTAGTTCCGGGTTCACATGGGTGATTGACCCGATCGACGGGACCACCAATTTCATCAATGCCATTCCGGCATGGACGGTCGTGCTGGCCGGCGTGCGCGACAGGCGGACCGAGGTCGGGATCATCCACGACCCCATTCACGACGAAACCTATGTTGCGATCCGGGGCGCGGGGGCCACGCTGAACGGTGTGCCGCTTCGGGTTCCCACGGGCCTTGGTCTTGCTGACGGCACGACCGGCATCGGCTTTTCCAACCGGGTGGCCACCACCGGCGCGATGAAGCTGATGGGTGCCATCTTCGACCGGGGCGGGATCTTCCTGCGCAACGCCTCTGGCGCGCTGTCGCTGGCCTATGTCGCGGCGGGCCGCCTGCTTGGCTATGTCGAGGAACACATGAACGCGTGGGATTGCCTTGCCGGGCAGCTTCTTATCGAAGAGGCCGGCGGCGGCGTCGAAGTGCAGGATGCCGACGACATGATCGCGCGCGGCGGGCGCGTGGTCGTGGGCGCGCCGGGTGTGTTCGAGGATCTGGTGAGCATCGCCGACGATGCGTTCGGCGCCTAACCGCCGGGGATGAGAACCGGCCCGGCGGACGCAAAGCCGAGCCGGACATCGAGACCGGGCTCGAGCGGGTTTTGCACATCGTCCTGCACCACGAAGATCTCTCCGAACGGTGCCTCGACGGTATATTCCATACGCACGCCGACATAGGTCGCTTTCTTGATCTGGGCGGCGAACCCGTGGGCCGTGCCGATCTCGAGCCGCGAGGGCCGGACGGCCAGCGCGGCAGGTCCCGGCGACATGCCGCGCGACGCAAGCCGGTAGCGGTAGTCTTCGATGGCGATCTCGGCCACGTCGCCCTCGACTGAAACGATCTCGCAGGGGATGATGTTCGCCTCGCCGATGAAATCGGCCACGAACCGGTCGACCGGTGCATCGTAAAGTTCGCGAGGTGCGCCGATCTGGGCGATGGCGGCATTGCGCATCACGACGATTTCATCGGAGACGGCCAAGGCCTCTTCCTGATCATGGGTGACATAGACCACGGTCAGACCAAGATCCTGCTGGATGGCGCGGATATCCTCGCGCACCTGACGACGCAGCTTGGCATCAAGGTTCGAGAGCGGTTCATCGAAAAGCAGAACCTGCGGTTCGAGAACAAGCGCCCGGGCCACGGCTACCCGCTGTTGTTGCCCGCCCGAAAGCTCGCTGGGAAGGCGGTCGTCATAGCCCTTGAGCCCCACCAGATCGAGTCCCGCACGTGCCCTGTCGCGGGCCTCGGACTTCGGGAAGCCCGAAAAATCCAGACCGTAAGACACGTTCTCAAGTACCGTCATATGCGGAAAAAGCGCATAGGACTGAAACACCATGGACACGTCGCGGTCGGTCGCGGGCAGGCGGGTGACGTCCTTGTCTCCGATGAGGATGCGGCCCGAACTGGCCATTTCCAGCCCGGCGATCATCCGCAAGGTCGTGGTTTTACCGCATCCCGAAGGCCCGAGCAGGGTGACAAGCTTGCCCGCCTCGACCTCAAGATCGATTTTGTCGACCGCGACCACGTCCTTGCCGAACACCTTGGACACGCCCTGAAAGCTGACCGGGGCCGCCTTCGATTTGATCCGTGTTTCAGCCATTTGTTCCCCCTCCGCCGAACTGGGTCCGGCGTCCGATCTGTGTGCGGCCCACGATGATCTGCAACATCCCCACGACCGCCAGCATCACGAAGATGAGGGTCGTGGAATAGGCAATCGCAAGGCCGTAGTCGTTGTTTTCAACGCGTCCGATGATATAGCTCGTCGCCATGTCGTAGCGGGCGCTGACCAGAAAGATCACCGCCGAAATCGCGGTCATCGCGCGCACGAAACTGAAGACGAGTGCCGCAAGGATCGCCGGCCGCAAGAGCGGCAGGATCACCCGGCGGAAGGTCTGCCAGGAGTTCGCGCCAAGGGTCAGAGAGCTTTCATCAAGCGATTTGTCGAGTTGCGACATCGACGCGATGCCCGCCCGCACGCCCACCGGCATGTTCCGGAAAATGAAGCTGACGACCAGAATGATGCCTGTGCCGGTCAATTCGATGGGCGGCACGTTAAAGGCAAGGATATAGCTGACCCCGATCACCGTTCCGGGGATCGCAAAGGACAGCATCGTGCCGAACTCGAAGGCATTCTTCCCGGCAAAGCTCTGACGCGTCAGAAGATAGGCGGTGACCAGCCCGACCGCGGCCGTCAGCGGGGCCGCGGCGGCAGCGATATAGATCGTCGTCCAGAAACTGTCCCAGGCGGAACCGCGCCAGTGGATGCCGTTTTCGTTCACGCTGACGGCGAAGGCGGTGACGTAGTGCTTGAAGGTCAGTGAGTCGTTCACGCCCCAAAGCTCGACAAAGCTGCCATAGACGATCATGCCGTAAACGATGATCGTGAACGCGCCCCAGACCCCGGCCACCAGAAAGACCGGGATCGCAAGGCGCTTGGGCATGAGCGGGTGAACGCCGGCGTCGCCCTTGCCGGTGACGGTCGTATAGCTTTTCTTTCCAAGCCACGCGCGCTGTAGGTAAAAGGCCGAAAGCGTGAAGAAAAGCAGCACCATGGCCAGCACGGCGGCGCGGCCCTGATCGTATTGCGCCCCGACGATGGCAAAGAAGATCTCGGTCGACAGCACGTCGAAATTGCCGCCAAGAACCAGTGGATTGCCGAAATCGGCCATGCTTTCGATGAAACCAAGCAGAAACGCATTGGCAAGCCCGGGGCGCATCAGGGGCAGCGAGACGGTCCGGAACGTCTGCCACCGGTTCGCGCGCAGCGTTTGCGCGGCTTCCTCCATCGACGGCGAAACGCCTTCGACCACGCCGATGAGGACGAGGAAGGCGATGGGCGTGAAGGCCAGCGTCTGTGCGATCAGTACGCCGGGCAGACCGTAGAGCCACCGCGTCGGTTGCACGCCGACCGTTTCGGCCACGAACTGCGTCACCGACCCCGACAGTCCGAACAGCAGGATCAGCGCCAAACCGATCACAAAGGGCGGGGTGATGATCGGAAGGACGGTCAGCGCACGTACCACACGCTTTGCCCGGAACCCCGATCGCGTGACGACAAGCGCGAAGGCAAGGCCCAGAACCGTGGTCAGGAACCCGACCAGAACCGCGAGGAACAGCGAATTCCACGCAGCACCACACCGCGCACCCCACAGGCACCCAAGGCCCCACAGCCTGTCATCGAAGAATTTCGAAAAGAAAACGCCGACCGAATAGCCGCCATCTTCGGTGATGAACGCGAAGATCAGCATCTTCGCGATCGGGAAGAACACGAAGGTCGCGACGATGACGATCACGCCGCCGATCGCGCTGACCACAAAGACGTCGCCATTGATCGCGCCGCGCGCGGCGATGCCTTGGGTGAAGAGGAACAGGAAGGACGACGCAACCAACATCGCGCCATAGCCCATGCCGAACTGGCGGTCGCCCAGATCCCCGAAAAGCGCGGTCAGCCATTCATAGCTGAAGCCCCGGATGCCGATCCCGAAGCCCTGCGCGATCAGGTAGGCAAAGCCGAACGCCCCCGACAGGATCAGCACGCGCGAATAGGACGGATCGATCTTGCGCTTGCGCAGCACGAATAGTGGAGCCACCAGCGCTGGCAGCAAAGGCGCCAGCCAAAGCTTTTCACCTTGGGCAATCAGAAAGGCCGCCGGCGCATATTCGTCGTCCAGCGGCCATCCGTCGATCAGCCATTCGAAACGGAAAAACCCGTCCTCGATCCCGTACCAGGGAAGGATGAAGTACCCCACCCACCCGGCAATGATCCAGTAGATCAGTATCGGGTGGGCGGTCGTCTCGCTTGCAGCCTTGCGCACGGTTTACTGAGGCAGAACCGAGACCTCTTCATCCCATTTCTGCAACAGACGCTTGCGCTCGTCCGATGACCCGTATTTCACGAAGTCATAGTCGATCAGCTTGATCGTCGCCATGTCCGGCGCCTTGTCCGACGTCTGCGCGCCCGTGTTGGACGGGACCTGGAACGCGTTCACCTGAAGGGCAAGGTTCTGCGCCTCGGCGCTAAGCGCCCAGTCATAGAACTGCTTGGCCTCGTCCATGTTGCGCGCGCCGTCGACAATCGACATCGACCCGATTTCATAGCCTGTGCCTTCGCACGGGGCGACCACCGTGATCGGGAACCCGGCCACGGCCTGTGCGACCGCGTCATGCATGAAGACGATCCCGATCGTGGTTTCGCCGCGCCCCGCCGCCTTGATCGGGGCCGACCCCGACTTGGTGTACTGGTTGATATTGGCGTGCAGGCCCTTCATGAACTCGAACCCTTCGTCTTCACCGAAGATCTGAACGATCGAGGCCAGCGTCGTATAGGCCGTGCCCGACGAGTTCGGGTTGGCCATCTGGACATGCCCTTTGAATTCGGGCTTGAGAAGATCGGCCCAGCAGGCAGGTTCGGGCAGGTTGTTGGCCGCGAGAAGGTCGTTGTTATAGCCGTATCCTAGCGCGCCCGAATAGATGCCGATGGTGCGGTTGCCGGCACTTTCGGCCTGTGAGATCGCCCAGGGGTGAAGCTGGTCGCGCATCGGCGAGATGTATTCCGCCGTCAGCCCTTCCTCGGCCGCTTGCAGGTGTGGGTCGCCGGTGCCGCCCCACCACACGTCGCCCTTGGGGTTGGACGCTTCGGCCCGGATCTGGGCAAAGGTCTCGCCCGAGGACTTGCGGGTCATGTCGACATCGATGCCGGACGTTTCCTCAAAGCTTCGCGCCATCAGCTGGCACCATTCTTCCTGCGCGCTGCAGTAGAAGGTCAGCTTGTCGGCGGCGGCCGCCCCCGCACTCAGGGTCATGGCCATCAGCGAGACGCCAAAGACGTGATTGTTCAATTTCATTTAATCCTCCCCAGGTCTCCAAGAGACTCTTTTTTCGTTTCGTTTTGCAACGCTAGCACCTCATCTGAAGTTCTCAAAGATAATCTTGGCAGGTTGAGCCCGTGGGTATTGGTTCCCCTTGGCGATGTCGCTTGCGGCACGGGGTTGCCGCTTGGAATGGCCCGGTTCAAATCGC
>JABDPT010000111.1 GCA_013042605.1 Paracoccaceae bacterium
GCTCTGGCGTTCCGCTAAACCTCGCCCTCGACCGTGTGATCGTGACCGATGACATCACGCTCTCGCCGTTCCGGGGGCAGGTCACGTCGTCAGCGGGGCTCAACGGCACGTTCGAGGCGCGCATGAACGGCGGTGCGCCGGTGCGCGGCGCGTTGGTGCCGCAACGCGGGCGCACGGCGATCCGGCTTCAGGGCGACGATGCCGGTGCGGTCATTCGCGACGCCGGGGTGTTCAAGTCCTTCGACGGCGGGGCGCTTGACCTGATCATGGTGCCGCGCAGTGAGGGAAGCGGTTTCGACGGACAGCTTCAGATCCGCACGACGCGCCTTCGCGACCAGCCGGTGATGGCCGATCTTCTCGACGCCGTCAGCATCATCGGCATCATCGACCAGCTACAGGGGCCGGGCATCCTGTTCGACAACGTCGTGGCGCAGTTCGAGATCACGCCTGACCGGCTTATCCTCAAGCAGGGCTCGGCGGTCGGCGCGTCACTTGGCATTTCGCTGGATGGCACCTATGACCTTGCCGGAAAACAGCTGGACATGCAGGGCGTGATCTCTCCCATCTATCTTTTCAATGCCATCGGGCAGATCTTCACGCGGAGGGGCGAGGGGCTTTTCGGCTTCACCTTCCGGATGACCGGCGATGCCGAGACGCCGCGTGTGTCGGTGAACCCCTTGTCGATCCTGACCCCCGGCATGTTCCGCGAGATCTTTCGCCGCGCGCCGCCGGGCACCGAACGCTCCCCGCAGCGCCCGCCACGACAGGAACGCCGCGAACAACCATGAAGCCCAGCGATTTCGACTTTGACTTGCCCGAGCGGCTTATCGCCACCCGGCCCGCCAGGCCGCGATCTTCGGCGCGGCTTCTGGTAGCGCGCGGCGACCGAATCGAGGACCGTCATGTCTTTGATCTGCCGGATATTCTGCGCCCCGGCGACCGGCTTGTTCTGAACGATACGCGGGTGATCCCCGCGCGGCTGTCGGGCCTGCGCCGGAGGATGGGCGAGGGGGGAGCGACCGAGGCAAAGGTCGAGGCGACCCTGCTTGACCCGACGCCCGAGGGCCACTGGCGCGCGCTTTTGCGCCCCCTCAAGAAGGTGCGCGATGGCGAGATAATCCATTTCTCCGACGACCTGTCAGCCGAAGTGCTTGGCCGGAGCGACGGCACGGCGACGCTGGCCTTCAACCTCACCGGTGATGACTTCGACGCGGCCCTGTCAAAGGCCGGCAACATGCCTCTGCCTCCTTACATCGAGGCCAAGCGCAAGGCCGATGCGCAGGACCGCGAGGATTATCAGACGATCTGGGCCCGCCGCACCGGGGCCGTCGCCGCGCCCACCGCATCGTTGCATTTCGACCCACCGCTGATGGAGGCTTTGGCCGCGCGGGGTGTCGAGACGACCCACGTCACCCTGCATGTCGGAGCGGGCACGTTCCTGCCCGTGAAGGTCGACGACGTGCGCGACCACAAGATGCATGCGGAATGGGGCGAGATCACCGAGGCCGCCGCGCGCCAGATCAACGAGACCCGCAAGAAAGGCGGGCGCATCATCCCGGTCGGCACCACCGCGTTGCGCCTGATCGAAAGCGCGGCGCGCGACGACGGCACGCTGGCCCCGTGGCTGGGCGAGACGGACATCTTCATCACCCCCGGCTTCCGCTTCCGGATCGCCGATGCGCTGATGACGAATTTCCACCTGCCCAAGTCCACGCTCATGATGCTGGTCGCGGCCCTGATGGGACGAGACCGGATCATGGATATCTATGCCCATGCAATTGCAGAGAATTATCGTTTCTTTTCCTATGGCGACAGCTCGATCCTGTTTCCCAAGGGCTGAACGCGACCTGCCCGCGTCGTATTAAGACCGGACAGGGGGTGGTGCCGTTGATACGCGGGCCGAAGATCAGGCTAGGTGCGCGATGATACAGGTTCTTGGTGCCTCTTGGGCCCTCTTGCTGGGGCTGTCACTTCTCATGCTGGGCAATGGCATGATGGGCACGCTCATGGGGATCCGGGGCGGCATCGAGGGCTTTTCGACCTTCGAGATGTCGATCGTGACCTCGGCCTATTTCGTGGGATTTCTGGGTGGCTCGCGCATGGCGCCCGAGATGATCCGCCGGGTTGGCCATGTCCGGGTCTTCGCAGCACTGGGGTCGTTCATTTCCGCCGCACTGATCCTCTTTCCCGCCATCGCCGATCCGTGGGTCTGGACGGCATTGCGTGTGCTGATCGGGTTCTGCTTTTCCGGCGTTTATGTGACGGCCGAAAGCTGGCTCAACAACTCGGTCGACAACACGAACCGGGGCAAGGCGCTGTCGCTTTACGTGATCGTGCAGATGCTGGGGATCATCGTGGCGCAGGGCGTGGTCACGACGGGCGACCCGTCGGGGTTCATCCTGTTCATCATCCCGTCGGTTCTGGTGTCGATCTCTTTCGCGCCGATCCTGCTGTCGATCTCGCCCACACCCGCCTTCGAAACCACCAAGGCGATGACCCTGCGCCAGCTTTTCGGGATCTCCCCGTTGGGCTGCGTCGGCATCTTCCTTCTGGGGGGCGTGTTCTCGGCACAGTTCGGCATGGCATCGGTATACGGCACGCAGGCGGGGCTGAGCGTTGCCCAAATCTCGTCCTTCATCGCGGCGATCTATCTGGGCGGGCTTCTGCTGCAGTTTCCGATCGGCTGGATTTCGGACCGGATCGACCGGCGCATCCTGATCATGATCGTGTCGCTTGCGGGGGGAGTTGCGGCGATGGTGGGGTTGGTCTTCGGCAACGTCTTCACGCTGCTTCTTGGCGTGTCCTTTCTGGTCGGGGGGCTTACCAATCCGCTTTATGCGCTGCTGATCGCCTATACCAACGATATGCTCGATGGCGATGATATGGCCGCAGCGTCGGGTGGGCTGATCTTCATCAACGGATTGGGTGCGATTTCCGGGCCGATCATCACCGGCTGGGCCATGGGTGTGGTCGGGCCCGGGGGCTTTTGGCTTTTCATCGCGCTTTTGATGTTGGCGACGGGGGGCTATGCCATATGGCGCATGTTCCAGCGCCCCAGCACCGCGACGACCGAAGACACTGTGTCTTATGCGCCGCTCACGCCGTCAGCGACCGCCGTCGCGGTCGAGTTCGCGCAGGAATACTATGCCGACAACCTCGAAGAAGCGGAATCCGAGGGCGAAAGCGCAACATATCGTGAGTGAACGTGTCGAAATGGTTGAGTTTAAGCAATTTCGTTGTAACGATTTCAACTATGTCTGGGGGACATGTTGGATAAGGACGGTTAGTGATGGTAAACCCTGAGGACGTTCTGGCCTTTTGGCTGGATGAGGTGGGTTCGGATGGCTGGTATAAATCCGATGACGCACTTGACGCAAAAATCCGAGAAAAATTCGAAGACACATGGAGCCACGCCAGCGACGGCGCTTTGTCGCTTTGGTTGACATATCCCAGTGGAACGCTGGCCTATGTCATCCTGACGGACCAGTTCCCGCGCAATATGTTCCGTGGGACGGCCAAGGCATTCGCAACCGATGCGGTGGCCCGGGCTGCCGCGAAATCGGCGATTGCCAAGGGGTGGGACCAACGGATCGATGCCCCGGCACGGCAGTTCTTTTATCTGCCGCTGATGCATTCGGAATGCCTTGTCGATCAGGACCGGTCCGTCCGGCTGATCCTGACGCGGATGCCGGATGCCGGTGGATCGAACCTGCTTCATGCCAAGGCGCATCGCGAAGTGATCCGCAAATTCGGCCGCTTCCCCTATCGGAACGAGGCGCTCGACCGGCACACGCAGGCGCATGAGGCCGAATACCTCGATGCGGGCGGATATGGGACCACGGTGCGTGAGCTTCAGAAAGAAGACGCTTGATATCAGGCGTTTAGGCGGCGATCTTCACGCCGAACAGCTGGCTCCGCCCAGCACACAGAACTTCGCGCAATGCGGGTGGTTCAACTGCACCGATCCCTCGGCCTCGGCCAGCGTTTCGCCAAGCTCGAATTCCGGGCTGTAGGGCAGCAGGGTACAGGCCAGCACCGCCGGACGCGCGGCACCCTTTCGCTTGACGACCATGCGCGACGACGCACACATCACATCGCTCGGCGATTTGTTAAGGATGTCCCAGCATGCGGTCGTAATCTCGGGCACCTCGGCGCTTTCATCCATTTCCGGAAAAAGCACCGTCATTCCCGGGTTTTGAGCGTCGATCCTGAACCCTTCCTGTGCATATAGCGCGGCATAACCCGCGCGGGCCTCGGCCTCGCTTTCATGCCACATCGTGCGGCCCGCCACCGCCATTCGGATGCCCGCGTCACGCAACCACCGCATGCCTTCAAGCGTCTTTTCGAAGCTGCCGGCCCCACGCTCGGCGTCGTGGTGCCTGGCCGACCAGTGATCGACCGATATGCGCAACGTGAGTTTGTCGCCGTAATCCGCCTGCAGGCGTTCAAGCCCGGCCAGCACCGTTTTGCGCATCATCGGGCGCATCGCGTTGGTCAGGATCAGCACCTCATAGCCGCGCTTCAGCGACCGTTCGGCCATCTCGATCATCTCGGGGTTCATGAACGGCTCGCCGCCGGTGAACCCGATCTCGCGCACGCCCCAGTTCCGCGCCTCTAGCTGATCAAGGTAATCGCTCACCTCGTCCGCGGTGATATAGACCAGCCGGTCATTGGTGGGCGAGCTTTCGATATAGCAGTTTACGCATTCGATGTTGCACAGCGTGCCGGTGTTGAACCACAGCGTTTGCGGATCGGTCAGCGCAACCGATGCGCGCGGCTCGCCCTTGGCCGTGACCAGCGGGTCCTGGAATTTGCCGATATTGGCGGCTTCGGGCGAGAGGTCTTTCATCGGGCAGCCTTGTCATTCGAACGTCATCATGGGCTAAACGCAGACTGGCGCGATGAAAACCCCGCCCAGCCGCTTTGACACAGTTGTGAAGCTGTGTGTGCGTGCTAGACAATGCGCGCAAGCCAAGATATTCACCGGTTACGACTTAAGTTAGCGCTAACACAAGACTGGATCGCCCATGGTATCGCGCGTTATTCCCGTTGAACCCTTTGACCTGATTATCTTTGGCGGCACCGGCGATCTGGCGCGGCGCAAGGTGCTTCCCGCGCTCTACCGCCGCTTCCTGTCGGGCCAGATGCCGGAAAAGGCGCGCATCATCGGGGCTGCGCGTTCTGACCTCGACAGCGCGGGCTACCGCAAGCTGATCGGCGCCGCGCTCAAGGAGTTCGTGTCCGAAAAGGCGCGCAAGCCCGATACGGTGAAGGCCTTCCTGAAACGGCTGGAATACGTGTCGATCGATGCCACCGGAACGGATGGGTGGCAGGACCTCGCCAAACTGGTGCGGGCGGATGTGATCAAGGCCTATTACTTCTCGGTCGGCCCCGCGCTGTTCGCGCCGCTGGCCGAACGCCTGCACGAAAACGGAATAACCGGCTCGAAATGCCGGATCGTGGTGGAAAAGCCCTTTGGTCACGATCTGGCCTCGGCCCGCGCGCTCAACGACACGCTGGCCAAATATTTCGATGAAGCGCAGATTTATCGCATCGACCACTATCTCGGCAAAGAAACCGTTCAGAACCTGATGGCGGTGCGCTTCGGCAATATCCTGTTCGAACCACTCTGGAACGCGCAATACATCGACCATGTCCAGATCACTGTCGCCGAAACCGTCAGTGTCGGCGGGCGCGGCGGGTACTACGACAAATCCGGTGCGATGCGCGACATGATCCAGAACCACCTGATGCAGCTTTTGTGCCTGACGGCCATGGAGCCGCCGTCGAAATTCGACCCCGACGCGGTGCGTGACGAGAAGCTGAAGGTTATCAGAGCTTTGCAACCTGTCGACAGTTCCGACATCGTGCGCGGCCAATATGCCGGGGACGAGGACGAGCCATCTTATATCGAGCATTCCGAGAACCCGGACAGCATCACCGAAAGCTTTATCGCGATGAAGCTGCATATCGCCAACTGGCGCTGGAACGGCACGCCGTTCTATCTGCGCACGGGCAAGCGGATGCGGGCGCGGGTGTCCGAGATCGTGGTGCGCTTCAAAGAGCCACCGCATTCGATTTTCGATGCCGACGCAGGCACCAACGCCAACCAACTGACCATCCGGCTGCAACCGAACGAAGGCATGGACCTTCTTGTCACCATCAAGGAACCGGGTCCCGGCGGCATGCGCCTGATCGAAGTGCCGCTCGACATGACCTTTGCCGATGCGCTGGGGCAGGACGATGATGAAGTGGCCGATGCGTATGAACGCCTGATCATGGACGTGATCCGCGGCAACCAGACGCTGTTCATGCGCGGGGACGAGGTTGAAGCCGCCTGGTCCTGGACCGACCCGATCATCGAGGGGTGGACGAAACGCGGCGACAAGCCCAAACTCTATGAGCCGGGAACAGCAGGGCCGGAGGATGCTCTGATGCTGTTGCACAAGGACGGCCGGCGCTGGCGGGACCTGAAACCATGAAGCTCATCGAATACCCCGATCAGGAAATGATGATGATCGACCTGGCCAATCAATTGGCCGGCGAACTCAACACGCACCTGATGACCCATGACCACGCATCCTTCGCCGTCCCGGGGGGCAGCACGCCCGGACCGGTCTTCGATGCACTCTGCGCGGCCGATCTTCGTTGGGAAAAGGTGCATGTGCTGTTGACGGACGAGCGCTGGGTCCCCGAGACGTCGGACCGGTCCAACACACGCCTCGTACGCGAACGTCTTTTGACGAACCGCGCGGCGATGGCGCATTTCGTGCCGCTTTATGCCGAAGCCGAAACGCCCGAAGATGCCATCGACGATTTGATCGAGGGGCTGAAGCCCGAATTGCCGATCTCGGTTCTCTTGATGGGGATGGGGGCCGATTGCCACGTCGCCTCTCTCTTTCCCGGGGCCGACCGCCTTGCCGATGCACTTGAAAGCGATGCCGCCCCGCTCATGGCGATGCGCGCACCCGGCGCGCCCGAGCCGCGGATCACCCTGACGGCGCCCGTGCTCGAGCAGGCGATGTCGAAACATATCCTGATCACCGGCCATGAAAAACGCGAAGCGCTTGAAAAAGCGCGCGGATTGCGCCGCTGGGACGCGCCGGTGCGCGCGGTCTGGAACGACGCCACTGTGCATTGGGCGGCCTGAGCGATGGATTGGGACGCCCTGAAATCCGCCGCCGGGGCCGCCAAGCCCCGCCGTATCGCCGACCTTCTGAAGGACGAGAGCCGCGCCCCCGAGTTTTCGGTCAGCGCGGGCGACCTCTTTTTCGACTATTCCAAGACCACGATGAGCGTTGAGGACCGGACCCACCTGGTCGGGATGTATCAGGCTGCGGGGGTCGCAGAACGGCGTGATGCGATGTTCGCAGGCGCCAAGATCAATGAAACCGAAGGGCGCGCGGTGCTGCACACGGCCTTGCGCAACCTTGATGGCGGGCCGGTCATGGTTGACGGTCAGGACGTGATGCCTGGCGTGCTCGACACGTTGTCGCGGATGGCGGACTTTTCCGAAGGCGTGCGTAGCGGCGCGATCACTGCCCCGGGGGGCGGACGTTTCACCGACATCGTCAACATCGGCATCGGCGGATCCGATCTTGGCCCGGCCATGGCGACGCTGGCGCTGGCCCCCTATCACGACGGGCCGCGTTGCCATTTCGTGTCGAACGTCGACGGCGCGCATCTTTATGACGTAGTGCAGGACCTGAACCCCGGGGCGACGCTGGTGATCGTCGCGTCCAAGACCTTCACCACGATCGAAACCATGACCAACGCGATCAGCGCGCGCGACTGGATCGCCGGGAAGGTCGGGGCCGAGAATGCGGGCGGGCATTTCGCGGCTCTGTCAAGCGCGGTCGACAAGACCGCCGCGTTCGGGATCGATCCGTCCCGCGTCTTCGGCTTTGAAGACTGGGTTGGCGGGCGCTATTCGGTCTGGGGGCCCATCGGGCTGTCGCTGATGCTGGCCATCGGGCCAGAGGCCTTCCGCGCCTTCCTGCGCGGCGGCGAAGCGATGGACCGGCATTTCCGGGCCGCCGATCCGCTCGACAATATCCCCGTGATGCTGGCGCTTACGGGCATCTGGCACCATCAGGGCTGCGGTTATGCGACCCGGGCGGTGCTGCCTTACGAACAGCGCCTGTCCCGCCTTCCGGCCTATCTTCAGCAGCTGGAGATGGAGAGTAACGGCAAGTCGGTGCGCATCGACGGATCGCCCGCCGCAACCGTGACCGGGCCGATCGTCTGGGGCGAGCCGGGTACCAACGGACAGCATGCGTTTTACCAGTTGATCCATCAGGGCACGGCCCCGGTTCCATGCGAATTCATGGTCGGTGCGACCGGCCATCACGACGAACTGGCGCATCATCACCAGCTTCTGGTCGCCAACTGCCTGGCGCAGGCCGAAGCGCTCATGCTTGGCCGCTCGCTCGAGGCGGCGCGGGCATTGATGCAAAAGGCCGGGCTGACGGGCGCCGAGCTTGAACGCCAGGCCTGCCACCGCGTCTTTCCAGGTAACCGTCCGTCGACCACGCTGGTCTATCCCAAGCTCACGCCCTTCGTGCTGGGCCAGATCATCGCGCTATACGAGCATCGCGTCTTTGTCGAAGGGGCGATGCTCGGCATCAATTCCTACGATCAATGGGGCGTGGAGCTTGGCAAGGAACTCGCCGTCAAACTTCAGCCGGTGGTCGCGGGTGAGGCCGAAAACGGAACGCTCGACGCGTCGACCCGGCAATTGCTGGACGCGATCCGCGCGCAGGGCGGGTAAGGAGCGGGGGCGGTGCCCCCCGCGCCGCATGGCGAGGGCCATGCGACGCGTCCCCCGGGATATTTCCTGCAAGAAGAAGCGGTTATCCGTCGTCCCGTGCGCCATCGATGTCGATGAACCTCGCGCGGGCATCATCGGGCAGGGGCATCTTGGTCGTTCCGCTGTCATCGGTCACGACAATGACCGCTTGGCCCGAGGCCTTGAGCTGCCCACCCGACCAGATGCCGTATTCCTTGACGAACGACGTGGTACGCACACTGACGCAGCGGGCGGTGGCGATGTAGTCTTCGTTCAGGAACATCGGCGCGTGATAGTCGCAACTCAGCGCGCGCACCACGATCATGGGGTCGTCCGGCCCGTAATCCGACAGGCCATAGGCCGACAGCCACGCCACGCGCAAGGTCTCGAACCAGCGCAGATAGGCTGTGTTGTTGACATGGTTAAGGGCGTCAAGCTCGTAAAACCGAACCTTGTCACGGCGCCCGAAGACCCATGGCGCGGGAATGCCCGCGGCGCGCAGGGTTTCGACTGACAGGGGTGTGAGATAGTTGGACATGGGACGGACCGGGTTGGAGCGGGTGAAGGGAATCGAACCCTCGTCTTAAGCTTGGGAAGCTCCTGCTCTACCATTGAGCTACACCCGCCCGGAACAGGCGCGAGGGATAGCAAGTGGGCGGCCGGGCCGTCAAGCGGGCATTGCGTTACCCCAGCACCAGCCGGGCGCTGCCCCACAGGATGTGCCAGCCAAGGTAATAGACCAGTCGCGCCGCGAACATCACCGCAAACCCATAGCGGCGAAACAGCAGAAGCTGAAAGAGGTTGAAGGCAAAGAGATGCAGGGCAAGAACCGCCAGCAACCCCGCAGGCAGGCTTGCGGCCCCCGGTGCGAGGACCTGAAAGGTGGGTTCGATAAGCGCCGCGCCCCCGATGATCACCGGCACGGCTCGCCCGCGGCCGCCAGTCAGGGCGACAAGAAGTGCAAGTGGCACAAGGTGGAACAGGCACTCGGCCAGAAACGCCATCGCCGGATAAAAGAGCAGGGCGCCGGGCAGGGCGACATTCAGGTCGGCCGGAAACGGGTGCCACAGGTCGATCAGGATCGCGGGTGCCACGAAAAGAGCGCTCAGCAGGGCCACAAGGGCAAGCCCGGATGGTCCGGTGCGTCGATGACCCCAGCCCTGCGCCTTGAGAAACAGCAACGCGCCACCCCCCGCAATGGCGCTGGCCCCGATCAAAGGGCCCGGCGGCCACGTTCCCAGAATGCGGGCAAACCCCGCCTGGCTTTCCCCAAGCGCGATGAAAGGGCGACAGTCGCGGCCAGACCCAGGACTGCGAAGCCGATCAGAGGCAGGGCGCCTGCGCGGGTCACGACCGCCGGCGTTTGCGCCGTCCGCCGCCGCCGTCGCCCGCGTTGAAGGCCACCGATGGCAGGGTCACCACCTTGGACAGCTCAGGGAAGGGCGCGGTGGCATGCGGGATCGCATTGGCCGCCACGAAATGCTCCTGAAACCGGGGTTCAACAGCGGTTTCGACCTTGGTGATGTTGCCCACGACCTTTTCGATCCGCGCCCGCGCCTCGATATCGCAAAGCGCGATACGCGCACCTGTGCCCGCGGCGTTGCCGGCGCTTGTGACCTTGTCCAGCGGCGCATCGGGGATCATACCCAGAACCATTGCATGCTTGGGCGAGATATGCGCCCCAAAGGCCCCGGCCAGCACGACGCGGTCCACGGTATCGGTGCCGATCTCATCCATCAAAAGCCGCGCCCCGGCATATAGCGCCGATTTCGCAAGCTGGATGGCGCGGATGTCACCCTGGGTGACCGTGATGACCGGGCCGCCCTCGGCGCTGCCGTCATGAAGCAGATAGGAATGGGTCCGCCCCTCGGGCACCATGCGCGCTGTGCCGGTTTGCTCGGCCGATCCCAGAAGTCCGCCGGGGTCCATCAGCCCGGCGATCCGTAATTCCGCCACCGCCTCGATGATGCCAGAGCCGCAGATGCCGGTGATCCCGGTGGTGGCCGTGGCCTGATCGAACCCATCCTCGGTCGACCACAGATCACAGCCTATGACCTTGAAGCGCGGCTCCTTGGTGACCGGATCGATCTCGACCCGTTCGATGGCGCCTGGTGCGGCGCGCTGGCCCGAAGAGATCTGGGCCCCCTCGAACGCCGGGCCGGTGGGTGAAGAACAGGCCAGAACGCGGCGGCGATCGCCCAGCAATATCTCGGCATTGGTGCCGACATCGACGACAAGCACCAGATCGTCGGACTTGTCAGGCTCTTCGGACAGGGCCACGGCCGCGGCATCCGCCCCGACATGGCCCGCGATGCAGGGCAGCAGGTAGAGCCGGGCGGCGGGATTGAGCGCGTCGAAGTCAAGCTCTCGGGCATCGAGCGACATCGCGTCCGACGTGGCCAATGCGAAGGGGGCCTGGCCCAGTTCGACCGGATCGATGCCCAAGAGCAGATGGTGCATCACCGGGTTGCAGACAAAAACGCATTCCACGATGGCGGCGGGGTCGATCTCTCCTTCCGCTGCGATTTCGCCGGCCAGATCGTTGATCGCGGCGCGCACGGCCGTGGTCATCTCTGCGTCGCCGCCGGGGTTCATCATGGCATAGGACACACGGCTCATGAGGTCTTCGCCGAAGCGGATCTGCGGGTTCATGATCCCGGCCGATGCCTTGACCTCGCCATTGCGCAGATCGGTCAGATGCGCGGCGATGGTGGTTGAGCCAAGGTCGATGGCAAGCCCGTAAAGGCGGCCTTCGTAATAGCCGGGCCAGATGTCGAGAACGCGGTGTCCGGTATCGGCATGGCCCTTGTGCACCGC
>JABDPT010000119.1 GCA_013042605.1 Paracoccaceae bacterium
CTATAGGCGGGAATGGGGGGTGTGGCAAGGGCTTTGGGGGCCGACGGGCGGGCGTTTGCGCGTCAGCCGGGCGGGTGCCTGCCCGTGGGGTGGCGCAGCAACGACGCATCGGCGTGCTTTATGGCAGCAAGCCACATCGTCCGGTCAATCGGCGCACCACAGCCGCAAAAGCGCCAGCCCGCCGGAACGGGCAGGCGCTCGCCCGGCGCCTTCGGCTTGTTCCGGGCGATCGGGGACGCGCCTAAAGCTCCTGCCCCTTCTTCAGCAACCGGTCGATCAATTCGCGTTGCAGCCCCGGGCTGTCACCATTGCCGAACTGCATCGCGCCCCCGGAATAAAGCCCGCCATAGGTCTTGGCGACGTTCACCGTCTGGGCGATGCCGGAGATGAACTGATCCCGCTCCAGCGGCGACAGCGGGTGAATGAACACCCCCCAAAGCCGCCCGCGCGCCACGGCATAGCGGGCATCGAGCGCACTGTCGAAATTGGCCTGCATCAGGCGGCGCATCTCATCGGCGTCGATGCCTTCGGCAGAGCGGATCGGCACCATCGCGCGCATCCGGTCGGCGCGGGCATCGGTGATGATGAGCACGGGGATATCGTCGATGGTCAGCTCGATCGCGTTCCCGGCCACGCGCGCGTCCGGGTCGAGCAGGCGCACGATGTCGGTCATCCGCTGAAAATCCATCGGCGGCTCGGTCACCGGCGCGTCCTGCGCGCCGGAGAGCCCTGCCCAAACCCCGAATACCACCGCTATCGCCACATGCCGCATCGCCTGCTCCTTGCCAGATCATCGCAAGACTAGCACCTGTGCGAACACGACGGGATGCACGCTTTGGTGAGGCGGCGTGCGCATGGCTAGGAAATCGCTAACGCCGCGGGTCTATACCCGATCCCCGGTACCGCGCAGGGTCTTGAAAACGCCCTGCACCAAGACAAGCACGTGGTCTCGACCTTCCAAGAAACGGAAGGCCCCGACACCGCCGGCATTCAACGGGTCGACGGGACAAACCCCCGTCGGATCGAGGCTTCCGCTTATCGGCGGCGCCGCCATTCCACAAAGAGCCATCACCCGACCGCAATCAAGGTCAGCCGGAGCGGACCGCCCCGGCGGCATCGGCATGGGCAATCGCCTGTGCCAGCGCATCCTCGATCGACAGGTCCGAGGTATCGAGCACCACCGCATCCCCGGCGGGTTTCAGCGGCGCGGCCGCCCGCTCGCTGTCGCGCGCATCGCGTTCGCGCAGATCGGCCAGCACCTGATCGTAATCGACCGTCAGCCCCCGCCCCTGCAATTCCGCATGCCGCCGCTCGGCCCGCACCGCATCCGACGCGGTGACGTAGAGCTTCAGTTCGGCCTCGGGGCAGATCACCGTGCCGATGTCGCGCCCGTCCAGCACCGCCCCGCCCGCGCGGCGTGCAAAGGCGCGTTGAAAGTCGACCAGGGCGGTCCGCACCTCGGGGATCGCGGCCACCTTCGAGGCGGCCTGCGCCACATCCGGCCCGCGCAGGTCATCGCCTTCGAGATCGCGCGCCGACAGCGTCTGGGCCGCGCGCAGCGGCACCTCGCCAGACAGCATCCGCCGCCCCACGGCGCGGTAGAGCAGCCCGGTATCGAGATGGGCAAAGCCGAAATGCGCGGCCAGCGCCTTGGAGATCGTGCCCTTGCCGCTGGCGGCGGGTCCGTCGATGGCGATGGTAAAGCTCATGGGCAACCCGCCTTCGCGTCTTGCGACGCGGGATTTACGCCTCCGGCGGGGATATTTGGGGCCAGAAGAAGCATGGGGTCAGTCCCCCGTCCGTTCGAGAGTTGCGCCGAGGCCGGTCATCAGCGGCTCGAAGATCGGGAAGGACGTGGCAATGGGGCCGCCGTCGTCGATGCCGACCGCGGCCTGCGCGCCCATGCCGAGGCAGAGGAAGGACATCGCGATGCGGTGGTCGAGCCGCGCGGCCGCGGTGCCGCCGCCGGGCACGCCCTTGGGGCCAAGCCCGGTGACGATCCACCAATCCTCGCCCTCTTCGACGGTCACACCGTTGGCTTCGAGCCCGCGCGCCATCGCGTCGATCCGGTCGCTTTCCTTCACGCGCAGCTCCTTGACGCCGCGCATCTCGGTGCGCCCGGTGGCGAAAGACGCCACGACCGAGAGGATAGGGTATTCGTCGATCATCGAGGCCGCGCGTTCGGGCGGCACGGCAATGCCGCGCATGTCCGGCGAATAGCGCGCGCGAAGGTCGGCCACGGGTTCGCCCGCAACCACACGCTCATTCTCATAACTCAGGTCCGCGCCCATTTCGCGCAGGGTCGTGAACAGGCCCGAGCGCGTGGGGTTCAACCCGATATTGGGCACGAGCACGTCCGAGCCTTCGACGATCAGCGCCGCGGCCACCGGGAAGGCCGCCGAGGACGGGTCGCGCGGCACGTCGATGGACTGGGGCGCGAACTCGGGCTGACCGGTCAGGGTAATGACGCGGCCCTCGTCGGTCTCTTCGGTGGTGATCTCGGCCCCGAAGCCCGCCAGCATGCGCTCGGTATGATCGCGCGTCGCCTCGCGTTCGATCACGACGGTCTGACCGGGCGCATTGAGCCCCGCGAGAAGCACCGCCGATTTCACCTGGGCCGAGGGCATGGGCACGATGTAGCGTACCGGCACGGGTGCCGCCGCCCCGACGATGGTCATGGGCAGGCGGCCACCGCTGCGACCATGGGCTTGGGCCCCGAAAAGCGCGATCGGGTCGGTGATGCGCCCCATGGGCCGCCCGCGCAGGCTGGCATCCCCGGTGAAGGTCGCAGTGATCGGCGTGGTGGCCATCGCCCCCATGATCAGGCGCACGCCGGTGCCGGCATTGCCGCAATCGATCACATCCTCAGGCTCGCCAAAGCCGCCGACGCCGACGCCGTGCACCGACCACGCGCCCGGCCCGGTCTGCGTCACCTCGGCCCCGAAGGCGCGCATCGCCGCCGCCGTGGCCAGCACGTCGTCGCCTTCCAGAAGCCCGGTGATCGAGGTTTCGCCCACGGTCAGCGCGCCGAGGATCAGCGCGCGGTGGCTGATTGACTTGTCGCCGGGCACATGCGCGTCGCCGACAAGCGGACCAGAGGGGTGAGACACCATCGGAATGGGTGTGCCGTGCGATGACATGGGACGCGGGCCTTGCTGATGAACTGGCGGTCCTGATAATTGATGCAGACGGGCGCGTCCATGGCGGTTTCGTGGTATCGCTTCGTTGTGTTTGTTCATGGGGAGAGGTCTGATCGCCGGTCTCGTTTCCAACTTGTTTCATGTCCCGCGCGTCGTGTTCCAGGCGCTGTGGCTGAAGGCGACCGCGCCGCGCCTGCCCGAACCTGACGGGCCGCGCGAGGGGCGCGTCGGTCAGGGGCCGCTTTTGCGGCTGTTGATCGTGGGCGACAGTTCGGCCGCCGGGGTCGGCGTGGCCGAGCAGGGTCAGGCACTGTCGGGACAGGTGGCGGCCTGCCTTTCGGCGTCGCTGACGGTGGAGTGGCGGCTGATCGCGCGGTCCGGCGCGACTGCGGCGGATACCGTGGCGCGGCTCAACGCGGCAGAGCCGGGAGAGTTCGACGCCGCCATCATCGCACTGGGGGTGAACGACGCCAAGAACGGCGTGCCGCTGCGGCGGTTTCTGGCCAATATGGACGGGGTCGCGGCGATCCTGCGGTCGCGGTTCGGGGTGGGAACGATCTATGTCTCGGGCCTGCCGCCGGTGCGAGAGTTTCCGCTTCTGCCCCACCCGCTGCGCGATGTGCTTGGCACGCGCACCGAATGGTTCGACCGCGAGCTTTCGCGGCACGTGACGCATTGGCTCGACACGCGGTTCCTGCCGCTCGATTTCGGGTTGGACGTGGCGCATATGTCCGAGGACGGCTTTCACCCCGGCCCGCCGATCTATGCGTCATGGGCCCGGCACATGAGCGCGCTTATCTCGGTGGATTTTCCGGGGACCGGCGCACAAACGTGAGGTAATGGGGCACGCGCCCCTCGCGCAGGGCCTTTTGCTCGTACCGGGTCGACAGCCAATCGTCCCAGGGCGCGCGCCAGTCGGCGGGGCGTTCGGCCAGCCAGTCGAAGCCGTGGCGCGGCACCTCTTCCAGCGTCTGTCTCACATAGTCGGGAATGTCGGTGGCCACCCGGAGACGCGCACCGGGGGCCATCACGCGGGCCAGCGGTTCGAGATATTCGGGGGTCACGAAGCGGCGGCGGTGGTGACGCTTTTTCGGCCAGGGGTCGGGGTAGAGCAGGAAGGCGCGGTCAATGGAGGCGGGCGGCAGAACGTCGAAAAGATCGCGCACATCGCCGGGATGTACCGCCACATTGCTCACATCGGCCTGACGGATCTTGCCCAAAAGCATCGCGACGCCATTGATGAAGGGTTCGCAGCCGATGATGCCCACGCCCGGGTTCGCTGCTGCCTGATGCACCATGTGCTCACCGCCGCCAAAGCCGATTTCGAGCCAGACGGGTCTGTTCCCGAAGAGCGTTTTGAGGTCAAGCGGGGTGCGGTCGGGGTTCTCGTCCCACTCCACCGCGCCGGGGGACAGGGCGGCAAGGTCGGCGTCGAGGTATTCGCGCTGGCTGTCGCGCAGGGTCTTGCCGTGGCGGCGGCCATAGAAGTTGCGCCAGGGGGCGCCTTTGGGATGGGTGTCGGACATGGGGGCTGCGTTTACCCAACCTGCGGCGAGGTGGAAAGGTCCCCCTCGCCGACAAAGAGGTCGCGGCGCGCCCGCAGGTGGGGCACAAGGCAATCGCGAAACGCGCGGACCTTGGCCGAGGGCCAGACATCGGCATGCCCGACAACCCAGATATCGGCATATGGTTGCGGCGGCAGCACAGGCACCTGCACCAGCCCCGGCGTCACACGGCCCAGAAACATCGGCAGGCGGGCGAGGCCAAGGCCCGATTGCGCCGCCCCCAGAATGGCGACCATATCGTCGAAGCGGTAGCGCACGCGGGACGATGGATAGCGCGCTGTCACGATGTCGGGCAGGCGCGGATAGGCGTCATAAAGGATCCAATCGATGGGGGCCGACGGGTCGGCGGCGATGCGGTCGGCCCAGCCTTGGGTGGCGAAGCTGGCGGTGTGCTGGCGGGCAAGGCGCAGGCCCTTGAGCGTGTCACCCGGTTCGCGGCTGATGCGGACGGCAAGGTCGGCCTCGCGCCGCGACAGATCGAGAATATCGTTGGTCGCCGGCACGCGCAGATCGACCTCAGGGTGCTGTTTCACGAAGGTTTCAAGCATCGGAGCCAGCAGATGCGCGATCAGAAGCTGGGGCGCGGTGACGGTGAGCTTGCCGCTGAGCCGCCCGTCGCGGCCCGCAAGCTGGCGCATGAGGCTGTGTTCCTCGGCCTCCATCTTGGCGGCGTGCTCGGCCACCAGCCGGGCGGTGTCGGTGGGGGCATAGCCATCGGCGAGCCGTTCGAAAAGCTTCAGGCCAAGCGTGTCCTCGGCGCGCTGGATGCGGCGGGCGACGGTGGTGTAGTTCACGCCCAGTTCCGTGGCGGCGGCGGCGAGCGAGCCGCCACGCACCAGCGCATGCACCGTTTTGATGTCGTCCCAGCCAAGTTTCATACATGCGTTTTTGCACGTGTGAGATGCAAATGCACGCGTTTTCGCCAAATCCGGCGGCCCTTAGCTAGAAACCGAACCACCAGAACGCAACGCCAAAACAAGGAAACCGATCATGGTCTATGCTTACGCGAAACTCACCGTCACCAACCCCGATGCGCTGGCCGCCTATCGCGATGTCGCGGGCGAGGCGCTGGCCCGCCACGGCGGCAAGGTCGAAAGCGCCAGTGCCGAGTTCACCGTGCTCGACGGCACGCCGGACGTGCCGCAGGTGGCCGCACTCTTGTCCTTCCCCGACAAGGCCTCCGCGACCGCCTGGGCCAATGACCCCGAACTCTCGGACATCCACGCCCTGCGCCGCAGCGCGGGCGGGTCGGACATCGTGTTGATGGCGTGAGATGGAGCGGGGGCGGATGGCTTTGGCCTCTGCCCCTCCGTTTCGGGGTTTGGGACTGTGTGTAGGTGGAGAATGGGCGGTGTTGGAGATGGCGGGATTGAGTCCTTGGCGGACCTTGGCCGCTCTATACTGAGCCGTGACAGCGCCGGACCGTGGGCTGGCGCTGCAAAACCTCTTCAAAAGCGCTTTATGGCAGCCAGGTCATCTTCCGTATCATCGATGCGCTTGGGTCGCCAAAGCGCCAGACCGCCGGGACGGTCCGGCGCTGACACGGCGGCCCTTCGGGCCTCGATCCCGTGCCATTTGGTGCATCGGGCGAAAGGCAACTTGGTCCGCATGGCTGACATCGAACAGGTGTATGGCGTTTGCACCAGCGAAGAACGGCTGCTGTGAGCCCTGCTAACCACCGCCAACGATATCTAAGAAAACCTCAGGCCCGCCCTCGGAGGAGTTCGAACAAGACAGCATTGCTGAGCCCGCCCTTGCCGGCCTCGATAGCCTCGGTGGCGTACGCACCCATGATTTCTACAAAGCGTCCGTCAATTTCCGCATCCCGCATCACAGCGGCAAGCTGTTTCATCGATCCCGCGCTCGTCTCAAGCGTATTGAGCTCGGTCTCGTACGAACCGCCCGCGATCATCTTCACGGATCGCTCCATGACACCGCTCAAAACCGGCATCAAAGATGTGCCAATGGCGCCAAATTTTTCGAGAGGGATTCCTTCCGCATCACAAATCGCCGCGCCGTTCAGGACACCGAAAAGGAAGCTGAAATAAAGAGAGATAAGCGCAGTATTCAGGGCGGCGGCGGTTCCGGGGTCATCACCCACCCGAATGGCAGAACCGCCGATGGCCTTCGCAATCGGATCGCAGCGCTCAAACGTCGCTTCGTCCCCACCGAACAAGACGAGCAGGCCATCCGTGCCGATATCCTTGGGAAACCCCATGATCGCACCATCAAGGTAGCGTGCACCGACACCCGACGCCCAGCCGGACGCGTCTCGTGCCTGCGTCGGCGTCCCCGTCGAAAGTTGCACGAGGGTTTTTCCGGCAATCCGTTTCTCGATCGTGGTCGTTTGCAGCACCTCATTCATGGCTGCGTAGTCTTTGAGGCAAACGACGATCACGTCGCTGGCGTCCACTGCGTCCTCAACAGACGAAGCCACTTTCGCGGGGCTGTCGTTGAAAGCCTGCGCTCTTGAGGGACTTCTGTTCCAAACAGTTGTGTCTAGCCCCGCGGACACCGTCGCTCTTGCGAGCGCGGAGCCCATCAGACCAAGCCCAAGAACCGATACATTGCCTACGACCATATTCGTTCTCCCTCGACAGGCAGCCTACCGGCCTGCCGCAAATCAAGACAATAGCCAATC
>JABDPT010000121.1 GCA_013042605.1 Paracoccaceae bacterium
GCTCTGCCCCGGCCGCGCGGAAAAGGGCCCGCAGGGTCGGATCGATGCGTGCGATCGGCCATTTCGCCACCAGCGCGCGGTCGGTCATCTGGTCGATTTTCGCCTGCAGGTTCACCGCGTTGCCGACAAGTTCGCGAAAAAGATCAAGATCGCCTTCCGCCATCTCGGCGCCCTCATAGGTCGCCCCGAAGCGGTGATCTTCGAACTCGCGCAGCACGGTATCGGCGCCCTGCCCGGCAGCTTCCATCTGGAACAACGCCTGCACGGCGTAAAACCGCGCGGCCGATTTCATCTGGCGGGTCGGTTTCATGCGGTCTTGGACCCGTCCGGATCGCCGGCGATGAGGATGCTGTCAGGCTTGAAGCCGACGCCCGAGCTTGGCCGGCCCCAGCGCCGGGTCAGCGCCACAAGGTGCAGCGCGGCGGCGGCGGCTCCTCCGCCCTTGTTCTGCTCAGCGGGATCGGCGCGCACGGCGGCTTGCTGGTGGTTCTCCACCGTCAGAATGCCGTTGCCGATGCAGGCGCCTTCCAGACCCAGAAGCTGGATCGCGCGGCTGCTGTCGTTGCAGACGGTGTCGTAATGCGTCGTCTCGCCCCGGATCACGCAGCCCAGCGCCACGTAGCCATCGAAGTTCGATTGACGGTGCGCGATCCGCACGGCGGTGGGCACCTCAAGCGCGCCCGGTACTTCCACCACGTCATAGGTCGCGCCAACCTCGTCCAGCACCGCCTTGGCCCCGGCGACAAGATTGTCGGCGATGTCCTTGTAATAGGGCGCGACAACGATCAGCACCTTCACCGGGTCAGTGAATTCGGGCAGCGGCAGCGTGTAATGGGTTTCGGAACCAGCCATCATCTACTCCAACGGTATCCGGCGCGTGCCGTCGATCGACAGGCCATATGCATCAAGCCCGACGACCTTGGGCGTGGGTGAATTGGTCAACAAGATCAGGCGGCTGAGACCAAGCGACGACAGGATTTGCGCGCCCAGCCCGTATTGGCGCAGGGTCTGCGGCGACACATCGCCCTCGGCGACAAGCTTCATCGTCGTGTCGCGTAGCAGCACAAGCGCGCCGCGCCCTTCCTCGGCAATCAGCTTCATCGCCTGACCGAATTCGCCGGTCCGACCCGGACCGCCAAGCCCCACGACATCAAGCATCGGGTCCAGCGCATGCATCCGCACCATTACCGGCTCATCCCCGGAAATATCGCCCTTTATCAATGCGATATGTTCCGCGCCCTGGGTTTCGTCGGTATAGACCCGCATCACCCATTCGCCGCCGAATTCCGAGGTCACGATCTGTTCGTCGCGCACCCGCACAAGGTTGTCATGGCGGCGGCGGTACGAAATCAGGTCGCTGATCGTGCCGATCTTGAGGTTGTGAAGCTGGGCGAAAGCCACGAGGTCGGGTAGCCGCGCCATGTCGCCGTCTTCCTTCATGATCTCGCAGATCACCCCGGACGGGTTCAGACCGGCCAGCCGCGCGACGTCGACCGCCGCCTCGGTATGCCCGGCCCGCACCAGCACGCCGCCGTCACGCGCGCGCAGCGGGAACACATGACCCGGCGTCGCGATATCGGAGGCGGTCTTGCCGGGGTCGATGGCCACGGCGACGGTGCGCGCGCGGTCATGGGCCGAGATGCCCGTGCTCACCCCTTCGCGCGCCTCGATCGAGACGGTAAAGGCGGTCTCATGCCGCGATGAGTTCTGCGACGCCATCAGCGGCAGGCCCAGCGCATCGATACGTTCGCCCGGCAGGCTGAGACAGATAAGCCCGCGCCCGTGCTTGGCCATGAAATTGATCGCCTCGGGCGTCGCCATCTGCGCGGGGATCACCAGATCGCCCTCGTTCTCGCGGTCTTCGTGGTCGATCAGGATGAACATGCGGCCGTTGCGTGCGTCTTCGATGATCTCTTCGATCGACGAGACGGCATCGCGCCAGTTCTCTTCCACGGGTCCGGGGGTTTCAAAGCTCATCGGCAACGGTCCTTTGGTCGCCGCGCGGGATAACGCAGACCCGCCGGGAATGCCAGATGCAAAGACGCAAGAGGGGCTGTGATGTCTAGTCGGCGGTGAAGTAGCGGTCAGATGGCAGGAACCCGGCAAGCTTGCCCGCCATGCTCCAATCGCGTTCGAACCCCGTATCGCCGATCACCAGCACCCCGTCGCGGGGGATCTTGCCCAGCACCGCCGCCACCTTCTCGCGCGTGGCCGACCAGCCGTCGAGCAGGGTCGGCGCGGCCCCGGCGGTGTCGATGAGGGGCGCATTCTCGGTCAGCAGCCGTGCGGCATCGAGCGGGCCATGCACAAGAGCCGTATGGCGGCAATCGATGACCCCGCTCAGCTTTGCGGCCCGTTCCGCCGGGATGATCGCGACCTGCGGACCGACCCGCAGCGCGTTCGAGGAGAAAAGAAAGGCCACGAGATCGCGCCCGGTGCTGGCGCGTACGCCCGCATAGGTCTTGTAATCAAGGCCCAATTCGCGGGCACGCCGCACGCGCAGGCGCACGATTTCCAGCGGCAGTTTCGGCAAGAGATCGGCCCGCGCACGCTTCCACGCATAGCGCCGCCACCCCGCCCCCGGCTCCATCGTCGGGCCGTTGTTATGACCGATACCGCTCACCCCACCTCGGCCAGCCGCGCCACATACCGCGCGAGCGTGTCGATCTCGAGGTTGATGGCATCGCCCTCGGCCGCATCGCCCCAGGTCGTCACGGTCTTGGTATGCGGGATGATGTTGACGCCGAACGTGTTCCCCTCGACCTCGTTGACGGTCAGCGATGTGCCATTCAGCGCCACCGATCCCTTGGGCGCGATGAACCGGGCAAGTGCGTCCGGCACCTTGAAGGACATGCGGGTGCTTTCGCCGTCATCGGTCAGCGAAACCAGCCGGGCCACGCCATCGACATGGCCTGACACGATATGCCCGCCCAATTCGTCGCCCACCCGCAGCGCCCGTTCGAGGTTGAGCCGTTTGCCCACCGACCAGCCCGGCAAATTGGTTTTCGACACGGTTTCGCCGGAAATATCGACCGAAAACCACGGCTCGGGCTCGCGCCCCAGTCCGGTGACCGTCAGGCACACCCCGTCACAGGCGATCGACGCGCCGATATCGATGCCCGCGATGTCATAAGACGTGGCGATTTTGGCGTGCAGATCGCCCGCCTGGTGCATCTCGAGCACCCGGCCGATATCGGTGATGATCCCTGTGAACATGGCGGTCCCTTCTCAATTGCCCAAGAGGTAGAGGGCGCGGCAGGCAAGGGCAAGTCCGCGCAAACCGCGTGACAGACGCGGGGCCCGCGGGCTATAGCTGCGCCGTGCCGGTACTGTGAGGGGGCCGGCGCGAGGCGAGCATATGATCCTGACTGACGGCGCGACACGCCGGTTTCTTTTTCTGCAAGGCCCGCACGGGCCGTTCTTCGCCAAGCTGGCGCGACGCTTGCGCGTGTCCGGTGCGACCTGCCACCGCGTGGGGTTTTCCTTTGGCGACCGGGCGTTCTGGACCGATGGCGCGAGCTATACCGCCTTTCGCGGGCCTTTGGCGGATTGGCCCGAGACCTGTGCGGCATTGCTCGACACGCATGAAATCACCGATCTCGTCCTTTATGGCGACACGCGCCCCGTGCATGCCGAAGCGATCAAACTGGCCAAGGCGCGCGGGTTGCGGGTGCATGTCTTTGAAGAAGGGTATCTGCGGCCCTGGTGGGTGACCTATGAACGCGGCGGTTCGAACGGGCATTCGCCGCTGATGGACCTCTCGATGGACGACATCCGCGCCGCGCTGACCCAACAGCGATCCCCCCCGATCGAGGCGCCCGCGCATTGGGGCGAGATGCGGCATCACGTGTTCTATGGCGCGCTCTATCATGCGCTGGTGCTGGCCGGACAACGCGGATACCGGCAGATGGCGCCGCATCGGGGTGTAACCGTCGGGCAGGAATTCGTTCTTCATTTCAAGCGCTTGGTCTTCATGCCGCTGCACTGGGCACAGCGCGCCATCGCCACGGCGCGGATCAAGCGGGGCGGCTATCCCTATCACCTTGTCCTGCTGCAACTCGACCACGACGCAAGCCTGCGCCACCACGGCGCCTTCCCAACGACCCGCGCCTTTTTCGAACATGTGATCGAAGGGTTCGCCACGGGCGCGCCGCCGCACCATCACCTCGTGCTGAAGGCGCATCCGCTGGAAGACGGCCGCGTGCCGCAGCGGCGTCTGATCGGCGAGATTGCCGGGCGTTTCGGCGTGGCCGACCGGGTGCATTACCTGCGCGGCGGCAAGCTGGCCCACCTGCTCGACAATGCGCGCAGCGCGCTCACCGTGAATTCCACCGCCGCGCAACAGGCGCTTTGGCGGGGGCTGCCCGTGCGCGCGTTCGGCGCGTCGGTCTATGCCCGCCCGGAACTCACCTCGGATCAGCCGGTGGCGGCGTTCTTCGCCGACCCGCAACCGCCCGATCGCGCGGCCTATACCGCCTTCCGGCAGTATCTCTTGCAAAGCTCGCAACTGCCCGGCGGCTATTATTCCACGCGCGGGCGGCGGCAGCTTTATCGCCAGATCGTCGACCGGATGCTGGCCGAACCCACCCCGAAAACCGCCGCTGCGTCCGCGCAACACCTGCGCGTTGTGAGCGGGACGGGGTAAACCGGGACTGGAAATCGCGGCATAACTTGCTTAGCGTACTGAAAAATACCTGAGGCAGGCATAAAAACAGGTCGAGGAGACCGAGCAGTGATCAGCAACCAGACGCGTTGGGTTCGCCCCATCGCCGCCGTATCGATTGTGGCGATCCTTTCGGGATGCGGACTTCCGCGTTCGGGCCCCACGAAATCCGAAATCTTCGCAGGGTCGGTCGAAAAGGCCGGCGACGCCTTCGTTGTCGAGGTCGACGACCGCATCGTCGTGGCGACATCCCTGCAACCCTCGCTCGGGTTCTCGGACGCGTTCCTGAACGCCGGACCGGTCGGGTCCGACACGATCCGCCCGGGCGACACGCTGACATTCACGATCTGGGAAAACGTCGATGACGGGCTTCTGGTCGGGGAAGGCACCAATTCAACGGCGCTGAGCGAGGTTCAGGTCGATGGCGACGGGTTCATCTTCGTGCCTTATGCCGGGCGCATCCGGGCCTCGGGCAACACCCCCGAAGCGATCCGCCGGATCATCACCGACAAGCTGAGCGAACAGACCCCGGACCCACAGGTTCTGGTCCAGCGCGTGGCGGGCGATGGGGCGACCGTATCGCTGATCGGCGGCATTGGCGGGCAAGGTGTCTATGCCATCGAACGCCCGACCCGTACGCTGACGGCGATGCTGGCCAATGCGGGCGGTGTGAACATTCCGCCCGAGATCGCGCAGATCACGGTCACGCGCAGCGGTCATACCGGCACGATCTGGCTTGAGGATCTTTACGAGAACCCGCGCCTCGATATCGCGCTGCGCAACGGCGACCGCATTCTGGTCGAGGAAGACAGCCGGTCCTTCACCGCGCTTGGCGCCACCGGCGCGCAAAGCCGCGTGCCGTTCGAGACCCAGACCATTTCGGCGATCGAGGCGATTGCCACGGTCGGCGGGCTCAACTCGAACCTCGCCGACCCCACGGGCGTTTTCGTCCTGCGGCAAGAGTTTGATAACGTCGCCGCCGATGTGCTGGGCCGGTCCGACCTCTTCGGCGAACAGCGCATGGTCTATGTGCTGGACCTGACCGAACCGAACGGGCTGTTTCTCGCGCGCGACTTCGATATTCGCGACGGCGACACGGTTTACGTGACCGAAGCGCCTTACACGCAGTTCTCGAAGGTGCTTGGCGCCATCGTCGGGCCGCTCAACACCGCGAACTCGATCGATCAGCTGGCCGGCAACTGACCACGTGACGGCACAGTTCGGGCAACCCGGCGGTGGCGCGGACGCGCCCCGCCAGCTTTACGTCTATAATGGCGGTTTCCTGACCAATACGCGCATTCGGCGCATTCTGGACCTTGCCGGCTGGCAGGTGAAGCTTGGCGCGCCGGGGGACGACGACTGGGTCGGCGTCTGGGGCCAAAGCCCGACCTCGCCACGCGGCGAAGCGGTGGCGGCGCGCACCGATGCGCCGCTTTTGCGCGTTGAGGACGCGTTTTTGCGGTCGCTTCATCCGGGGCGCGAGGGCGAACCACCACTGGGCCTGCTTCTCGACAAAACCGGCGTGCATTTCGATGCCTCCGCCCCCAGCGATCTCGAAACGCTTCTTGCCACGCATCCGCTTGACGATACGGCCCTTCTGGACCGCGCCCGCGCCGCCATCGACCGGATCCGCCATGCGCATCTGTCGAAATACGCCGCCGTCGACCCGGCCCTTTCCGTACCCGATCCGGGCTATGTCGTCGTTATCGACCAGACAGAAGGCGACGCCGCCGTGCGCGCCAGCGGGGCCGATGCGGCCACGTTCCGCGACATGCTGGTCTGCGCACAGGTGGAAAACCCCGCCTCGACGATCCTGATCAAGACGCATCCCGAGACCCGCGCGGGCCATCGCCCGGGGTACTTCGATCAGGACGATCTGTCCGACCGCATCCGGTTTCTGGATGCCGAGGTCAGCCCCTGGACCCTGTTTGACGGCGCGGTCGGTGTTTACACCGTATCCTCCGGACTTGGGTTCGAAGCGATCTTTGCCGGGCACAAGCCGCGCGTCTTCGGCCAGCCTTTCTATGCCGGGTGGGGCCTGACGGATGACCGGATGCCGGTCGCGCGGCGCGACCGGAACCTGACCCGGGCACAGCTTTTCGCCGTGGCCATGATCCTTTATCCGACTTGGTACGACCCCTATCGCGACCGGCTTTGCCAGCTTGAAGACGTGATCTCGACGCTGGAAGCACAGGCCCGGGCGTGGCGCGACGACCGGCATGGCTGGGTCGCCGACAACATGCGGCTTTGGAAACGGCGGCATATTCAGCAATTCTTCGGGCGCGAAAAACCGGTGAAATTCAGCGCCCGCAACCCCGGCAAACGGCGGCGCATGGCCTGGGCGAGCCTTGGAAACTCCGAACCCGACCTTGTGCGTGTCGAAGACGGCTTCATCCGGTCGAAAGGCCTTGGCGCGCGGCTGATCCCGCCGGTGTCTTTGGCGGTCGACGACCTTGGCATCTATTACGACCCCTCGCGGGAGAGCTGCCTGGAGCGCCTGATCGCGGAATCCGGTGCCTTGCCAGTTGCAGAAATCGAACGTGCAGAGCGCCTTGTGGGCCGGATTTGCGCCGCTGGCTTGACCAAATACAACATTGCGGGGGCAATCCCGTCGGATTTGCCCGATGGGCAGCGGATTCTTGTGCCGGGACAGGTGGAAGACGACGCCTCGATCATCCGGGGGGCCGCGAAGATCATCACGAACGCCGAATTGCTGGCCTTTACGCGGGCCCAGAACCCCCATGCCGTCATCATCTACAAACCGCATCCGGATGTGGAAGCCGGGCTTCGTGCCGGACGGGTCGATGAAGATGTGGTGATGTCGCAGGCCAATTTCATCGCGCGGCATGCCGACACGAACGCGCTTCTCGAACAGATCGACGAGGTGTGGACGATCACCTCGCTCACCGGGTTCGAGGCGCTCTTGCGCGGGGTGCCGGTGGTCTGCACCGGGACGCCGTTTTACGCGGGCTGGGGCCTGACCCGCGATCTGGGGCCGACGCCCGCGCGGCGCACGGTGACACCGACGATGGCAGGGCTCGCCCATGCCGCGCTGATCGGCTACCCGCGCTATCGCGATCCGGTGACCGGCCTGCCCTGCCCGCCCGAAGTGGTGGTCGATCGTATGGTCATGGGTCAGATGCCGGCACCGCGCGGAACCGGGCGGGTCTTGTCCAAACTACAGGGGCTTTGGGCGACGATCCGGCCGCGTTAGCGGATCCGGCGCCAGCGATGCATGATGTCCGGCCCGATCTGTTCGACGCCTGCGGCCTCGAAACGCGGCGCTTCATCCAGCCGCGCCAGACCAAGCGCGCCCAGCGCGGGACGCCCCTCGGCCCCCAGCATCACACCGGCCGTGAAGCCGACAACCTCGTCCACCAGATCCGCCTGAAGCAAGGACGCGGCCAGCGCGCCGCCGCCTTCACAGAACACGCGGGTCAGCCCGGCCGCGCCAAGGGCGCCAAGAAGGCCGGTGGCGTCAAGCTGCCCCCCCGGCCCGACGGGGCACGGGATCAGGCGCGCGCCAAGATCGCCCCAGCGCCTGGCCGTCTCATCCGGCACATCGCCCGGCTTGTCGCCATGGACAAGCCAAAGCGGAACCTCACCGGCCGATTGCGCAAGGTTTCCATCGGGTAACACCCCCGCGTGACGCGAGGCGACGACACGCACCGGTTGATGCGCCGCCCCCAGCCCGCGAACGGTCAGCATCGGGTCATCGGCGCGCGCGGTGCCGCCGCCCACGAGTACGGCATCATGCGCCATGCGCAGCCCATGCACCCGCCGCCGCGCGGCAGGCCCGGTGATCCACTGGCTTTCGCCGGTTGCGGTGGCGATGCGGCCATCGAAACTGGTCGCGAGCTTGAGGGTCAAAAGCGGCCGCCCCTGACGCTGGCGCAAAAGGAACCCGCGATGCGTCTCTTCCGCCGCTTCCGCAAGCACCCCGGTATGCACGGTCACGCCCGCCTCTTGCAGCATTTCGTGGCCTTGCCCGGCGACACGGCTGTCGGGGTCCGTCATCGGGGTGACGACGCGCACGACGCCCGCCGCGATCAGCGCCTCGGCGCAAGGTGGCGTCTGTCCGTGATGGGCGCAGGGTTCAAGCGTGACATAGGCCGTGGCCCCGCGCGCCGCGGTTCCGGCCTGCGCAAGCGCGATGGTTTCGGCATGGGGGCGACCGCCCGGTGCGGTGACACCACGCCCGACGACGCGATCGGCTCTGACCAGCACACAGCCGACGGCCGGGTTCGGCCAGACCCGCCCCTGACCGCGCACGCCCAGCGACAGCGCAAGGGCCATCCAGCGGGCGTCGGCCTTGGGCGTCACTCTTTATCGGGCTCGGGCGGGCGCAGCTCGCTGACGAAGTCTTCGAAATCATCTGCGGCCTGGAAGTTCTTGTAAACGCTGGCAAATCGCACATAGCCAACGGTGTCGATCCGCGCCAGGCTTTCCATCACGATCTCACCGATGGTCTTTGACGGAATGTCCGTTTCGCCCATCGACTCCAGCCGCCGCACGATGCCCGAGATCATCTGATCGATCCGCTCGGGCTCGATCGGGCGCTTCTGCATGGCGATGCGGATCGACCGCTCAAGTTTGTCGCGGTCGAAGTCTTCGCGTTTGCCGTTGGTCTTGACCACCACGAGGTCGCGCAGCTGCACGCGCTCATACGTGGTGAACCGTCCGCCACAAGCCGGGCAGAAACGACGCCGCCGGATCGCGACATGATCCTCTGCGGGCCGCGAATCCTTGACCTGCGTGTCGATGTTTCCGCAAAACGGACAGCGCATGATACGTCCCCAATCTTCGCCTCTTGGGGGCGAAACCCCCGTGTTCCACAGGCACTATAGGGACGACGCCAGAGATTGGGTAGGGGGCAATTCGGCCCCTAGATATTGCGTGTGGCTTTGCTACCAGACTTGAGGCGGCGCGACGCTAATCAAGGGCCAGATGCGCCGCGATGTCTCGGCGATGCAGGCGGGTGCGATGCTCGAAAAGATATAGGCCCTGCCACGTGCCCAGACGCAGGCGCCCATGCTGAACCGGGATTTGCAGGCTGACCGGCAGAACCGCGGCCTTGAGATGCGCGGGCATGTCGTCGGGGCCTTCGGCGACATGGGTCAGGTACGACATTGCGGGATCCGTCGCGGGCGGCACGAGGCGATGGAAGAACGCGGCCAGATCGCGCTGCACATCCGGGTCGGCGTTTTCCTGGATCAGCAGCGAACAGGAGGTGTGGCGGACAAACAGGGTCAAAAGGCCATCGCCGGTCACCCAATCCCGTGCCTTCTGGGTGAACTCGTAGAGCCCCGGCCCCCGTGTCTCGATCTGGAAGGTTGTGTGCATGATCCGGCTTTCGACAGCAAATCTCTTCGAAGAGATTTGGGAAGAGCGTTGATAGGCTCTTCAGATATCGACCTCGCCTTCCGCCGGCGGCCCGGGCGCGCGTTTGCGGCGGATAATGATGTCGCCATTGGGCAGCATTTCGGGCGGGTGATAGGCGTCGAGGTCTTCAAGCCCTTCGCGCAAGCCCCGCAGGGCCGGCTCAAGCTCGTCCATCAGCCCGCGCAGCAAAAGCCGCGTCCCCTCGCCCAGAAGATCGAGCCCCTGCTCCATCTCGCCGCGTGGGGGCACGTCATCCTGCGCCGTGGCGGGTTGGGTCAGCGCAAAACTCACGATCAGGATGGCAAAAAGTCTCATTGGGGTAATATAGGCCAAACAGCCCTGAAAAATAACCCTAAAGCGCAATATCGAGCGTCACAGGGAAGTGATCCGACGCCGTCAGCAAGGCCTCGCGCAGTTCGGGAACGCGGTAACAGCCCGGATCATCGAAGGGATGCCAGATCCGCCACCGCGGCCCTTTTTCGCGCAGATCGGGCGAGACCATGATGTAATCGAGCAGGACCTGCATCCACCGCTCTTCATCCGCCATCCAGAACCGCGCGGTGGCGTTCAGCGCGCCGATATGGCGGCTGGTCGCGGCCGCCGCATGGGGGTCGTACATCGGGATCTCGCCGTTCAGGCCCGCGACGATCTCAACCCCGGAGCGGCCAAAGAGCTTTTCGTATTCATCAAGCCCCGGACCGTCATTGAAATCGCCCAGCACGATCAGCGGATCGCCTTCGGCAAGGTGGTGGTCGATGCGCTGGCGCAGCCAGATACATTGCGCAAGCTGCTTGCGGCGATTGGCGATGGCCGCGCGCATGATCGCCGCCTTGCCCCTCGCGCCATGCGGGGCCTTGGACTTGGCGTGCACGCCGATCATGCGAAAACGGGTGCCGGTCGCGGTCTCAAGCGCCAGTTCCAGCGGCGGTTTCGACCAGCGCACGCGATCAAGTTGGGTGTCGATATCAAGATCGATCTCGAACACCCCGTCAAAGCGCGGCGCGTCCCCCGACCCCCTTTTCCCGGTGATATCGCCCTTGGGATCATGTTCCGCCGTCAGCACGTCGGGATCGTAAAGCAAGGCGATCTCTTGCTGGGTGTCGTTGACGAAGCCCATCAGCGCGGTGCGCGTCCGCAGGCCGAACTCGGCCGCGAAGGCCTCAAGTGCGGCAACGCCATCGCGGCGGCGGTGGCTGTCGGGGGCTTCGATGATCATCACCGCATCGGCATCGAGCGCGGTAAAGACAATGGCCAGCGCGGTCAGCTGTTCGTGCCGCTTCACATCATGCCGGCCGGACCACGCGTCATCGGCCAGCGGCGTGCCGTCTTCGTCAAAGAGGTTCGAAAACCATTCGACGTTATAGGTGGCGATCCGCATGCCGTCCTCAGGCCGCCCGGCCTTCGCTGATCTCTTCCCAGGCGCGGTTGATGGCGATCAGGCGCTTTTCGGCCATCTTCACCGCTTCTTCCGGCACACCGCGCGCGATCATGCGGTCGGGGTGGCTTTCGCGGACAAGCTGGCGCCAGGCCATGCGCACCTCGTCCAGCGGCGTGCCCGGGGCGATGCCCAGCACCTGCCAGGGGTCCGGGACGGCATCGGGCACGAAACGGGCGCGCAGGGAACGGAATTCGCGTTCCGGCACGTCGAAAATGGCCGCCACCCGGGCCAGAAAATCATCCTCGGAGGGATGATACTGACCATCGGCCATGGCAATGTGAAAAAGCCCCTCAAGCAGGTCGGTCAGGGTCTCGCGGTCACGGTCGAACATCGCGCGGATGCGGGCGGCATAGTCTTCGAACCCCGCCACATCCTGCCGCGCGAGGTTGAAGACGCGGGCGGCGTTGGCTTCCTCGGCCAGCGGGATCGAAAACACCTCGCGGAAGGCCGTCACCTCGTCACGGGTCACAAGCCCGTCGGCCTTGGCCATCTTCGCGCCCAGCGCGATCACGGCGATGGCGAAGGCCACGCTGCGTTCGGGCGGGGTGCGCAGGCGGTCGAAAACAGCACCCAGCCCCTCGCCCGAGGTCAGTGCAGACAGGGCGTCGGCTATGCGGGTCCAGATCGACATCGCGAAGAGACTAACGACCCGGCGTGTCGGGCGACAGGAATTTCTGCATCAGGTGCAGATCAAGCCATTGGTCCCATTTGAACCCGACCTGCGACAGCATCGCGGTACGGGCATAGCCCAGGGCTGCATGAAAGGCGATACCGTCGGGATTGGCGCCACTCACGCCCGCGATAATCGAATGATGTCCAGCGTTTCTAGCGTGATCTTCAAGCACATTCATCAGCGCGCGGCCCAGCCCGTGACCCCGCGCGCCTTCGGCCAGCATGATCGAATGCTCGACGGTGGGCGCATAGCCCGGGCCGGGGCGAAACTGGTCATAGCTGGCAAAGCCGACCAAGCGCCCGTCTTTCTCCGCCACGAAGGTGGCGCGGCCCGCCGCGTGGCGGGTATCAAGCATGTCAGTCAGTTCCGGCAGGGTTTTCGACGTCACGTTGAACGTGATCAGCGTGTCGTTGATCGCGATTTTCCACAGCTCGAGAATGGCCGGGTAGTCGTCTTGCGTGGCGTGGCGCACCGTCATCTGAGATGCCGCAGCCCGTGCGGGGTGAGGAAATCGGCGCGCATTTCCTTGACCGGACCGGGGCCGATCAGGACGGTTTTCAGGGTCAGAAGTGCGGGCATCGCGCGCAGCAACTCGCCCGCCTTCGGATGCGCGATCTCAACGCGGACAAGGCGGCAGCCGCTATCGTCCAGTGCGGCGGCGGGGTGCATGTCCCCGCCCCATTCGATCAGCGCCGGGGCGGCCCCGTCGAAGGGAAGTTTCCCGTCTTCGGGCACCGCCATCTGCCAGCGATAGTCGCCGCGCACGAAATCCAGCGGGCGGCCAAGGTCAAGCCGCACCGACGCCAGGGCCCCGGCCAGATCGTCGGTGCGCAGGATCCAGTTGGCCAGCCCCGCCGGCCCGCGTCGGTGATCGAGGTCGAACCAGCGCGGATGGGGCGGCCTTGGCGCCTCCGGATCCACGGCAATCGCTTCGAGATAGAGCCCCGCGCCCAGTCCCAGCAGGCGGTTATGCGTGCCCATCCGCGCGTGCTGGCCCCGCGCGCCCATCTTGACGCCCAGCGTCTCTTCGACATGCGCCACCGACGCGTCCAGCGTGTCGCCCGCGACGGCCAAATGATCGAGCGCGATCATTCGGCGGCCCCACTGCCCTGCGGTTCCCACAGCTCGATCTGCGTGCCTTCCGGGTCGACGATCCGGGCAAAGCGTCCGATATCGGGGATATCCCAATCGGCGCGGCGTTCGACGGCGATGCCCGCTTGGGTAAGCTTTTCGATCAGCCCATCGAGATCGGTCACCCGGAAATTCATCATCCATTGCTTGTCGGCGGGCCAATATACCGTGTCGTGATCGAAGGCGGCCAGCACGGCATTGCCCTTGGCCTGCGGCCAGAAATCGACCATCGGCACGCCCAGATGCGTGCGGTACCAGGCATCGAGCGCCTTGGGGTCGCGGGCGCGGAAGAACACGCCGCCGAACCCGGTGACATGTCCGGTCATGGGCCAGTCTCCAGATGGTGATGGAAGAAGGCGAGCAGCCGCTGCCAGAGCTCGGGCTCGCGGTCGAAGGTGAAGGCGTGGCCCTGCCCTTCGGCCACGAACAGGTCGGCGGGGCGGCCCGCGGCCTCAAGACGTTCGGCAAGGCGCAGGGTCATCCGGTGATCCCAGATTTCATCGGCGGTGCCCACCGACAGAAAGACCGGGCCGGGATAGCGCTCGATCTCGATCCGCGCGCCGGGCGTGGTGCGTGTCGCGTCCTCCGGCCAGACCCAGGCACGCGGGGCGTCGGGGCTTTGGCTGCGGGCCTGACCCGGCAGGAAGGCCATATTCACCGTATCGGACGGGGCATGGGCGGCGACGCAGGGCAGACGGTCGGTCTTGCCCTCAAGCGAGGCCAGCAAAAGCGCCATCTCGGCCCCGCGCGACCAACCGAACAGCCCCGCCCCGGCGCATCGCGGGTGGGCGGCAAGCGCGTCGACAGCATCGAGAACCGGCGCCAGGGGCACATCAAGAATGGCCCCGGCGGCCCAGAAATCGCCCTCGCCATAGGCATAGGGCATCGCAAAACAGCCCTGTGCGGCAAGGATCGCCGCGAACCGGTGCGACCAGCCCGCCATCGGCCCTTCGGACCCGTGCAGGATGACGATGCCCGGCAATACGTCGCCGGTTTCGGGGCCATAGACCGGACCGGCATCGGCCAGCGTCTCGATCTTCAGGCCCGCCATCGTAGGCTCAGGCCTTGATATCGGTATAGGCGTTCCGCAAGGCGGCGGACCACGCGCGGCTCATCTCCTGAAACCACGTATCGTCGGCTTCGATCCGCTTTTCTTCGGTGACCCGCAGCGCGTCGCGTTCGATCACCGTCAGATCAAGCGGCATGCCCACGCTCAGGTTCGAGCGCAGGGTCGAATCCATCGACAAGAGCACCGCCTTGCGGGCGTCGGCCAGCGAGGTCGAGCTTTCGACCACCCGGTCGAGGATCGGCTTGCCGTATTTATGCTCACCGATCTGCAAATAGGGTGTGTCCGGCGTGGCTTCGATGAAGTTGCCTTCGGGATAGACCAGAAAAAGGCGCATGCCGCCGCCCTTGCGCTGCCCGGCCACGATCATCGAGGCCGTGGCGGTCTGCGCGGCGCGATCCATGCGCGACTGAATTTCCGACGACACATCGCTTAGCGTCCGGCCGACGATCTGGGCGACCTGAAGCATCGTCGGCGCCATCAGGATGGAATGCTCGGGGTCCGCGTCCAGATCCGTGATTGCCTCTTCCAGCCGTGCGATCGTGGTCTGGGTGACGCTCAGGCTGCCGGCGGTGAGAATGGCGACGACGCGTTCGCCGGGTTCCTGAAAGATGAACGTCTTGCGATAGGTCGCGATGTTGTCGAGCCCGGCATTGGTGCGCGTGTCCGACAAGAGCACCATCCCCGCATCGAGAAGAAGCCCCACACAATATGTCATGCCGTTAGAATCCCAAGGGTTAGCCGGCCGCACACTATGCCTGGCGGTTGGGAAGGGCAACGGGGCTTGTGGCCCGCTGCCGTGCCGTCACTGGGCGGTCCAGCCGCCGTCGATGGGAATGGCCGTGCCGGTGA
>JABDPT010000131.1 GCA_013042605.1 Paracoccaceae bacterium
GGCTTGAGACCAATTCGACATAGGCGTTGAGATAGGTCGTGTTGCGCACCGCCTCGTAAAACGGCACGGCAAGCATCAGCGGCAACACCGTGAAGGTTGCCAGAAGCGCGATCAGGTGGCTGCGCCCCTGCCGCCGGATGCGGTAGCCCGAGGTCGCGATGGCGATCAGGACAAAGAGGATCAGGAACAGGATCGAGAAATAGAAGAACGCCCGCGCAACGTGATGGTCGTCGATCACCACCGCATGAACCGCCGGAAGCATCATCGACGCCGCCCCGATCCCCATCACCAGAACGATCAGCGGCAGGGCAAGAAGCCGGTCGATCATCAGAAATAGTCGATCGACACCTGAAACAGGCGCTCGACCTCTGGCACGTCCGCCGCCATGGCGAAAAGCGTGATGATGTCGCCTTCGTCGATCCGTGTGCCGCCCACCGGGCGAATGACCTCGCCCCCCTTCATCACGGCCCCGACAAGCACGCCCTCGGGAAAGTCGATGTCGCGCACCATCCGCCCGGCAATGGGTGAGGTCGACAGAACCTGGGCTTCGATCACCTCGGCCTCGGCGTCACCGATGGAATAAACACCGCGCACCCGGCCATGCCGGATATGGCGCAGGATCGAGGATACGGTGGTGGCGCGCGGGTTGATATAGGCGTCGATCTTCAGCGGGCCCATCAGCGGGATCAGCGTCGGATCGTTGATCAGACATATCGTGAAGGGACAGCCCGCCGATTTGGCACGCACCGCCGCCAGAAGGTTCGTCTTGTCGTCATCGGTAACCGCCAGAACGGCATGGGCGCGATCCACCCCGGCCTCGTTCAAAAGCTCGATCGACAGACCGTCCCCGTGCAGAACAATCGTCCGCTCAAGCGCATCGGCGGCCATTTCGGCGCAGGCCCGGTTTCGTTCGATCACCTTGGCGCGAATGCGCTCGGGCCGCGCCTCAAGCGCGCGCGCAACCGCCAACCCGACATTGCCGCCGCCGATGATCACAACGCGGTCTTGTTTCTGAACCGTCTTGCCGAAGATCTCGACCGTGCGGTTCACATCCTCGGTATGCACGAAGACATAGATCTGGTCTTGCGCGAAAAGCTGGTCTTTCGGCTCCGGCGCAAAAAGTCGCTCGCCCCGGCGCACGCCCACGACAATGGCCCGAAGCGTCGAAAAAAGGTCGGTCAGCTGGCGCAGTGGCGTGTCGAGAACCGGGCAATCGTCGTCAAGCTGAAGGCCCAGAAGCTGCACATGCCCGTCAAGAAAGCTTTGCGTGTCGAAGGCCGCCGGTGCCGCCAGACGCCGCAAGGCCGCTTCGGCGACCTCGCGTTCAGGCGAAATCACCACATCGATGGGCATGTGATCGCGGCGGTAAAGGTCGGAATAGATCGCCGTGAGATAGGATTGCGACCGCAAGCGAGCGATCTTGCGCGGCACGCCGAAGACGGAATGCGCCACCTGACAGGTGACCATATTCACCTCGTCCGAATGGGTGGCGGCGATCATCATATCGGCATCGCGCGCGCCCGCCCGTTCGAGAATGTCGGGATAGCTCGCGTGCCCCGCGATCCCCTGAACGTCCAGCGTATCGGTGGCCCGGCGCACAAGATCGGGATTGTTGTCAACGACGGTAACGTCGTTGTTTTCACCGGAAAGATGCCGGGCGATCTGCCACCCCACCTGACCCGCGCCGCAGATGATCACCTTCATGGGTTCACCCTGAATGCTCGTTGGCCAGAGGCATGGCAGATGCCCGCCGGGGCGTCAATCAGGCGTCTTCCCCATCGACATGAGCCACGCGCGCGCCGGCCTTGGTCGAGGTCACGACATTCAGGCTTTTCAACTTGCGATGCAGGGCCGAACGCTCCATGCCGACAAAGGTCGCCGTGCGGCTGATATTGCCGCCAAAGCGGTTGATCTGGATCAGCAGGTACTCCCGCTCGAAAAGCTCGCGGGCCTCGCGCAGGGGCAGCGTGGCAAGCCCGGCGGACAGGACCACCCGGCTGTCCTCCACGACCCGTGGCTCTGGCTGCGGGAGTTCTTCTGCCGTGATCTCTCCCTTATCGGGGCCAAGGATCAGCACTCGCTCGATCACGTTGCGCAACTGGCGGACGTTTCCGGGCCATGGCATCGTCTGAAGCAGTGCGGCCGCCTCTTCGCTCAACTCGCGCTGGCTCAGCCCCTGTTCCCGGTTCAGAACATCGACAAAGAAGGTCGCAAGCTCTGGAATATCCTCGCGGCGTTCTTCCAGTGACGGCACTGAAATCGGCACGACATTGAGACGGTGATACAGCTCTTGTCGGAAGCGGCCGCTGTCAACTTCGGCCTGCAAGTCCCTGTTGGAACTTGACATTACCCGAATATCGACACGAACGGTTGAGGTGCCGCCGACGCGGGTGAACTGCTGGTCGGTCAACACGCGCAGGATCTTCGACTGGGTACCGATCGGCATGTCCGCGACTTCGTCGAAATAGATGAAACCGCCATGCGCCTGTTCCAGAAGGCCCGGTTCGATCCCGCGTTCGGCGGATTCTCGGCCGAACAAGACCTCTTCCATCCGCTCGGGTTCGATCGAGGCGGAACTGACCGTCACAAACGGCGCGCCCGAACGTGGCGAATGGGCGTGCACATAGCGCGCGGCGGTTTCCTTGCCCACACCAGCCGGGCCGGTCAGCATGACCCGCCCGTTCGACGCCGTGACCTTATCCAGCTGCGACTTCAGCGCCTTGAACGCCGCACTGCTACCGACCATTTCGGCGGCGCGCGAATCCTGCCGGCGCAGCGACATGTTTTCACGCCGGAGACGCGAGGTTTCCATGGCACGGCCGATCACCACCATCAACTGGTCGATGTTGAAGGGCTTCTCGATAAAGTCGTAGGCGCCCTGCTTGATCGCGGCGACGGCAATCTCAATGTTTCCATGTCCGGATATAATCACCACCGGAATGTCGGGATTGTCGCGCTTTACGGCCTTCAGAATATCGATCCCGTCCATACGGCTGTCCTTGAGCCAGATGTCCAGGATGATCAGCCCGGGCGGATCGGAATTGATCTCGTTCATGCACTGTTCGGAGTTCGCCGCAAGGCGGGCGGTATAGCCCTCGTCGCGCAGAATGTCTCCGATCAGTTCGCGAATATCACGCTCGTCGTCCACAATAAGAATATCAGTCATGATTATACCCTCTTGCCTGTCTGGGGTTTGTCATTGCCCTTGCTCCTCTTCGTTGGTCAGTGGCAGCCGGACCTCTGCCAGCGCACCGCGCTGGCCACTCTCGTCCAGCGGCTCGCCATCGGTCAGCCGCAGCGTGCCACCATGCTCTTCTATAATTTTCTTGACGATGGGCAGGCCAAGGCCGGTGCCCTTCTCGCGGGTCGTTACGTATGGCTCAAAAAGCTTGGCGCGGTCCTCGGGAAGGCCGACGCCATTGTCGGCGATCCGGATCGTGACATCGGATTCGTCGATCTCAAGCGACACAGCAACCCGGGCGATGTGACCCACGGGCGCACCGTTTTCTCGCAATGTTTCAATAGCTTCACAACCGTTCTTGATCAGGTTCGTCAGCGCCTGACCGATCATGGTGCCGTCGACTTCGGCGCTGACGGGGTCGTCAGGCAGGTCAGCCGTTACCAAGATGTCGTCATAAGCCGTGTCCTGAAGAACCGTCGCATCGCGCACCAGTGCCACAAGGTCGACGACCCGGCGTTCGGGCTCGGGCATGCGGGCGAACTTCGAAAACTCATCGACGATCCGGCGAAGGTCGCCGGTCTGGCGGATGATCACATCCGTGTATTGCTCAAGGGCCTGCGCCTCGTCCCCCGCCATCGGGCCGAACTTGCGGCGGATGCGTTCGGCGGACAGCTGGATCGGGGTCAGCGGGTTCTTGATCTCATGCGCGATGCGGCGGGCCACGTCGCCCCAGGCCGCCATCCGCTGGGCCGACACGAGGTCTGTCACATCGTCAAAGGCGATAACGTAACCTTCAAGCCCGCCATCGTCGCCGCGCCGGGTGGCGATGCGCACAAGCAGGTTTTCCACGCGCCCGCTTCGGATCAGCCTGATTTCCTCCTGCGCCACCTCGCCCCGAACCGACTGAAGCCTTTCGAAGAGAGCGCCGAACTCCGGCACGGCAACCGTCAGCGCGACAGGGCTGCCATCTTCGACATCGACCTGCAAAAGACGTTCGGCCGACCGGTTTGCGAACGTCAGCAGGCCCTTGTCATCCAGCCCGATCACCCCCGCAGTCACCGATGAAAGCACAGAATCGAAAAGTCGCCGACGCCGGTCGATCTTGCTGTTGGTATCGAGAAGTGTGTCGCGCTGGCCCTTCAGCTGTCGCGTCATCTGGTTGAAGATGCGCCCGAGCATGGCAATCTCGTCGTCGCCGGTTTCTTCGATGACCTGAATGTCGAGATCCCCGGCCCCGACGCGCTGTGCCGCACCCGCAAGCCGGCCCACGGGCCGCGACAGACGTTCGGCAAACCACATGCCCAGCCAGATCGACGCAAGGATCAGGATCACGGCGAACCCGAGGTAGAGAAGCCCGAACTCGAACACCAGCCGGCCGCGTTCGCTTTCCAACTGATTGTAAAGACGGGCGGTTTCCTCGGCATCGTCGAGAAGCGCAAGGATATCCCCGTCGACCTCGCGGCTGACATATAGGTATCGGTCGGAATACCGATCCAGCGCGGTGATCGCCCGGTATTCGTTATGCGACAGATCCTCGATCAGCATGGTTTCGCCGTTCTGGGCCTCGATGATCAGGTCCTCGGACGGCTTTTCGAAATCAAACAGATACGACCGTTCGCCGCGCGCCCGGATCTCTCCGGATCCGTCGATGACATAGGCTTCGCGCAGGCCGCGTTGCACCAGCCCCTGTCCTTGGGTCAGCAACTGGCGCAATTCGCCATCGGTGACAAAGAAATCTGCCTCGCGGGCCGCTTCGAGAAAACCGGCAAGCGCTTCGGTATCGGCGATCAAATCGCGCCGCTGTGTGTCCTGATAGGCCTCTGCCGCCGCGATCGAGGCGCCCACAACCTGCCGCACCCGGTCGGAAAACCAACCCTCAAGCCCGACATTGACGGTCAGACCGGCAAAGACAGCAACCGTCACGGTCGGGATCAGCGCGATCAGCGCGAAAACCCCGGTAAGACGCAGGTGCAGCCGCGATCCGGCGGACCGGGCCCGGCGGGCGGCGATCATCCGAGCGATTGTGCCAAAGACAAGCGTGGCGACGACCAGCACATAGACAAGGTCGGCCAACAGAACGAGGCGCAGCGACAGCGCCGACGCGCCCTGATCGAGCGGTCCGAGAACAAGGAAGGTTGCGAGGGCCAGAATAGGCCCGAGGATCACCAGCCCAAGCGTGGCGACATTCTGGAACCGGCGCATTTTGCGCAGACGCAGGAAGCGTTCGAATGTTGCCTTGCGCGCAGCACCGGCCACTGGGCTACCCCACCTGATGTGCCGCACGAGGCGGCTACCGCCAAATCTGGCTACCGTTTTCCGCCATCGGCGGATCGGCAACTCTCCTGTTGCGGTTTTACATCAACTTGCGGCGGCGTGTCACGCGAATATCGAGGTCGGTGATCTTCTTGCGCAGGGTATTTCGGTTGATCCCGAGCAAATCGGCGCATTTCGCCTGATTTCCGCCCGTCGCATCAAGCGCGATCTCGATCAACGGGGTCTCAACCTCGCGCAGGATTCGCTGATAAAGCCCCGGCGGCGGCAGCACCCCGCCATGCAGATCGAAGTACCGGCGCAGGTGCTTGCCGACCGACACGGCGAGCTTTTCGCCATCGCCGCCGCCCTTCAGCGGTTCCATCGCCGGTTGGTTGCCAAGTACGAACTCGACCTCTCCGCGCGTGATCTCTTCCTCTGCCCCGGTCACCACCAACCGCCGGATCGTGTTTTCAAGCTGCCGCACATTGCCCGGCCAGCTATAGGCGCGCACGAGATCGATGGCGCCGTCATCGAACGACCGCTTGGGAAGACCGTCGCGTTCCGCCCGGGCCAGAAAATGCTCGGCCAGAAGCGGGATGTCGTCGACACGCTCGCGCAGCGACGGCACCGCGATGGACACGCCGCCCAGCCGGTAGAACAGGTCTTGCCGAAACCGCCCGTCTTCCATCTTGACCGACAGGTCCGCCTGACTGGTCGCCATGATCCGCGGCGCGTTGTCGGTAAGGCTGTCGAGCATCCGCACGATGCGCGCCTGCGCGTCATCGTCCAGATCCCCCACCTCATCGAACAGGATCGATCCACCCTTGGCCCGGCTGAGGATCGTCGCGGGCCCTTCCATCGTGGCCAGATCGGCCGCGCCCACCACGACGAATGGCAGGGTGCGCCGGTCCGATAAATCATGAATGGCGCGCGCGATCAGCGATTTCCCCGTGCCGCTTTCGCCGGTGATCAGCACCGCCAGATCGGTGTTCATCACCCGCGCGACCAACCGGTAAAGCGCCTGCATCGTGGGCGTTCGGCCGACCAGCGGAAGGTCGTCGGGCGGTGCACCGGTGGATGCCTTGGGTTGCGTCGTGTTCAGCCGCCGCTTGACCTCAAGCGCGCGGGCCGCGCGTTTCATCAGATCCGGCAGGTCGAAGGGTTTGGGCAGGTAATCGAACGCATCCGCCTCGGCGGCCTGAATGGCCGTCATGATCGTGTTTTGCGCCGAGATCACGATCACCGGCAGCCCCGGACGCTCTTCCGCGATCTTGGGAAGCTGATCAAGGCCATTGCCATCGGGCATGACCACGTCCGAAATGACCAGATCGCCTTTGCCCTCTTCGACCCAGCGCATCAGTGTCACGATGCTTGACGTGGCATGCACCTTGCAGCCCGCCCGCGTCAGCGCCTGTGTCAGAACGGTGCGAATGGTCCGGTCATCATCGGCAACAAGGACGGTTCCATCCATGGTCAGTCTCCACTCTCTTTTGGCGCGACAGGTAGGGATATGCGAAAAATCGTCCGCCCCGGCACGCTGTCGACGGAAATCCAGCCGTCATGATCCGAAATGATCTTCGAGACGAGCGCCAGGCCAAGCCCGGTGCCGTTTTCGCGGCCCGATACGAAGGGTTCGAACACCTCGCCCGCGATCTCGGGCGGCAGGCCCGGGCCGTCATCGATGATCTCGACCTGAAGGGGCAGTGTCGCGGTGCCGTCCTTGCGGCGCAGGCGCAGCGACATGTCATAAAAGGTGCGAATGCGGATCGACCCGTTTTCACCGCCTGACGCCTCTGCCGCGTTCTTGAGCAGGTTCTGAAACACCTGAAGCATCTGGTCGCCATCGACGTAAGTCGGCGGAAGCGACGGATCATAGGCTTCCTGAATGGTCATATGCGCGGCAAAACCGACGGCGGCGGTCTTGCGTGCACGCTCAAGCAGGTCATGCACGTTGATGGCCTGGCGTTCCGGCGGGCGCAGGTTGCCGAACTGTTCGACCTGTTCGAGCAGTGCCAGAATGCGCCGCGCCTCGGCCACGATGAGATCAGTCATTTCCTGGTCATCGCCGCTCAGGTTCATCGACAAGAGCTGTGCCGCGCCGGTGATACCCGCCAGGGGGTTCTTGATCTCATGCGCCAGCATCTCGGACATGCCGATGGCGGACTTTGCGGCGGTCTTGACCGAATGCGCCCGGCCCAAACGGTCGGCCAGTTGACGCGGTTCCATCAGGATAAGGACAAAGCCCGGCATCGCCAGCATCGGGGCGATCTGCACATTGCAGCTGACCGGGCGCGCATTGCCCGACCCGACATCGACGTTGTTGATCGAAAGCGACGACTGATCGCCGCGGACCCGGCGGAACGCGTCGTCAAGCGGGGCGTCGATCATCAGCTTGTCGAAGACGGGTGCCCCGCGCAGGGACCGCACGGAGGTGTTGAGGAATAGCTCGGCGGCCGGGTTCACCTCGGATATCACGTCCCCGGGGTCGAGCAGGAAGGCCGGCACGGGCAGCGAGGCCCAGATGGCTTCTCCGAAAGATGCGGGTTTCATGCGGCCACCGCCTGTCGGGACAGCGCGGGACGCAGAAGCGACAGAACCCGGGCGGGGTCAGCGGCGGTGAGAACCTCGCGCCGCAGGCCGGGCGGCGTTTCCGCCTGATCCATGTACCAGCCAAGGTGTTTGCGAATGACGCGACCGCCTAGGGCCGCGCCGTAAAACGCCAGCGTGTCTTCGTAATGCTCGGCGACCATGTCCGCAAAATCGACGCCTCTCGGCACCACGGGCGCGGCACCTCCCGATAGACCGGCCCCGATCGCCGCCAACAGCCAAGGCCGCCCCTGAATGCCGCGTCCCACCATCACGCCATCTGCGTGAGATGCCTCAAGTGCTGCACGCGCGGTCGCAAGATCGACGATATCGCCATTGGCGATCACGGGAATGTCCACGGACCGTTTCACGGCCCGAATGGCCTGCCAATCGGCCCGGCCCTTATAGAACTGACAGCGCGTGCGCCCATGGATCGCAATCATCTGAATGCCCGCCGCCTCGGCCCGACGGGCCAGTTCCGGCGCCGTGATGATCTGATCATCCCAGCCAAGGCGCGTCTTCAGCGTGACCGGAACCCGCACCGCCTGCACCACCGCCTCGATCAGCCGAAGCGCATGGTCGAGGTCGCGCAACAAGGCCGAGCCTGACAGGCCGCCCACGACCTTTTTGGCCGGACAGCCCATGTTGATGTCGATGATCCGCGCACCATTGCCTTCGACCATGCGCGCCGCTTCGGCCATCCAGTAAGGATCGCGCCCGGCAAGCTGAACAGCGGTGTTGGCGGACCCGAACCCAAGCTCCGCCCGCTCGCGCACCCCCGGCTTGGCCTGCACCATTTCCTGACTGGCCACCATCTCGCTCACGACAAGGCCCGCGCCAAAGCGCGACACCAGCCGACGGAACGGCAAATCGGTGATCCCGGCCATCGGCGCGAGCAAAACCGGCAGCTCCGTCGGAAAAAATGCCTTATCGTTAAACAAATGCCCAATCCTTGTGCATGCGCCCTCGAGGTATATCCCTGCTTGCCAAAAGGCAAACCAGCGGCGGGCCCTGTCACGGGCTATGACACGTGTTGCCTAAAATTTAGGCGCTGACGCCCGATTACTGGTGGAGATTGTCACCGGACAAATCAGACCATAGACAGAGCCAAAGAACGAAAGGCCTGCACGATACCTGTCGACCCCCTCATCAGCGACCCCGCCCGTACGGCCGCGATCATCGTCGCGGCGGGGCGTGGCACGCGCGCCGGAGAGGGGTTGCCGAAACAGTGGCGCACGCTGGCGGGACGGCGTGTGATCGACTGGACGATTGCCGCCTTCGAGGCGTCGCCCCATGTCGGCCAGATCGTCGTCGTGCTGCATGCCGACGATCTTGACCGGCTTGCCCCCCGCGAAGGGCTCAGCGTTGTAACTGGTGGCGCCACGCGGGCGGCCTCTGTCCGTGCGGGGCTGGAGACGCTTGCCGACACCGACACCCAGTTGGTTCTGATCCATGATGCCGCCCGCGCCTGTGTGCCTGACATCACGATCACCGACATGACCCGGATGCTTGAGAAATACGTGGCCGTTGCCCCCGGGCTGCCGGTGACGGATGCGCTTTGGAAGGGTGGCGAGGAGAAGCCCGCCTTCCACATGGTCATCGGCACGCAGGACCGAACCGGCCTTTATCGCGCGCAAACCCCGCAAGCCTTCCGCTTTCCCGAAATCCTTGCCGCGCATCGTGCCTATGCGGGCGACGCGGCCGATGATGTCGAGGTTGCCCGCGCCGCCGGAATCGACGTGCGCATCGGGCCGGGGCATGAGGACAATATCAAGATCACCACCGCACGGGATTTCACCCGCGCCGAACGCATTCTGAAAGACCGCATGACGACAAGCATCCCCGATATCCGCACCGGCAACGGGTTCGACGTTCACCGCTTTGGTCCCGGCGACCATGTCACGCTATGCGGGATCGACATTCCGCATGGGCGCGGGCTTCAGGGGCATTCGGATGCCGATGTCGGATTGCACACCGTGACGGACGCGATCTATGGCGCGCTGGCGGCGGGGGATATCGGGCGGCACTTCCCGCCCACGGATCCACAATGGAAGGGTGCGGCAAGCCGGATCTTTCTGGAACACGCCGTGGGATTGGCCAGAGACCAGGGTTTTATGATCACGCATATCGACTGTACCCTGATTTGCGAGGCTCCGAAAATCGGCCCGCATGCCCCTGGGATGACCGCAAAAATGGCAGAGATCACCGGGCTCGACCCGACACGCATTTCAATCAAGGCGACGACATCCGAACGGCTTGGCTTCACGGGCCGGGAAGAAGGGATCGCGGCGCTGGCCACCGTGACACTGGTGCGCGCATGAGCCGGCTTATCGCGACATGGTTCTATGTCGGCTATCTGCGCCCGGCTTCGGGCACCTGGGGCTCGGCCGCCGCCCTGCCCTTTGGCTTCGTTTTGCACGGTCTGGGCGGGTTCACGGCGCTGGCCATCGCGACCATCGCGCTCTTCGCCATCGGGACGTGGGCGACCGCAGCCCATATGGAGGCGACCGGCGGCGACGACCCGTCAGAGGTCGTCGTCGATGAGGTGGTCGGCCAATGGGTCGCGCTTTGGCCCTTGTCGATCGGTCTGGCGCAGGCGGGTGTGGACCCGTGGGTCTTTCCCTGGCCGGGCTGGGTCGCGGCATTCTTTCTCTTTCGCTTCTTCGACATCTTCAAGCTGGGTCCCGCCGCCTGGGCCGACCGGCGGCACGATGCGCTTGGCGTGATGCTCGATGACGTGTTCGCCGGCATATATGCCGGCGTTGCGGTCGCCCTTGGCGCGGCCCTTGCACACGGTGTGCTTGGCGTATGACGGCCGCAGACGCCCTTGTCACCGAGGCCAAGTCCGCGGGCGTGATGATTGCGACCGCCGAAAGCTGTACCGGCGGCATGATCGCGGCGGCAATCACCGATGTTGCGGGGGCGTCATCGGTGCTGGAGCGGGGCTTTGTGACCTATTCGAACACGGCCAAGCAAGAAATGCTGGGTGTGCGCGCCGAAACGCTGGAAGCGCACGGCGCCGTTTCCGAGCCCGTCGCTTCCGAGATGGCCGAGGGCGCCCTGGCGCGGTCCGGCGCAAGTCTTGCCGTTTCCGTTACGGGGATCGCGGGACCGGGCGGGTCTGAGCACAAGCCAGAGGGCCGGGTCTGTTTCGGGCTGGCACAAGACGGGGTCGAAACAAGAACCGAAACGATCGACTTCGGCGCTTTGGGGCGCGCGCGCGTCCGCACTGCCGCGACCGATCATGCCTTGGCTCTGTTGCGGGATGCGTTGAAGATCTAGCTGTAAAGCTCTGCTGCGCGCCGCTCGAACGCCCGCACGATCCGGCGCATGGCATCATTGAACACCACACCGATCACGGATTGCAGGATCGCATTGCGAAATTCGAAATCCACGAAGAAGGTCACTTCGCACCCGCCCTCGACATCCGCAAAGGCCCAGTTCGACTTCATGTATTTGAACGGCCCTTCAAGATACTCGGTATCGATCCGCTTTTCCTCTGGCCACAGGGTCACCCGGCTGCCGAACTTTTCGCGGAACACCTTGAACGAGATCACCAGATCCGCATCCATCACCTGCGCCGCGCCCTTTGGCGTGACCGACCGCACGCGCGACGCCGCACACCACGGCAGGAATTCGGGATACCGCGCCACGTCGGCGACAAGATCGTACATCTGCTGCGCGGTATAGGGCAGCTTTTTGGTTTCAGAATGGGTCGGCATCGCTCTTACGTCTGGTGTCGTGCCCGGGGGATTTCGTAGAGTGAGCGCGGGAAATCAAGGGGGAATGGCGAAGTGACGCGACCTTATGCGATCGACAAGATGATCTCGGCCAAGGCTATCGCGGCCCGGATCGAGGAATTGTCGCGCGAAATCCGCGCGGCTTATGCCACCTCTGACAAGCTGATCGTGGTGGGATTGTTACGCGGATCCTTCGTGTTCATCGCCGATCTGGTGCGCGAGCTGGACATGAATGTCGAGGTCGACTTCCTCGAAGCCTCGTCTTATGGCGACGGCATGGAAAGTTCACGGGAAGTGCGCATTCTCAAGGACTTGCGCGGCAAGATTGAAGGGCGCGATGTGCTTTTGGTGGAAGACATCGTCGATACCGGGCACACGCTGGCGCAAGTCGTCCGCTTCCTTCAAAACCGCAACCCACGCCGGCTTGAAACCATCGCCCTGCTCGACAAACCCACGCGGCGCGAGGTCGATGTCAAAGCGACCTGGACCGGGTTCGAGATCCCCGATGAGTTCGTCGTGGGCTATGGCATCGACTATGCCCAGAGAAACCGAAACCTGCCCTACATCGGCAAGGTCCGCTTCAAATGAGTCCGTGGTTTGTTCGCATGGCGCTTTGGGTGCGCAAGCCGCCCGGTGAAAAGCGGGTCAAACTTGTACTTGGCGTGATTGCGATTTGCGGGCTGATCTATGGGGTCGAACAGCTGGTGAGCTAGGCGACAGGATCCGACCCGATTGCCTGCCGTGCCAGGGTGTGCAGAGGGGCCAGATCGTCCCGAAACCGTTTGAGGTACCTGTCCAGCAACAACGGTGGCACCGACGCATTGAGGATCTCCAGAGACGCCTTGCCGTACCGCGAGGCCGCAAGATCCTGAAACCGGTGGTAGTGCGCCAATCTCGGTCGAAGCGTTTCGGGCGCATCCCGGCGCATGATGTTGCAGTTATACTCTGACGGAAGCAGCCGCAGCGTCATGCCCAGCTTGCGCGCGGCAATTGGCAAGGCGTCTGGTCGATGTTGATGCGCGGAAATTCGGCGTCATCCGCGGTCAGCTTGTCGATCTCGAGCGCAACGTCGAGCCAGGTGCTTGCGAATTCGCCATCGGTTTCGAACCCGACCACCCCGGAATTGACATAAGGAAAGAAGGTCAGACGTCGTCCGCGCAAAAGCTGCACCCGTTCTTCCGGCGGTTCGAGGCCGAAATGCCGGTAGAGCCGTGGCCACGCCTCGGGGTCATCCAGCCGCGCGGCATAGTCCGAGACGACCGCGCTCACCGCCCCGGGCGACGCGAGTTCGGAAAACTCCATCGGCGCCGTGGCCACGATATCGCTATCGAGGAAGAAGCTGATCTCGGCGTCGCGCGGCTCACACGCCGCGAGGATCTTGTTGCCGATGGGATAAGGCGTGGTCCAGAAATCGTCGGTGTCGATCGTGTGAATGGACACGCCAAGGGTCCGCAGGATGCGGCGGGTATTGCGCAGGATATTGGGGGCATTGGACGCAGGCGTATAGGCATCAATCACCAGATCGGGGCCGTTATGATGGCGCAAGGTGGCGGCCAATAGAACCGATTGCGCTTCGATCTTCGGGCCGTCGATGATGAAGAACACCGACGCGGATCGGGGCGGACGGAGAAATCCCAAGTCTTGGCTCCTGCTATGCCTGTCGTGCGCCCGTGCGTGTTGGGGTCAGATGGGCGGGCTAGGCCTCAAGCTCCGCATCCCAATAGAGAAAATCAAGCCATGTTTCATGAAGATGGTTCGGCGGGAATTTACGGCCCTGATTGCGCAGTTCTTCGGCCCCCGGCTGACGCGGCGGTTTGCGCAGGTTGAGACCGACCTGTGTCAGGCTTTTCGACCCCTTGCGCAGGTTACACTTCGAACAGGCCGCGACCACGTTTTCCCAGCTTGTCACACCACCGCGCGCGCGTGGGATGACGTGGTCGAAGGTCAGATCGCCCTTCGTCCCGCAATATTGGCAGCAAAACTCGTCGCGCAGGAACAGGTTGAAGCGGGTGAACGCCACGCGTTTCTGCGGCTTGATATAGTCTTTGAGAACCACGACCGACGGGATGCGAATCTCGGTCGAGGGGCTGCGCACGACCTCGTCGTATTCGGCCAGTATGGTCACACGGTCGAGAAACGCTGCCTTGACCGCCTCTTGCCACGGCCAAAGCGACAGCGGGTAATACGACAGCGGGCGGTAATCGGCATTCAGGACCAGTGCCGGGTTATGACGCAGGCTGTTGGGCTCGCGCACAAAACTCGTTCTGAATTCACCGTCCATCACAGACCTCACTTTCGCCAACGCGACGCACCCTTCAGCCCTTGGAAGCCAGTGCGCGCCGCGCAACTGCTCCGGCCTTGTGCGAACTATATATGGCGGCTACCGCCTGACAACCCCCATGATTTGCCGAGGTGTCGCAGGGATGACCAGGACGATTCCCTCACACCGATGTAACAGCGCAAACCGTGTCGCGTGGCCTGCTCAGGTGATCCCAAGCTTGTCGCGCATGAAGCCAAGCGCAACCGACAAGCCATCCGGCGCAATTCCGTGACCTGTACCGCGCATGACGTGGGCATACGTCTCGAACCCGGCCTTGGTCAAAGCCTCACCCGCGACGCTCATCTCGGCAAAGGGCACCACGTCGTCGGCGTCGCCGTGGATCAACAGCACCGGGGGCTTGGAAACCGCTTCCGCCTCAAGCGTATCGGGCACCAGCAACCGCCCCGAAAACGCCACCACGGCGGCAACCGGCTCGACACGGCGCGGCGCGATGTGAAGGCTCATCATCGTGCCTTGGCTGAACCCGAAAAGGACAAGCTGGGCGGGCGCGATGCCTTCCTCGTCGATCAGCGCATCAAGAAAGGCATCGACATCCGCGATCGAACGGATCATGGCCGCGCTGGCTTCCGCCTCGCTGGACCCATCGATAAACGGGATCGGTGACCACTGAAATCCCATCGGATTGGCGGTTGAGCGATCGGGCGCGTCGGGTGCAACAAACAGGGTGTCGGGCATGTGCGGTGATAATGGATCGGCGAGGCCCAGAAGATCACGCCCGTCCGCGCCATAGCCATGCAGGAAGACCACGACGGATTTTGTCGCGCCTGAAGCCGGCTCGCGGCGGTGAATCGTCAGATCGCGTGTCATCTCGTGCCTTCCCGTTCCTTTGCCACGCGGTAATAGGCCCAGAGCAGCCGGGCCGCAACGCCGCGCCACGGGGACCAGTCTTCGGACATGGTGCGAAGCGCGCGTTCCGTCGGGCGCGCGTCAAGGTCGAACAGGACACGCGCGGCTTCCTGAAGGGCAAGATCACCGGGGGCAAAGACATCCGCGCGGCCAAGCGAGAACATCGCATAGATCTCTGCCGTCCACTGACCGATGCCCGGCACGGCAATCAGGGTGGCAATCACCTCGTCCGTGGGACGGTCGCGCAAATCGGAAAAGCGAATGCCCGACCGGGCAAGTTCGCGGGCATAGCGTATCTTTTGCCGCGACAACCCGCAGGCCCGCAGATCGTCATCGCTGGCCCGGATGATCTTGCGCGGTCCGGTAAGACCGGCGGATTTGAGACGGCCCCATATCGCGTTGGCGGAGGCGACGGACACCTGCTGGCTGACGATCGCGTCGAGAAGAGCGGCAAAGCCGTCTTTCTTGCGCCTGAGCGGAAGGGGACCGGTCAGCGACAGCGCGGCGTCAAAGCGCGGCTCGATCTGCGCAAGATAGGCCGCGCCTTCGGACACGCAGTCAGGCGTTTCGATGATGCGTCCGACGCTCACAACCGGCGCCGGACCCAGGCCAGCGCCTCGGATATGGTGTGTATGCGCATGGCTTCGGGCTGTGGCGGACGGCGGATCATGGCGATGGGTATACCCAGCCGCCGCGCGGCCTCAAGCTTGCCGGCGCTTGTCCCGCCCCCGGAATTGCGCGCAACGATCCAGTCGATGCCAAGATCGTGCAAAAATGCTTCTTCTGCCGCCACCGTTCCCGCAGCCGGGCGCAGCACGAAACGCCCCGGCGGATAAGGAAACGGCATATAGACAGGTTCATTCACCCGCGATACAAGCGTGCGCCCCTCGGCAAGTCCGTTAAAGCGTTCGATCTTTCGGCGACCGGTCCCAAGCAGCACCCTTGCACCGGGCGGGATGTGAAGCTCAGCGTCTTCTTCGCGGTTCAGAAACTCCCACCGGTCATCATCGCCGGGCGTCCATTGCGGGCGCAGGAACTGAATGTAGGGAACGCCCAATTCGCGACAAACGTCGCAGGTCCGCATACTGATGCGGGCCGCAAATGGATGCGTGGCATCGAGGACCGCTTCGACCCCTTCGCGCTCCAACCAAGTGGCGAACTCCGAACGGCCGCCCCAACCGCCAATGCGGGTCGGTAACTGCAAAGGAAGGGGCGTGCGTCCGGCCCGCGCCTGTGACGCGGTGGCAATCACGCGATCTTCCCGCGCCAGAGCCTGAGCGATCTGAGTGGATTCACTGGCCCCGACCAGCAACAGCATTCTCATCTTCGCGCTCCACACCCACCTCTGAAGCAGGCCTCCCTCGCGAATACAAAATACGCCCGGCTGGAGACCATCCGGGGCGCTATCGTGCATTCCTTGGTATACAGTTATAGGTGGACCAAACCGCAAAACCAGTCGCCGAAAAAAGACTTTGCGTCGCACGGCATGCACGCGTGCCCTTGCCCCTGCCCGGCCGCGCGATTAGTCACAAATCCATGACCGCAATTGCCGAAGATCGCCGCGCATATCGCAACGTTGCCGTTCTGGTGACCGCACAGGCTTTGCTGGGCAGCCAGATCACCATGATCTTCGTGATTGGCGGGCTGGCGGGCCAGCAAATGGCCCCGCATGTCTGCCTTGCCACATTGCCGATCTCGATGATCGTCTTCGGGTCGATGACAACCGCCCCGTGGCTGTCGAACGTGATGCAGCGCTATGGCCGGCGCAACGGATTTCTTGTTGGCGCGACGGGCGGGCTTCTGGGGTCGTTTCTGGCGGTCTACGCCATCAGCATCGACAATTTCTGGCTCTTTCTCGCAGGCAGTTACCTGACCGGTATCTACATGTCCGCGCAAGGATTTTACCGCTTTGCAGCCGTCGATACCGCGTCGGAGGCGTTTCGTCCCAAGGCGATTTCCTATGTCATGGCGGGTGGGCTTTTGTCGGCGCTTATCGGACCACAGCTTGTGTCGCTTCTGACATCGGGCTCGCCCGTGGCCACCGTTGACCGTTTCATGCCGGTCTATTACGCGGCAATTGCGATCAACGTGTTCGGTATGGCGATCTTCTTTGCGCTGGACATCCCGACCCCGCCCAAGCCCGAGGCGCATAGCCCCAAGGGACGCAGCCGGATCGCGCTTTTGTCCTCACCGGGCATCGCGGTCGCGGTGATCTGCGGCATGGTTTCATACGCGCTGATGAACCTCGTGATGACCTCGACCCCGCTTGCCGTTGTCGGCTGCGGATTTGCGGTGTCCGATGCGTCGAACGTGGTGACGGCCCATGTGCTGGCGATGTTCGCCCCGTCGTTTTTTACCGGCCACCTGATCGCGCGCTTTGGCGCAGAGCGGATCGTCGCCATCGGACTTCTCATACTCGCGCTGGCCGGCGGGGTCGCGTTGCAGGGGGTTGAGCTTGGCAACTTCTTCGTTGCTCTCGTCTTGCTTGGGATCGGCTGGAACTTCGGGTTCATCGGGGCAACAACAATGCTGGCCGCACATCATGACGTCCACGAACGGGGTCGCGTGCAGGGGTTGAACGACGCCATCGTCTTTGGCTGCGTGACCTTTGCCTCACTGGCCAGCGGCGGTTTGATGAACTGCGCCGGTGCAGATGTCGTGCAGGGCTGGAGCGCCGTAAACCTTGCGATGGCGCCGCTTTTGATGCTGGCCGGTGGCGCGCTCATCTGGCTGGTGATGCGCGACCGTCAGCCCGCCTAGAACATCACGCCCACAAGCCACAGCGTGATCCCCGGAAACGCCACCAGAATGACCACACGAATGAGGTCCGAGGCCACGAAGGGCGCCACGCCCGCATAGGTGCGCGAAATCGGGATATCACGCGCGACCTGGTTGATGATGAAAAGGTTCATCCCCACCGGCGGCGTGATCAGCCCCACCTCGACCACGATAAGCGCCAGAATACCGAACCAGATCGCCGCCTGTTCCGGGGTCAGCCCGAAGTCGAGCGCCATGACGATGGGAAAGAAGATCGGGATCGTCAGCAGGATCATCGACAGCGAATCCATCACGCAGCCGAAGATGAGGTAGGCGATCAGCATGACCATCAGCACCATCAGCGGGGCAAAGCCTTGCGTCGCCACCCATTCGGCCAGTTGCTGAGGCGCCTGCGTAAAGGCAAGGAAGGAATTGAACAGCTGCGCACCGAAGATGATGAAAAAGATCATGGCACTGGCCGAGGCCGTGGACAGGATCGAGTCCTTGAAGGACGACCAGTTGAGCCCGCCGGTCAGCAAACCGTAAAGCCCGGTCGCCACCGCCCCCACTGCGGCCCCTTCGGTCGGTGTGAAAAGGGCCTGCACCCCGCTTTGCGCCCAGTTCCAGTCGGCAGCGATGCCGCCCATGACAAGGCCGAAGATCACCACCACCGGCCAGACCCGCAGAAGGGTGCGGAACCGCTGCATATAGGGCTTGCGCTCGGCGGTCGTTGCCGCGTCCGGGCGGATGCGCACATAGATCGCAACTGTCAGGATATAGCCAAATGCCGCCAGAATGCCCGGCACCAGCGCGGCGATGAACATCTTGACGATATTCTGCTCGGTCAGGATCGCATAGATCACAAGGATCACTGAGGGCGGGATCAGGATGCCAAGCGTGCCCCCGGCGGCCAGCACGCCGGTCGACAGGCTGTCGGAATAACCGCGCTTGCGCATTTCGGGCAGAGCCACCTGCCCCATCGTGCTGGCCGTGGCCAGCGACGACCCGCAGACCGCGCCGAACCCGGCACAGGCCCCGACCGCGGCCATGGCCACTCCGCCCTTGCGATGGCCCAGCCAGTCGGACGCGGCCTCGAAAAGCGCCGAGGACATGCCCGACTTGGTCGCGAACTGCCCCATCAGAAGAAAGAGCGGCACGATCGACAGCGAGTAGCTTGAAAATGTGTCATAGGTCAGCGTCTTCATCTGCGCGAGCGGCGCATTCGGGTTGCCCAGCACGATCCACGTTCCGAAGAACCCGGTCAGGCCCATGGCCAGCGCGATCGGCACTCGCAGGAAGATCGCGCCCAGCATCACGGCAAAGGCGGTAAGGGCCAGTTCAAGACCTGTCATACCGACCCCTCGGCCCCGGCCAGCACCCAGTTCAGGCTGCGCCAGACGGTGTAGAGCGAGACCGCGAAAAACACCGCAGCGCCGAAGGTGGCGGCGGCGTAAGGAATCCAGATCGGCAGTTCGAGCTCATAGGTCGTCTCGACAAAGAACGGCTTGAACCCAAAGCCGAGCGTGTCGCGCAGCGCGTCAGACCCGTAGGGAAACTTCTCGCCAAGCCCCAGCCAGATACGCCACAGGATCACGCCCGAGGCCAGCGTGATCAGCACGTCGCCGATCATCCCGAAGACGGCCTGAAGGCGTGCCGAGAATTGCGAAACCAGGACATCCACCGTCACATGCCCGCGCCGCAACTGGCACCAGGGGAGAAAGGCAAAGATAGCGATGGCGCATCCGTTCTCGACCAGTTCGAAGTCGCCCCTGATCGGTGAGCCGCCAAAGGGGACCAGCGCGCGCCCCGTGATCGACACCACCGTCAGCACCGCGATGCCGACAAGGATGATCCCGCCACACCACGCCAAGGCCCGGGCCAGCGCTTCCAGAACCGTGCCCGTCCGGGCCATTGCCTGCGGTGCAAGCGTCATGGTCGCCCTGTCCCTTCCGTTGCGACCGCGATAAGCGGCGCCCTCGCGTTTAGCGCGGCGATATCCATGCCCGCAACCTGCTTGTAGCCATCGGCGAATTGCTGACGTTCCGTCAGCGGCATGACGTCTTCGATATCGTCGAACCCCTCCGGCGCGCGGTCGGCCACGATATCGAGGATCCGGTCGGGGCCGTCCCCGCGATTGGCCAGAACCAGCGCATTCACCGCCTCGCGCCGCGTGGATTCATAGGCTTCCAGCGCCTCGGTCGTCGGCCCATTGTCGCGCATGGCGGCGGCCAGCACGCGCGCGTCGAGAATGCCCTGGCTCGCCCCGTTCGACCCGATGGGATACATCGCATGTGCTGCGTCCCCCAACAGGGTCAGGCGGCCATGGGTCCACCGGTCAAGCGGATCGCGGTCGACCATCGGGTATTCATAGACATGCTCGGCCGCACGGATCACGGTCGGGATATCCAGCCAGTCAAAGCGCCAATCCGCGAATGGTCCAAGAAAGTCGTCCAGCACGCCGGACCGGTTCCAATCCTGTTTGCGCCATTCGTAATCGGGCGGCATCGTCAGATCGGCGATCCAGTTGATCAGGCTGCCGCCTTCGCCCGTGTCGCCGATGGGATAGGCCACGAATTTCACATCCTTGCGGCCCGTCATCGTCACGCTGCGCCCGGTCAGGAACCTTGGCCCGCGCGTCAAACCGCGCCACATCATCGTTCCACCCCAGCGGGCAGCACCTTCATCGGGGTAAAGCCCGGCGCGCAGGGTCGAATTGATGCCATCGGCCGCGATGAGAACTGCCCCTTCGACCTGCCCCAGCGACGCGCCGGTCTGCCGGTCGGTCAGATCGATCCCGACGCCGTTCGCCGTGTCGCGCCAGCCAGTAACGGCGGCCCCCGTAGTCACCACGTCACCGCATCTGTCCTGCAAACTGCGAAGCAGCAGCATCTGAAGCCCGCCGCGATGGATCGAGTATTGCGGCCAGTTATACCCGGCATGCCGCCCGCGCGGTTCGCGCCAGATCAACTGGCCATGCTGCGAGAAATAGGCGACCTCCTCGGTCCGAAGCCCGATCTCATCAAGCCCGGTTTCCAGTCCCAGTTCGAAAAGCTCTCGGCTAGCGTGCGGCTGCAGGTTGATACCGACGCCAAGGGGTCGGATTTCCCGCACCGCTTCGAAGATCCGGAACGGGATGCCGACCTGATGCAGCGACAGGCCAAGGGACAGCCCGGCGATACCGGCGCCGGCGATCAGGACGGTCATTGCGCAAGACCTGCTATTGGCATGATCGAAGACTGCCCCGCCGCCGCGACGGCGGGGTAATTGGCTTAGCTCCCCTCGGAGTGCTTGGCGACAAGCGCGCGCGCATCTTCCACCATCTCGGCGCCCGGAAGACCCTTGGACGTCATCTCGGCGGCCCAGGCTTCGGTCTGCGCCTCGCCGATGGCACGCAGTTCGGCCACCACATCGTCGCTGAGCGTGTGGATGGCATTGCCGCTTTCGGCCACGATCGTTTCGCCGACATCGTCGCCCTGATCCATGGCGCTTCCGGCCCAGGCAGAAGTTTCGATGCCGGAATTGGCGTCGATGACCGCCTTAAGATCGTCTGGCAGACTGTTGTAGGTATTGGGGTTCATGCCCCAAATGAAGAAGGTGTTGTAAAGCGCGCGGTCGCCCCCGATCTGGGTGTGACTGTCGCTAAGCTCATGCACCTTGAGCGGGGGCACGATCTCCCACGGGATCACGCCGCCATCCACGACGCCCTTGGACAAGGCTTCGGGGAAGGCCGGAACCGGCATGCCAACAGGCGTCGCGCCCAGTGTTTCCAGCAGGGCATTTGCCTGACGCGACGGACCGCGCAGTTTGAGCCCGTCGAAATCGGCGGTCGACATGATCGGATCGCCCTTCTTGTGGATCACGCCGGGACCATGCACGTGGACGGCCAACACCTTGATGTCGCCGAAACGCTCCATCGCGTATTTCTCAGTGAACTCCCACGCCGCACGTGACGAGGCTTCGGCACTCATCGACGTCATGAAGGGCAATTCAAAGGCTTCGGATTCCGGAAATCGCCCGGGCGTATAGGCCGGAAGCGCCCAACCGCAATCGATCACGCCATCGCGGATCTGGTCGTAAAGCGCCGGTGGGCTGCCGCCAAGCTGCATGGCGGGATAGATCTCGACCTTGATGCGGCCGTTCGAATCCGCCTCGACCTTGCGGGCCCAGGGTTCGATGAAGAATTTCGGAACAGAGCCTTGCGGGCTCAGGAAATGCTGGCAGCGCAGGGTCACGTCCTGCGCGACCGCCACGGTCGTGCTGAGGCCCAGAGCAACCGCTCCGGCCAGCGCCGTCATCAGCGCATGTTTCATGGTAGTCCTCCCAATTGATCTTTTTGTCTGCCGTAATTCATGCAGAGCGGTTGGATCATTGCAAGTGAAATGACCCTGATTTTGGCCCGCTGGCATCACTTTTTTCGACCAGACGGTCAGGTTTGTTTGTCTTGCGCCCGCAGCCGTGCATTGGCGGCCGCGTCCGCGACCTCCCACTCGGCGACCCGGGCGCGCCATTCGTCCCGCAGCGCCTTCGCCGCAGCCACCAAATCCTCATCGGGATGTATCAGCGCCGCTTCGAAGACCGCCACCACGGCCGGGTCTTTCAGATCGGCGTCGTCCCAAAGCACCCTGTCCAGCAGCCGAAGTCCGAAATGCCTGATCTGCGGGTCGCCGTCGGCCAGAAAAGCGGGCACCCAGTCAAGCGCCCGGCGATCCGCGAAAGCCCGCAAAAGCTCCACCGCGCCCTGACGGTCGCTCAATGGCCGGTCACTTTCGAAGACGACCCGGCAATACTCCATCGCCGATCCGGGCTGCGCCAACGACAGAACAGAGCGCACAAGCTCGTATCCCGGGCGCGCGGCGATATAGTGTTCGACCGCGTCCTGCCAGGCTACCTCACCAACGATCCGGTCCAACGCCTGTTGGGCAAGGTCGCTTCCGCCGGTTTCGGCCACCGCGCCCCCAAGGGCAAATCGTGTACCCAGATCGCGGGACAGGGCCGTCCAGTCGATGGTCACAGGCGCGAGGCCCCGAAGGTGTCGCAGGCCGTGATATCCCCGGATTCATAGCCGCGCGCGAACCAGCGCTGACGCTGCGCGCTGGTGCCGTGACTGAAGGTATGGGGCTGGGGCACGCGCCCGGCATTGCGCTGCAACGTATCGTCGCCGATCTGGCGGGCGGCGTTCATCGCCTCTTCCACGTCGCCCGGCTCAAGCGAGCCAAAGCGCGCCTGTGCCTCGCGCGCCCAGAGACCGGACAGGCAATCGGCCTGAAGCTCGATCCGGACAGAGATCGCGTTCGACTCCGACTGGCTGACCTGCCGGCGCAGGGTGTTGGCCTGCCCCAGAATGCCCAATTCGTTCTGAACGTGGTGGGCGACCTCATGCGCCATGACATAAGCCGCCGCGAAATCGCCCTTGGCTCCAAGCCGCCGCGACAGCGTAGTGAAGAATTCGGTATCGAGATAGGCTTTCTTGTCGGCCGGGCAGTAAAACGGCCCCGTCGCGCCGCTGGCCCCGCCACAGGGCGATTGTGTCACGCCCTTGAAAAGCACCAATGTGACCGGCGTGTAGTCGCGCCCAAGCTGGCGGGCGAAGATATCGGTCCAGACCTCTTCGGTATCGGCCAGCGTGACCGACACGAACTGGCCCGCCTGACGATCCGCTTCAGTCAGTTCGACCGGACCGCTGCGCTGGGGCTCAAGCGCGCCCTGTTGCAACAGCGGGGTGACGTCGATTCCAAGGAAATAACCGACCACCAGAATAATGATCAAACCGACCCCGCCGACCCCACCGGCCGCGCGCGCGCCGCCCGATCTGCGCCGATCCTCGATATTCCGGCTTCCGCGCCGCCCTTGCCATTTCATACTCGCGCCCCTGTCACGCCACATCAACAGGGTTGACGTTACCGCACCCACGTGACTTTTGAACCGAAAATCTGGGCAGCCCCATGATCCGACGCCTTTACGACTGGACTATATCGCTGGCTTCGTCGCGCTACGCCTTCTGGGCGCTGGCGATCGTGGCGTTTGTGGAAAGCTCGGTTTTCCCAATCCCGCCCGATGTTCTGATGATCCCGATGATCCTTGCCCAGCCGCGCCGCGCCTTCGAGATCGCGGCATTGGCGACTGTCTCTTCGGTGCTGGGCGGTTTGGCCGGGTACTGGATCGGTGTCGGCCTTTTCGAAACCGTGGGCGAACCGGTTCTCGCGTTCTATGGCAAGGACGCCTATTTCGATGAGTTCGCCGCGTCCTACAACGAATGGGGCGCCTGGGCGGTACTGATCGCCGGGGTAACGCCCTTCCCCTACAAGGTCATCACGATCATGTCCGGGGCCACGGGCCTGAACCTGACGGTGTTCCTGATCGCCAGCGTGATTGCGCGGGGGCTGCGGTTCTTCATCGTGGCCACCTTGCTATGGAAATTCGGCGCACCGATCCGTGACTTTATCGAGCGCCGTCTGGGCCTTATGTTCACCCTGTTCTGCCTCCTGCTGGTGGGCGGGTTCTACGTGTTGAGGTTTCTCTGACATGGTCAACGATTTGCTGACACGCCAAAGACTAATCTTGCTGGCCGCCGCGGGATCGGCGGCGATGCTGCTGTCGGCTTGGGCGTTTCAATATATCGGCGGGTTGGCTCCGTGCACGATGTGCATCTGGCAGCGTTGGCCGCATGCCGCGGCGGCAGTGATCGGCCTTCCTGCGCTGGCGGTGGCCGGGCCCCTTCTGCCGTTGCTGGGCGCTTTGGCGGCGGCGACAACCGGCGGCATCGGCATCTACCACACGGGGGTCGAACGGAACTGGTGGCAGGGTCCGACCACCTGCACCTCGGGCGGTGTCGAGGGGCTAAGCCCGCAGGAATTGATGGATCAGATCATGGCCGCACCGCTGGTCCAGTGCGATCAGGTCGCGTGGGAGATGTTCGGGCTGTCGATGGCAAGCTGGAACGCGGTCGTGTCCTTCGGGCTGGCGGCGATCTGGATTCTGGCGATGCGGAAACGCGCGGGATAAGGGCGAAGCCGAAGCGTTGGTCAAGCTGCGATGGCTAACCGAAGATCCGATCACCCTGTTCGTCAATGACCTGCTTTGCCTTGCGGATCGACGCCTCAACGGCCACATCCTGATCGTCCAGCGTATCCGCGCGTATCAACTGGTGGGTCTTGGTGGCGCCGTCGATGTCTTTCTCGATCCGCGCCGCGACACGGAACGTCGCGCCGTCCTTCACCGGCTCGGGATAGATCGTGTAGCCGTTATATCGTGTCGGTTCGGCTTCGGCCTTGGAACTTCCGCCGCCGAAAAGCTTTGAAAAGAGAGACATTCCAGCACCCCTTATTGCCGTCGCGAAAACACTAGGCCCCGATTCATTCTGAAGCAATCATGGGAGGCGACTCTGGCCCGGAAACCGCCTCCGCCGATTGAAAATTTGCGGTTCGAGTGCGAAGATTTGCGAATTGAAGGAAATTCTTTGGAGATAAAAATGGCTTTTGAATTCTGGTTCGAAGATGAAACGCGCAGTCTGTTGCAGAGTTTTTTGAAACAGCTTCAGCAAATAATGAACAGCATTGTATATGAAGGGTACCTGTTTAAGCATGAAGTCCGCCTTCATGACGAGCCACGAGAATACTTGATCCCTGTCTTTGAAAGCGAATTGCCAGAGGCGTTTTCTCGCACAGAGACGGCAATATTTGAAGCTTCCGACGAGGCGCTTTCGCGCCACGGACTTTCCGGCGCCGCTTTGCAGTCAAAACTTCGACTGCTACAGTTTCTAGGTCGGCGGTTTATCGACGGTTTGGTCGATACGCTTCGCTTTCTTCTTGTTCAGATAAATTCTTTACTCGGCTCAATCCAGAATGCGACCGGCTGGGGAGACTTTATAAAAGAGATAAAGGACGCAATCGAAAACTCGATCGACTACGTCCGCCGGGCTTAGATCGCGTATAGCTAGGCCGAAAAAGCCTACTGATCCAGGAAACTCCGCAATTTGCGCGACCGGCTGGGGTGCTTCAGCTTCCGCAGTGCCTTCGCCTCGATCTGGCGGATCCGTTCTCGGGTCACGCTGAATTGCTGGCCCACTTCCTCAAGCGTGTGGTCGGTGTTCATCCCGATGCCGAAGCGCATGCGCAGCACGCGTTCCTCGCGCGGGGTGAGCGACGCCAGAACCCGGGTCGTGGTTTCTTTCAGGTTCTCCTGAATGGCCGAATCCAGCGGCAGCACCGCGTTCTTGTCTTCGATGAAATCGCCAAGCTGGCTGTCTTCCTCATCGCCGATGGGCGTTTCAAGCGAGATCGGTTCCTTGGCGATCTTCATCACCTTGCGGACCTTCTCAAGCGGCATCTGAAGCTTTTCGGCCAGTTCTTCGGGCGTCGGCTCGCGGCCGATCTCGTGCAGCATCTGGCGGCCGGTGCGCACCAGCTTGTTGATCGTTTCGATCATATGGACCGGAATACGAATCGTGCGCGCCTGGTCGGCGATCGACCGCGTGATGGCCTGCCGGATCCACCAAGTCGCATAGGTCGAGAATTTATAGCCCCGGCGGTATTCGAACTTATCCACCGCCTTCATCAGGCCGATGTTACCTTCCTGAATAAGATCAAGGAATTGCAGGCCGCGGTTCGTGTACTTCTTTGCAATCGAGATCACGAGGCGCAGGTTGGCTTCGACCATTTCCTTCTTGGCCTGACGCGCCTCTTTTTCGCCCTTCTGGACCTGGCTGACGATGCGGCGGAATTCGGGGATGTCGACGCCCACATACTGGCCCACCTGGGCCATCTCGGCGCGCAGATCTTCGACCTTGCCGGACGACCGTTCGATGAAGGCCTGCCAGCCGCGGCCGGATTTTTCGCCCATTTCATCAAGCCAGGTCGGGTCGAGTTCGCGCCCGCGGTATTCTTCGATGAATTCACGGCGGTTGATGCGGGCCTGGTCGGCCAGCTTCACCATGCTGGAATCAATCGACATGATCCGGCGGTTGATGCCGTAAAGCTGGTCGATCAACGCCTCGATCCGGTTGTTATGCAGGTGAAGTTCATTCACAAGCGTCACGATCTCGGCGCGAAGTTTCTGGTATTCCAGCTCTTCGTCCGAGGTGAAGCTGTCATCTTCGTTCAGCGTCGCAGACATCCGCAGATCCTGCATCTCGCTCAACCGGATATAATCGCGGGCGATCAGTTCAAGCGTTTCAAGCACGCGCGGCTTCAGCGCGGCCTCCATCGCGGCCAGCGACATGTTGGCCTGATCGTCTTCGTCTTCGTCATCATCCTTGACGATCGGGTTGCCATCGGCGTCCAGCTCGGGCTGATCCTCCGCCTTGTCTTCGGTCTTCGCTTCCACCGCGACGCCGCCAACGGTTTCCTCTTCCTCGTCGCCGTCTTCGCCCATCGACCGGCCGAAGGTGGTTTCAAGGTCGATCACATCGCGCAACAGGATCTCTTCGTTCAGAAGTTCGTCGCGCCAGATCGTAATCGCCTGGAAGGTCAGCGGGCTTTCGCACAGGCCAAGGATCATCGTGTTGCGGCCGGCCTCGATCCGCTTGGCAATCGCGATTTCACCCTCGCGGCTGAGAAGCTCGACCGAGCCCATCTCGCGCAGGTACATCCGCACCGGGTCATCCGTCCGGTCGAGCTTTTCCTGCTCGGTCGCGGCCACCGCCACTTCGCGCGATGAAGAGGCTTCGACCACTTCGGTCGAACCTTTCGGGTCGTCGTCTTCGACTTCGTCGTCTTCGATGACGTTGATGCCCATTTCGCTGAGCATCGACATCACATCTTCAATCTGTTCCGACGACACCTGTTCGGGCGGCAGAACCTGATTGAGCTGATCATAGGTGATGTACCCACGCTCGCGCGCTTCGGCGATCATCTTTTTTACGGCGGTCTGGCTCATATCGAGCATTGCGTCGCCGTCTGCATCGTCCTGCTTGCGGTCTTCGGCGGTGTCCTTGGCGGCCATCCGGCTGTCTCCTCATGCTCGAAAAAGGATGATTCTATTCCCAGCGAATCATTTAGTGCGAATCAGTGATTCGCAACCCGTTTACCTTGAATTCTTTAGGATTGTGTCACTCTGGCTCAAGTTTTTCCGGGCCTGATCCCCGTCGCGCTGATTCGAGAATGGCATCAAGCGCGTTCCTCTCGTCCCGACTGATTCGCACACCATTCGGGGCAACCTCATATTCCGTCTTATCCTCAGCATCGCCGCGGCCGGCACGACCTAGTGCTTCGGCCGCCTGACTCAACCGCCACGTAAGGCCCTCATCGGCCAGATCTTCCATATCGCGCGCCGCATCCTCGATTTCACGCGCATGCCCGCGCCGGGCGGCCAGCTTGGCGAGTTCTTCGGCCACGCATTGCGCGGCAAGATCGGTGTCTTCGGTGTTTCTGACCGCCGGCGCTATTCGGACATGGCGGGCCGAGAAGAGCTTTTCAAGGGCGGCGGGGCCCACGGCCTGAGAGATTTCTTCGCGCCCTTCATGGCGCAGCAGGGCGGCGCGCACCGCCTCGTGTTCCGGCAGGCTGACGTCAAGCGTTTCAAGCGCCGTTTCAAACCGTTCGATCAGATCGGGATGCGTCACCAATGTCGCCAGAATGACCGCCTCGCGCAGAACATCCTCAACCGCGCCCTGTGCCGCGGCCAGAAGCGAGGATTTCGTGCTGGGCAACACCGTCGGTCCCGCCGGCCGAAATGAGCGCTGGCCACCGGCGCGCCGATCCATCGGACGGCTCTGACCGCCGCGAAACAGCTCGCGCCGCATCTCGTTGATCGCATCGCCATAGTGTCGCTTGATCGACGGATCGGCGATCTTGGCGATCGCGGTGCGCAGCGATTTGTCGAACGCGGCGCGGCGTTCGGGGCTGTCGAGAACCTTGCCCTCGGTCTCGCGGCGCCAGAGAAGCTGGACCATCGGCATCGCTCCGTCGATCAGCGTCTGCATCGCGCCTTTGCCCTGCGCCCGCAGCAGATCGTCGGGGTCCTGCCCTTCCGGCATCAGCGCAAAGCGCAGAGATTGCCCCGCTTCAAGCAGTGGAAGGGCGATATCGATTACCCGCATCGCGGCGCGCAGCCCCGCCGTGTCGCCATCCAGCGCGATGATCGGTTCGGGGTGGATACGCCAGAGAAGGCGCAGTTGATCCTCGGTAATCGCGGTGCCAAGCGGGGCGACGGTTGCGCCGAACCCCGCCTCGCTCAGCGCGATGACGTCCATGTACCCTTCGGCCACGATCAGCGGTTGGCCTTTGCCCGCCGCCTCGCGGGCGCGGCCTTGGTTGTAAAGGCTGCGGCCCTTGTCGAAAAGATCGGTCTCGGGCGAATTCAGATATTTCGCCCCATCTTCGGGGTCCATCGCACGCCCGCCAAAGGCAATCGCCCGCCCGCGCGGATCGCGGATCGGAAACATGATGCGGTTGCGAAAGGTGTCGTAGGGCTGCTTGCCGCTGTTCGACGGCTTGGCCAGCCCCGCAGCCATGATCAGGTCCTCGGCCACGCCTTTGCCGCGCAGGTGATCCCAAAGGCCCTGCCAACCCGGTGGCGCAAAGCCGATTTCCCAGCGATCCAGCGCGGCCTCATTCAACCCGCGCCCGGCCAGATAATCGCGCGCGCCCGACGCCCCGGCGGTCTTTAGCTGAAGGCGGTAATGCTGCACCGCCTGTTCCATCACATCGGCAAGGTCGCTTCGGTGGTCGGCCTTCTGCTGGGCTTGCGGGTCGCGTTCGGGCATCGGCATCCCGGCTTCACGGGCAAGGATTTCAATCGCCTCCATGAACCCGATATTCTCGGTCTCGCGGACAAAGGAAATCGCATCGCCCTTGGCGTGACAGCCGAAGCAGTAATAAAACCCTTTGCGATCATCGACATGGAAACTTGCCGTCTTTTCCTGATGGAACGGGCACGGCGCCCACATATCGCCCTTGCCCTGGTTCGACTTGCGGCTGTCCCAGATAAGCTTGCGCCCGGCCACCTGCGCCATGGACGTGCGGCTGCGCAATTCATCAAGGAAACCGGGGGGCAGACTCATGCCCTGAGTATCTGCCTGCCCGCGATGAGGTGCAAGCGTCCCCTCAGACCGGCAGGGCCGTCGTTTCGATCATCTCTTCCATCACGAAACTCGCCGAGACGTCCTTGAGCGGGATACGCTTGATCAGGGCGCGGTATAGGTCGTCATACCCCTTCACATCGGGCACCCGCGCGTGGATCAGGTAATCAAGGTCACCCGATGTGCGATAGGCGCCGATAATCTGGGGAAAGGCCTTCAACGCCTTGGTCAGGTCCTCGGCCCAGGCCGCATCGTGGCGGTCGGTACGCACAGAGATGAACACCGTCAGACCCAGACCAAGCTTTTCAGGGTCAACCAGCGCGACGCGGCCCGTTACGACCCCCTGCTCTTCCAGCCGCCGGATGCGCCGCCACGTGGCATTGCGCGACAGGCCGATCGCATCGGCAAGCGCTTCGACGGGCCGTCCGGCATCCCGTTGCAATTCGGTGAGCAAACGGCGGTCATAGTCATCAAAATTCTCGGGCATCTTGCGTCCAGTGGTGTTTTTTCTCGCTTTCGATAGCAAATGAAGGGCAGTTTGGGAAGACATCTCACCCAAGACATGGCACTCTGACCGGATAAATCAGGCAGAGAGGTCAAAATGAACCGCATCCTATCGGCATTCACCGCCCACCCCGCTTCCGTGGATGAGACGTATTTCGAACATATGCGCTTTGCGGGCTGGTTCGCAGGAACGCTGTTTCTGGCGGCCAGCGCGGCGCTGATCCACGCAATCCTGCCGTTCCTTTTCGACAAAACGGCAAGCCGCATCGTGGCGCGCCTCTATGACCGCACGCACAACCGCGGTGCACCACAAGGGGTCGCCGCCGAATAGGCTTAGCCGAGTGCGGCCACCGACCGCATCGCACGCTCCAGCTCATGCACGGCCGTCTGGGCCATGGAGCGGAAAACAAGGATCTCGTACCGCTCGGCCCCGGTGCGTATCATCGTGCAGGTCATATGCCCCAGCAGAGTTTGCGCGGCATGCCCCACGTCAAACTCCCCGTCCCGCAGATCGGCGGGACAAAGCCGCGCCAACACCGCCCGCGCATCGCCGCCTTCCAACGCCATAACCGCCCAGGCATCCGACTGATCGGTGCATGCGGCGCCGTCGATGGCCACCGGCCGCCCGAGCACGAACGCCTTGCCGGGACCGATGGAAACGATCTTTACACCATCCGACCCCTCGAACCGGTTCGTGGCCGGAAACCCAAGGCCCAGTGCATCCGCCAAGGCCTTTGTTGCATCCGCATCGGAACCGCCAAGAAGAGCAACCGATGTGATCGCCTCTGGCAACACCTCGTCGAGCATCGCCGCCCCATGGCTCACCGGCAGCAACCCGTCACAGGGCGATTTGGCAACAAGATCAACCACGCACCCGCCCTCCCTCTGGATCGAAGAACACCGGGTCGCACACCTCGCACAAGGTTTCGACGTCGCGCAAATGGTCGACCATGCGCACAACCTCGCCAACGCGCTCGGGCCCGCGTCGCAGGAACCCAAGGCCCAGATAGCTCTCCAAGGTCGGGGACCAGCCGACCGAAGTGATATAGCCCTGATCATGCGCGCGCGTCGCCGGATCGTCCTTGTTGAACAGATGCGCCCCAGCCGTGATCTGGCGGACCGATCCCACAGGTTTCAGCCCCACCAACCGCTCACGATCCGGGTCCACCAGCCCGGGGCGCGCCGCCGCCGATTTGCCGATGCAATCCTTCTTGGCCGAAATCATCCTTTCCATCCCGATATCGAAAGCCGTCACGCGCCCGTGGATTTCCGAGTGGGTGATGAACCCCTTCTCGATCCGAAGCACATTAAGCGCTTCCATCCCGTAGGGCCCGCCGCCCATGCTCTCGGCAAGGCTCAGAAGATGCCGGAACAGGGTATCGCCATAGCGCGCCGGTACCGCGACCTCATAGGCATGCTCACCCGAGAAAGAGATGCGGAAGAGCCGCCCCGGCACGCCAGCCACCGTGACCGCGCCACAGGCCATGAAGGGCCAGCTCTCACCGTCGATCGGTGTATCGAGCACATCATTGAGAAGATCGCGCGCCTTCGGCCCGGCCACGGCAAACTGCGCCCATTGCTCTGTCACCGACATGATCCGAACACGCAGATCGGGGCGCAGGCATTGGTGCACGAACTCCAGATGCTGCATCACCTGCCCGGCCGCCGCGGTGGTGGTGGTCATGACGAAATGCGCATCGCCAAGCCGCGCGGTCGTGCCGTCGTCCATCACATGCCCGTCTTCGCGCAGCATCAGCCCATAGCGCACGCGCCCGACCTTCAGGGTCGAAAACATGTTGGTATAAACGAAATCAAGAAACGCGCCCGCGTCCGGGCCCTGAATATCGACCTTGCCAAGGGTCGACACGTCGCAAATGCCGACATGATTGCGCACCATCGCAACCTCTCGGTCGCAAGCCTCGCGCCAGAATTCGCCCTCGATTGCCGGGAAATAGGACGGCCGATACCAAAGCCCCGCCTCGATCATCGGCGCGCCGCGCGCCACTGTTGCCGAATGCGACGTCGTGAACCGCTCGGGCGCGAACCCCTTGCCGCGTGCCCCGGCCCCCATGGCCGACAGGGACACCGGCACGAAAGGCGGGCGATAGGTTGTCGTCCCCGTCTCGGGGATCGCACGCCCGGTGGCGTCGGCCAGAACCGCCAGCGCCCCGATGTTGGAGTTCTTGCCCTGATCGGGCGCCATGCCTTGCGTGGTATAGCGCTTCATATGCTCGACCGACCGAAAGTTCTCTTTCGCAGCCAGTTCCACGTCCTTGACCGTGACATCGTTCTGAAAATCAAGCCACGCCCGGCGCCGTCCCGGCACACGCCATTTCGGTTCGAAGGCAAAGGGCGTGTCGTCGCCCCCTGGAATGTCCACGGCGGAAACCGCGAGCCCGAGCGCCTCTGCCGCCGCCTGCCCGGCCCGCGCGCCATCCTCAAGGCAGCCTGCCGTTGAAAAGACGCCCCGCGCCGCACCCACCGGGGTCATCCCCGGCACAGCGCCTTCAGCAGGGATAAAGGCGGCAAGCCCGTCGTCCCAAACCGGCCGCCCGTTCATGTGACAGGTCAGATGCACGGTCGGGTTCCAGCCCCCGGAGACCGCAAGGCAGTCGGTCCAGATCGACCGCTCGCCGCCGGAATGCCGGATCTTGATTTCCCTAAGCCCGCGGCGCCCCGCCGTCCCGGTGACTTCGCCCCCGGAAAAAACCGGAAAATCACCATCCGCGACCGACACGTCCCTACGGCTATCGATCAGACCGGCGATCTTCACCCCTGCTGCCGCGAGATCCCGCGCCGTGCGATGCGCATCGTCATTGTTGCCGAAAACCGTCACGAGTTTGCCCGGCGCCACACCCCAGCGATGCAGATAGGCGCGCACCGCCGCCGCCGACATGATGCCCGGGCGGTCGTTATCGGCAAAAGCGATGGGCCGTTCGAGCGCACCTGCCGCCAGCACGCATCGCTTGGCCACGATCCGCCAGAACGTCTCAAGCGGTGCGTCGCCGGGGTCGGCCAAGTGCAGTGCGACCCGCTCCAGCGCGCCGTAAGTGCCTTGATCGTAAGCTCCGGTGACGGTCGTGCGCGTCATGATCCGGACGTTGGGAAAGTTGCCAAGTTCGCCCCGCACATCCTCTACCCACCCAACACCGGATTTCGCCCCGATACGCTCATCCTCGGCCAGCAATCGCCCGCCCAGTCGGCTATCCTCCTCGGCCAAAATCACATCCGCCCCCGCGCGCGCCGCCACCAGCGCGGCCATCAGCCCCGCAGGCCCCGATCCCACCACCAGCAGATCGCAATGCGCAAAGGCCTTGTCGTAATGTGCGGTGTCGGGCTCGCCGGACAAGGCGCCAAGCCCGGCCGCGCGCCGGATGATCGGCTCGTAGAGCTTTTCCCAGAATGCCTGGGGCCACATGAAGGTCTTGTAATAGAACCCCGCCGACAGAAAGGGCCCCGCGAGGTCATTAACGCTCATCACATCGCGTTCCAGCGTCGGCCAGCGGTTCTGGCTGACCACTTCAAGGCCCTCGAAAAGCTCCTGAACTGTCGCGCGCGTGTTCGGCGTCTGCGCCGCCCCGCGCCCGACGGTGACAAGCGCATTCGGCTCTTCCGACCCGGCCCCGAAGACACCGCGCGGGCGGTGATACTTGAACGACCGCGCCACCAGCCGCACGTCATTGGCCAGAAGCGCCGAGGCCAGCGTATCGCCCGGATGCCCCGAGTATCGCCGCCCGTCAAAGGTGAAGGCCACCTCGCGCGTGCGGTCGATCAGGCCGCGCCCCTCAAGCCTCATCGATCCGCCTCCGCCGCGGCCTGCGATCCGGCCACGTGATGGGTCAACGTATCCCGTTCGACCACCGCCCAGGTGCCGCAGGGGTCGTGATACCAAAGCTCGCGCGTCAAACCGGCCGGATTGTCGCGATTGTGCAAGTAATCGTCCCAAGCAGCGGCCTCGGCCCCCGGATCAGGTCGCAAAAGTGCAAGCGCATCGCCGCGATATGTGAACTCCCGGCGGTCCCGCTTACCGCAATGGGGGCAGTCAAGTCTCATGACCCCGCCCCGTCTTCTGGCCCCAAATACTCCCGCCGGAGGCATCCCGACATCGCAATCATCCCCATCAATGCAAGTTGTGCTGAGACCCCGTGGCCTCTTCATCCATCAGACCCGCGCCGGTCCGAAAACGGTCCAGCCGATACCGCGCCGCGCTCTCATGCGGCCGGTCCTGTGCGATCAGATGCGCATAGGCAAAGCCCGACCCGGGCACCGCCTTGAAGCCGCCATAGCACCAGCCGCAATTCAGATAGAGCCCGTCGATATGCGTCTTGTCGATGATGGGCGACCCATCGGGCGACATGTCCATGATCCCGCCCCAGCTGCGCAACATGCGCGCCTTGCCGACCATCGGCATCAGCGTGATCGCCGCTTCGACCACATGTTCGGCGGTAGGTAGGTTGCCGCGTGCGGCGTAAGAGGCATAAAGGTCGAGGTCACCGCCGAAGACCAACCCGCCCTTGTCGGACTGGCTGATATAGAAATGGCCCGCGCCGAATGTGATGACGTTGTCGAGCACCGGTTTCAGCCCCTCGGTCACGAAGGCCTGCAAGACATGGCTTTCGATGGGCAAACGCATGCCCGCAAGGGCGGCGACCTGGCCCGAACGCCCCGCCACCACCATCGCCACTTTCTTCGCACGGATCGGTCCGCGCGAGGTTTGCACGCCCGTCACCTGCCCGTTTTCGATGTCGATCCCGGTCACTTCGCAATTCTGGATCAGGTCCACGCCCCGGCTATCGGCGCCACGCGCATAGCCCCAGGCCACCGCATCGTGGCGCGCCGTGCCGCCGCGCGGGTGATAGAGCCCGCCATAGATCGGAAAGCGGATGTTGTCGAAATCGAGATAGGGCAGCAGATCGCGCACCCCGTTGCGGTCGAGCAGGATTGCGTCATCGCCCTGATTGATCATCGCATTGCCCCGGCGCGCGGCCGCATCCCGCGCGCCGTCGGAATGGAACAGGTTGATGATCCCGCGCTGAGAATGCATCACGTTGTAATTCAGGTCCTGCTCAAGCCCTTCCCAAAGCTTCAGGGAATGGCTGTAGAACTCCGAATTCCCGGGAAGCCCGTAATTGGCGCGCACGATCGTGGTATTCCGCCCGACATTGCCGCCGCCGAGATACCCTTTTTCCAGCACGGCGATGTTGGTCAGCCCGTGTTGCTTGGCAAGGTAATAAGCCGTGGAGAGACCATGCCCGCCGCCGCCAATGATCACGATGTCATAGGATGCTTTCGGTTCGGGATCGCGCCAGGCCGGACCCCAGCCCTTGTTGCCCCGCAACCCTTCGGCCAACACTCTCAGGCCGGAATAGCGCATGCCCCTGTCTCCACCTGCCACGCGCAACTCAAACGCGTCGGCGGACAGAATTCAACGCCCCCCAAACAAAACCGCGCCCGCCGCCGACATCCAGAGGACTGTCAGCGACGGGCGTCAGTGTTTACAGACGTTGCGCGTCGGGCCGTTATTGAACCATGCGGAAGTAATCAACCTCGATGATCGTCTCCATCCCGTTGTCGCAAAAGCCCATGTCCATGTTCGAGGTCCCCGAGATCACACCACCAGAGATGAACGACGCGCCCTCGATGCCATCGGCATTCGCGGTGAATAGGATGTCGCCTTCGGCAATGATCTGGCCGCCATAGACCTCAAGCCCGGCCGCCACGTCGAACGTGCCGCGCGTGAGGATATTCGCGCCGCCACCAGTTCCGCAGGTATCGTTTCGGCCCAGGCGGAAGCCGCTGGGGGCCGATATCGACTTGTTGCCGGTGCTTTCCGTGATCAGTGTCGTGTTTTCCAATGCGGCACCGCTATTGAATTTGATGTCGCAATCGGTGTGGATGACCATGTTTTCCAGGATGACGTCGTTTTCGATGGTGACGGTCCCGTTGCCGGTCGTCCCGCAATAGAACATGTTCACCCGGTTTTCGGTGAGCATGCCGTCCGTGATCTTGGTATTCGATCCGATCGAATTGTGCAGGATGTAATCCGTCGACGTCGCCCCGACAATATGGCTTTCCTGCCGGCTTGAGGTCGGATCCTTGTATTGCTCGATGATCGGCGTGATCTGATTGAGCAACCGCAGGTTCATGCCGCCAGAGCGAAGTGCCTCGCGCAGACCTTCGTTTTTCTCATAGCCGGAATTGGGCAGCTGGATATCCCCGGAATTCGGCATCGACACGACTGTGCCGCCAAAACCGTTGTCGCCTTCAAAATAGTTATCCTGGTTGATTTCCACATGCGTGTTCGAATGCACGCAGAACCCGTCGCGGAAGTTGTTGTTTGACTGCAAGTCAACGATGTCTTCGGCGACGAAGCCTTCGCGCATGCATCCTTGGTGGAACGTTTCCCAGACCGAGTCCGCGTAAAGGTCGAAGCTGTTCAGCCCCACCATCCGAAGAAGCATGGTTCCCATCGCATTGTCCGTGGCCGCGGTACGCCGGGCCATGACACGCACAGCCGTGATCGAACCCGGGGATGGCGTGAAGGTGCGCGTCGCCGCATCCCATGTACCAAACTCAACATCCGCCGTGGCAAGAATGTTTCCGAACGCGTCCACCGGCATATTCGCTTTCGCGACCTCGATGGCCTTGTCCTTGGCCTCTTCTTCCGACTTCCATTCCGTCCAGTACAAAGCGGCATGTGCGGCTGCGTCTGCCGCATTCTGAAGCTGGGCACGGTTCTTGATGGCATTGCTTGTATCAAGGGCAAGCCCGCCCGCTATCATCACGCCAAGAAAGAGAAAGAGCCCGAGAATGGTGATGCCGCCCTCTTCGTCGCTTTTGAGTTTGCGCAGCGCCGCCAGGGACGGCTTGCTCAGAAGTGGATGCAGCATATCAAAGCTCCCGCAATTGTTGGGCCTGAACCGTGAAGGTCAAACCTCGGAACAGCCCCGTCACGCCGGAAAGATCGATATCCGACGCTGGCACGGTCACAGTCGTTGAAACGAAGGACGGCCCCACCGCGGGTGTCGCGACAGCCCCCGGGGCAATGGGATCAAGCGACGTTTCGACCCAGCTTTTGAAGGCCGCATCGCTTGAAAAGAAGTTCACGGCATAAAGCCGGTTGCCGTCCTGCACGACGCGCAGGATGCGCGCCTGGTTCATGAAAATGGTGGCTGCGTCGATCAGCATGACGAAAACCAGAAAGAAGACCGGGAACCAGAGGACCGCCTCGATGGTCGCTCCGCCGTCCTCCCGACGTGCAAACCGCCGCAGTTTCAGTTTCGAAAGCCCAGAGTCCAGCATGTTACCCTCGCAAAATAGTGAATCGTCCGTCTTCAAACGGACCTTCTCACGAAGGCTAATGGCGGGGCTTTGTGTCCAAACTTTGGCAGGTCAGCGCCGAAAAACACTGTTTCCAGAGCGCAAAAAATCCAATGCGCTCTGTAACTATCTGAAAAGGAGATGTTTTGATTGTCGCGCTATAGCCCCTTCGCGCGGTAGCTCGCGACCACCCGTTCAATCCCGACGAGATACGCCGCAACTCGAAGATCAGGCACATCATCGCGCTCATGCCAGACGGCGCGCATTGCCTGATAGGCGGTGCGCATCGTGTCATCGAGGCCAGAGCGCACAAGCTCCAACTCTCCGGCGCCGCGTAGGTACCTGTCCTTGAAATCCGGCGACAGGGTCCAGCCAATCCCGCTATCGCGCGACAGCCGCTCAAGCTCATCGACGACCAACTGGTGGCGCGACTCTTCCTGACGCCGCTGCATCCGGCCAAAGCGGATATGGCTCAGGTTCTTGACCCATTCGAAATAGCTAACGGTCACACCGCCGGCGTTGGCATAAAGGTCCGGGATGATCACCACGCCTTTTTCGCGCAGAATGTCATCCGCACCCGCCGTCACCGGCCCGTTCGCGGCTTCGATGATCAGGTTCGCGTTGATATGGGCGGCATTGCCAAGATGGATCACCCCCTCGATCGCCGCCGGGATCAGGATGTCACAGTCATGTTCAAGGACCGACATGCTGTCTTTGACATATTGCGCATCGGCATAGCCTGACACGCCGCCATGCCGGGCGATCCAGGAATGAACCGCCTCTACATCAAGGCCGCGTTCGTCGATCAAGGCTCCGTCGCGTTCGATGATGCCGGTGATAAGGGCGCCGTCTTCGGCCGCCAGAAACTTGGCCGCGTGGTAACCCACGTTGCCAAGGCCCTGAACCACGATGCGCTTGCCGTCGAGCTTGCCCTCCATATTCGCCTTGGCCACATCTTCGGGATAGCGGAAGAATTCCTGCAAAGCATATTGCACGCCGCGCCCCGTCGCCTCGACCCGGCCCTGAATGCCCCCCGCATGGGGCGGCTTGCCGGTCACGCAGGCGTTTGAGCTGATGTCGGTGGTGTTCATCCGGCGATACTGGTCGGCGATCCACGCCATCTCACGTTCGCCCGTGCCCATGTCGGGCGCCGGTACGTTCTGACTGGGATGGATCAGGTCGCGTTTGGCCAGCTCATAGGTGAAGCGGCGGGTGATCTGTTCAAGCTCGTGTTCTTCGTAATCGCGCGGATCGATGCACAGCCCGCCTTTCGAACCACCGAAGGGTGCCTCCACCAAGGCGCATTTATAGGTCATGAGCGCGGCCAGCGCCTCGACCTCGTTATGGTTGACGGTCGGCGCATAGCGGATACCTCCCTTGACTGGCTCCATATGTTCGGAATGTACGGATCGATATCCCGTGAAGGTCTGAATGCCACCGCGCAGGCGCACGCCGAAGCGCACCGTATACGTTGCGTTGCAAACCCTGATCTTCTCTTCCAGCCCCGGCGTCAGGTCCATCAGCGCGACGGCCCGATTGAACATCAGATCAACGGATTCGCGAAACCCAGGCTCTTTAAGCCGCTCTTGTCGTGACATCATCCCTCCCTTCGGGGCTCATTTCCGGCCCCGACTCACCTGATCGTACAACACAGAGATGAATCCGTCGGAGAATCTTTTGGTTCAATTGGCGACTTTTACCCCGTGCGGACGGGATAATGTACGTTTCCGGTGACCAATCGCTGCTCGAAACAGGCACTGTCTCGCGTGCATCACCAGCCAGCGAATGGTCCGAACAAACTCTAAAATTTGCCATAATTCCTCATCTACAGGGTCTCGCGGTATTCCAGCATTGTTCGTTGGAACCGGGTCTGGCCCTTCCCAAAGGCAGTATCACAGGCTTGGAAATCCGCGGATGTAGTGAGTAACGAGGAAGCTTAATGTCTGTTATGTATCACGGTCGTGGATCTCATGGTTCGAGGTCAAAGCTGTTGCCCTTCAAGAAAGGCATCAATGCAGTCAAGCCAACCCTCACTCGGTTCAAGGAAGACGAGGACGGTTCCTTCACGGTTCTGTCACTCTTCATCTTTCTGGGCATCCTGATGGTGGGCGGAATGGCCGTCGACATAACGCGCCTGGAACTGGAGCGGACCAAGCTTCAGAACACGATCGACAACGCGGTACTCGCCGCCGCCGATCTTGACCAAAGCCTCGATACCGAAGCGGTGCTTCTCAGCCATATCACCACCGCCGGTTTCGACGCCACTGACGTGGACATCGATATCCAAAAGGACAGCCTGCTTAACGGTGAGGTGATGGGCAAAACCATCACAGCGAGATCGCGCATCGATATGCAGACCGCGTTCATGAACATGATCGGGATCGATGAGCTTCGCGCCCCTGTGCGCAGCGGCGCCATCGAAACCATCCAGAACGTCGAAATCTCGCTTGTTCTCGACATCTCCGGCTCCATGCGCTGGGACAAGAACGGCAATGAAAACAGCGATAACCGCATCACGGACCTTAAGGATGCGGTGGAAAACTTCATCAACACGGTGATGCAGGTCGAATGCGACGTGAACGGGAACAACTGTGCAGCCCACCAACACTTCCAGCACGACTATAAATATCATTCCCTATGCTGGCCACGTGAACCCGGGACCTGAGCTTTTCGACATCATGGGCGGCGCGCGCTGGCACCCGTTCTCGTCGTGCAAAGAAATCACGAGCGCCGACTTCGACGATGCCGACCTTCCCGATGCGACGGCCGATCAACTTCCCCATTTCATGGAATGGACCATCAATTGGGACTGGATGGCTTGGGGCTGGTGCCCGAAGGACAATGCCGGAATTCTCGTCGCCGAGAACGACGCCCAGGTGATGAAAGACTACGTGAAGAACCTCAAGCTGCATGACGGCACGGCCACGCATGTTGGGATGAAATACGGCCTTGCCCTGCTCAACCCGACATCGCGGGACGCGTTCCAGACGCTCAATGACCGCGGCGTTATCGCCGATGTCTACAAAAACCGTCCAGCGGATTTCGACGATGATGTTGTCAAATACGTCGTGCTGATGACCGATGGCAAAATCACCGATCAAAAGCGTCCCAATGCCGTCAATTACTCAACCGTCTACAACCCCGGGGCCAGTGGCCACGAAAGCCTCATGGATGAATGGGCCGATGTAAACGGAGGGGGCAATCCGACCGGCAACACGTCGGATATCGAAGATCGCTATCCGAATACCTCGAACTACAACGATGGTGGGAAGGTCCACAACAAGACACGGAATGTTGAGCATTTCCTTGATATGTGCGCCTCTGCCAAAGAACCGGTCTATGCGATGAACGGCGACGGTGACATCCTGACGATCGAAGGTGAGCCGGTTATTGCCAAGGAAGATCGTGTCACCGTCTTCACCATCGCCTTCCTCGCCCCCAGTGAGGCACAGACGCAGATGAAGACCTGCGCCAGCAGCGAATCGCATTACTTCAACGTTCAGGATCTGACGATTGACAATGCGTTCTCGGCGATCGCGAAGACCATCAATCAGCTGAGGTTGACCCAATGAAGATCCTGTCTTCGTGGAAACGATTTCGTCGCGCCTTCGGGCGCGACGAGCGCGGAACATCGACGGTGGAATTCGCTATTCTCGTTCCACTGTACCTCGGTGTCCTGATCGCGGCGTTTGAATCCGGGTTCATGATGATCCGCTACACGATGCTGGATCGCGGTGTGGATCTCGCCGTACGCGACCTGCGCCTTGGCACTCCGACGCCGCCGACCTTCGATGAGTTCAAGCAGGACATCTGCGCGAACACGGTCCTGATGGGCGATTGCGACGAAACGGTTCTGGTCGAGCTTCGCCCGATCAGCACGACGTCCTGGAACCTGCCGACAGGCGAGACGAACTGTATCGAACAGGGATCGGGCATCGATCCTATCGATCAGACCGAGTATTCGGTGGGGACCAATAACGAGCTGATGTTCGTGCGCGTTTGCGCGCTGTTTCGACCCTTCTTCCCGACAACCCCGTTCGGGTTGGGAATGCCCGCGGATGACGACGGCAACTATGCGCTCGTCGTCACCTCGGCCTTTGTGAACGAGCCAAGCCGATGAAACGTCTATGCAATTTGCCCCGCCGGTTCACCCGGTCCGAAGAGGGAACCCTCTCGGTCGAAACCGTGATCGTGTTTCCGATCGTCCTTTGGGCGCTGTTCGGGATGTTCGTCTTCTGGGACGTTTTCAGCACGGTCAACCGGAACACGAAGGCAACCTATACGATCGCCGACCTGATCTCGCGCGAGCCCGATCCGATCGACCCGAATTACCTCGATGGCTTGGGCGGTGTTTACAACATGCTGGTCCGTGATGCGGACGCCAACAGCACGCTGCGTGTGTCCGTGGTCAGCAACAAGGTCAACGAGGCTGGCTTTGAGGAGCTGACGCTTGAGTGGTCCTACGGGACCGGTGACATGCCGGACCGGACAACGCTTGACGGTCTTCTCGGCAATATCCCGATCATGGCGGTCGGCGACAACCTCATCGTGGTGGAAACCAAGACGTTCTGGGAACCGGCGCTGACCATCGGCATCGGGTCGCGCGACATCACCAACCGCGTGGTCACCAGCCCGCGTTTCGTGGCACAGGTTCTGTACCAGACAAGCTGACGCCAAACTGGCGCTTGCAGGAATGCGGGGCCAGTTCCAGTAAGCCCTGAATTCGACAGCGTCCGATCCTTCGCAAAGGTTCGGGCGCTGTTTTCCTTTTAGGGATCAGTCGGTTGGCGCGTCGCGCTGGGCGATCAGCATCGACAGGATTTCGGCCACCGCCTTGGCCTCATTGGCCGGTGTCACGCCACCCACGCCAACGAACTTTCCGACCCGCCACCAAAGCCCCGGAACCCAGGCCCGCACGCCCGGGGCGCGCAGATGCAGCAGAAACCCGTTCGACGGCTTGAACGCGAATGCCCCGCGATCCACGCCCGTGATCTCATCGATCGTCGCCAGCACGCGCCCGGAACTGTCGCGCAGTTCGGTTTCGGTCAATTCGATATAATGCTCTGTCGCGCGGTAAAGCCGTAAAGCCCCCACCAGCATGAACAACCCAAAGGCCAAAAGCGCCGCCTGCACCAGAAAGGGCGCATTCTGCACGGCAAAGGCCACGGACAGGATCAATCCGCCAAGCGCCACCTGAATGGCGACCCCCACCCAGCGGCGCGCAGGGCGCGGGGTTATGGTTGCAAGGATATCGCTCATGTCCGGGTCCACCTCTCGTTGCGATCTCCTATCGTGGTCCCGCACGATTGGCGAGGGCGCACAGACCCTCTTTGCCTGCGCACAGTGAAATGGGTTCTCTGCACCGCCCGATGCCTTAGATAAGGTGAACCACCAGATGAAAGGCCCCTGCCCCATGTCGATCCGCCCCGTCCTTTCGCGCACCCCCTCGCAACCCACCATGGAAGGCGCGGGCGTAAAGCTGCACCGCGCCTTCGGGTTCACCGATCCGACGATGCTGGACCCGTTCTTGCTGTTCGACGATTTCCGCAACGACCGGCCCGAGGATTTCTTGCGTGGCTTCCCATGGCATCCGCATCGGGGGATCGAAACGATCACCTATGTTCTCAACGGCACCGTCGAACATGGCGACAGCCTTGGCAATCATGGAACGCTCGGTGCGGGCGATGTGCAATGGATGACCGCCGGGTCCGGCATCCTGCATCAGGAAATGCCCAAGGGGAACGCCCGCGGGCAAATGCACGGGTTCCAGCTTTGGGGCAATCTTCCCGGATCGCTGAAAATGACCGCGCCACGTTATCAGGACGTCGCGGGAAGCGAGATCCCGGAAGTGATCGATGATGACGGCACCCGCGTGAAGGTAATCGTGGGCGAGTTCTGGGGCAAGCGCGGCCCGGTCGACGGGATCGCCGCCGACCCGCAATATCTGGACGTCTACGTACCCGCCGGGCTGCGCAAGACGTTCAAGATCGACACCTATCGCCGGGCCTTCGCCTATGTCTTCGATGGCGCGGCGTCTTTTGCCGATGCCTCCGCTCCGCAAGGCGTCCTTCTGGAAAAAGAGGTGATGGGCGAAGAAGTGAACATCCGCGACCTGTCCGGCGACCGCACCTTGATCCGGTTTGGCACGGGCGACGAGGTGACGGTTCAGGCCGGGCCGGACGGCGTGCGTTTCCTGCTGATCTCTGGCGCGCCGATCGAGGAACCGGTGGCCTGGCACGGTCCGATCGTGATGAACACACAAGCCGAATTGCGTCAGGCGATACAGGACCTGAACAACGGCACGTTCATCCGCCCCGCGCACTGACCGTTTGTATCAAGTCCAGTGAACCGCCTCGCCGCCCGGCAACAGCGCCCGGGCGCGCATCAGGCTGTCATAGGGGATGTCCTGCGCATCGCTGGCGGCGATAATCCATGCGTCATCCATTAACAGAAAATCAAGCACGGAGCCGAGGAACTCGGGCTCTGCCGCACGGGCCCGCAAATCGGCCTCGGACGCCCCGCTTGCGCCAAGAAACACAGGCAAAAGCTCTTCATTTCCGGCCAACCAGGCGAGCGCCCGAAGCGCCAGAGTTTCGGCGAATTCCTGCTGCATGACGTCTCTGATACCGCTCACGGAAAGGGTTTCTTAACCAATATCGCCAATACCTCAACAGTAACAGGCGAAGTTAACTCAAACTGTGAGGTTTCATGGCAGGGCAGGTTCTTGTGGCGGACGGGGTGGCAACGTCGCGGATTCTCCTCCGGGTGATCCTTGCCGCCGCCCATTACCATGTGAGATTGGCCGCCGATGCCACCGCCGCAAAGCGACTAATCGACACCACGCAACCCGATTTCATCTTGCTTGGCGACACGCTTGAGGATGGGCCGTCCGACGACCTTCTCCGCTACCTGCGCAACCGACCCGATACCCGCAACGTTCCGGTCATTCTGCTGTCGGATCGCGCAACATCAGAGCGGCGGATCGCGGCGTTGAGCGCCGGGGCCGACGAGTTGATGCGTAAACCGGTTGGCGAAGCGGCCCTTCTGGCCCGGATGCGCAGCTTGTTGCGGGCGCATGAGACCACCGACGCCCTTGATCAGCGGCAAGCCGCAGTGCACGACCTCGGATTTGCCGAAACGAAAGCCGCCTTTGCTCCCCCGGCCAAGATCGCCCTGATCGCCGACGACACGGCACGCGCAGCGCGCTGGGCCATAATGACGTGCTCGCAAGGGCACAGCAGGGGTCGGTCGCCGATGTCTATGTGATCGAGGCCTCGGTCAGCGACCCGGGCGCGGGCCTGCGCCTTTTGACAGAGCTGCGCGCCCGTCCCCAAAGCCGCCATGCCGCCATTGTCATCGTGCATGACGTGACCGACACCGAAACTGCCGTGAACGCGCTGGATCTTGGCGCGAGCGACCTTCTCGAGCTTGGGTTTCACCCACAGGAAATGGCGCTTCGCCTTACGATCCAGCTTGACCGGAAACGCGATGCCGACCGGTTGCGGGAAACCGTGGCCGAGGGGCTGCGCCTTGCCGTTCTCGACCCGCTGACCGGGCTGTTCAATCGGCGCTACGCCATGGCTCATATCGCCCGCACCGCCGAACGCGCCGCGCAGACCGGAAAACCCTATGCCGTCGTCTTGGCGGATATCGACCTTTTCAAGTCCGTCAATGATCGGTTTGGTCATCCTGCGGGCGACGCCGTGATTGCCCATGTCGCCCAAAGCCTGCGCAACCATTTGCGCCCGATCGACATGGTGTCGCGCATCGGTGGTGAAGAGTTCATGATCGTGATACCCGAAACCAGCCCCGCGCGGGCCGAGGCCACGGCCAAACGGCTCTGCGCGGCGGTGCGGGCGAGATCCGCCCCGGTTGCCGGGGCAATGGGCGGTTTGCCGGTCACAGTATCGCTTGGGGTATCCATGGGCGCGCCAGGCAAGCGGCCCGAAAACGCCATCGACCGCGCCGACCGCGCGCTTTATGCGGCCAAAGAGGCCGGGCGCGACAAGGTTTCGGTCGACAGCATGAACGCGGCCTAGCGGTTGGTCACGCGGCGCAGCGATCTGTCTAGCCGCTCGGCATAGGCGCGACGCTCGTCCACGTTCATCTCGCCTAGCCGGTCGAGCAGTATTCTTTCGCCGATCAACTGACGCTCGATCCCGATATCGCGCTGTTCGGCCAGCAATCCGCGCACGGTCTCGGCGTCGAACGTGTCGGCCCGGATAGCGGCAAGAAGGGCCTCGAACCGCACGCGAAGTTCCTCGCGGTTCTGCCGCAGCGACGACGCCTCACTTCGTAGGGCGCGGCCAAGGGCCCGCCGATCCTGCGGCTCAAGCGCCATCACAAACGGCAAAGGCCCAAGATCACGCGCCGCTCCAATCTGCGCGCCGGGCGCGCCCCGGTCGCGATCCCGCGTCGCAACGGAGCCCATCACGATGCCCACCACCAGAAGGTTCAGGGCGAGTGAGACGACAAGCGTCACGCGGATCCAAAGCGGGGTGCGCGTGACCGGGGTTGGTTGCGTGTCGGTCATGTTCTTACCCCTCTTCCGCGATGAAATCGCCGTAGCCGGGAACCAGATCGACCAGTTCGAAGGCCGTCGTCTCGGACGAGAGCGGCACGAAATTGGTCGTCAGGTCCGGCACCGCCACGCCGATCCAGATACCGGCGGCTGTCGCCGTGGCAAGCCCGGCCACGCTTGGCCAGCCGCCAATAGCCTCCAGCATCCGTCGCAAGGGCGAAGCGGGCGCCGACCGGATCGCGGGGGCCGCGCGTTCGGCAGTTACCGCCGCCGCGTCCGCAGCAAGCCGGGCGAGAAAGGCGTCGTTGGGCTCGGCCCGTTCGGTACGGGCGGCCTCGAAGAATGGCTCCAGCGGATCTTTGTCAGTCATAGTCATATCCCAACTCTTCGCGCCGGTCCGACAAGATGCGCACCAACGCCCGTTTTCCCCTGGCGGTCAGACTTTCCACCGCCTCTGTCCCGATGTCCATGATCCCGGCGATCTCGGGATTGGACAGCCCCTCGATATGCCGCAGCACGACCGCCTGTCGCTGCCTCTCCGGCAGGGTTTCCAGCGCGGTCTGCAAGGCCGCCGCACGATCCGTTTGAATCAGCGTGGCCTCGATACTGGCGCGCCCGTCATCGGGTTCGACCACCGCGTCGATTTCGACCGACCGCCCTGATTTTCGCAAACGGTCGGTGCAGAGGTTCACCGTCACGCGGTAAAGCCATGTCGTGACCTTGGCTTCCCCCTGCCGCCAGTCCGGCGCGATGCGCCACAGGCGCAGCATCGCCTCTTGCACCACGTCCTCGGCCTCGGCCCGGTCGCCCAGAACCCGCGCGGCATAGCCAAGAACCCGGGGCGTCAGACGCATCACCAGCGCAGACGCAGCGGCGTTGTCGCCATTTCCGTAGGCAACAAGCAAGGCTTCGTCACTGGCGTCGCTCAAGGCGTCGAAGGGCATGGTCATTGTCCGTCAGCGGTATCCTGTCACGCCGCGCGCGGCAATCCTGGCGATGGGGCCGGCAATGCACCGGCCCCTGTTGCCGCTTTACTGGTTACGCGGGCCACCGCGCGGACCACGCTCTTTGCGCATATCCGCCCGGCGCATTTTCATGGCCTCGAATTCCTCTTCCGAGACAGCGCCGTCACCATCCGTATCAAGGCGTGCGATCATGTTGCCACGGTCACCCCGGGGCCCAAGCTCGTCGGGTGCGATCAGGCCATCGCCATTGGCATCCATCCGTTCGATCATGCGCTCGGCCCGGGGGCCCATCTCGCGCTGCATGCTGGCCGCGATCTCTTCGGCAGACAAAAATCCGTCGCCGTCGGTGTCGCGTTCGGCAAAGCGGGTGGCGCGGAAGGCGTCGAATTCGGCCTGCGTCACCTTTCCGTCGCCATCGGCGTCAAAGGTTTCAAAGGATACGGGGCCACCTTGCGGCCCGCGTGCTTCTGCCATCGGCACCACCAGCGCGGTGCTGGCAAGGGCGGCGATGAGAAGGGTCATTACTGTTTTCGTTTTCATTGGTTCTCTCCGGTTCAAAAGGCGTCTTGCCCCAAGCAGGTCTGTCATTCGCCCGCTTTATGAACATCAAACGCACCAGCCGCCCGATTCCGTCGCGCCCGGCGAAAGTTTTTCGCGACATCGCGCCGCAAGGACATTCTGCGGGGTTCCGTAGACAGGGGGTTGGCGGGCATCAAAGACACATCGAGCGTAGTTAGGTGCAGAAAAAAATGTTGAGTGGTTCACATTCCGATCCGGCGGCCCCCAACGGGGAAGACCGTGTTTTGCGCCCCGCGCTCTTTCGCGGATGGCGGCGGCGGTGCCCGAAATGCGGTGCGGGCCCGATGCTGAACGGCTATCTCAAGGTGCGCGACGCCTGCCCCGTCTGCGACGAGGATTTGAGCCATCACCGCGCCGATGACGGGCCGGCCTACCTGACGATCCTCATCGTGGGGCATTTGATGGCCCCCCTCATCATCTGGGCGTTCACGACCTTCCGGCCCGATCCGATGATCCTGGCTTCGGTGTTCACGGTTGGCTGCACCGCGCTTTCGCTTTACCTTCTGCCCCGGCTCAAGGGGCTTATCGTGGCGTTCCAATGGGCCCGGCGGATGCACGGGTTCGGCGCCACCTGACGAAACCCCGCCTTGCAAGGGGGATCCATGGACAAGACGGCAATCCGCGATGCGGCGACGATCGTTCTGGTGCGCGATGCCGCCCGGACACCCCGGGTCCTGATGGGACAGCGCGGGGCATCCGCGGCGTTCATGCCCAACAAGTTCGTCTTCCCCGGCGGGGCCGTGGATGCAGGCGATGCGCATATACCCTTTGCCGCGCCCCTGGCCCGCGCCTGTGCGACGCGGCTGACCGATCAGGCGGGCGATGTCGCAGACGCGCTGGCGGCGGCCGCCATCCGCGAGCTTTGGGAAGAAACCGGTCTCATGCTCGCGCGTCCCGGCGATTGGCCCGATGCGCCGGCCGATTGGGCGGGTTTTGCCGCCAAGAGGCATCGACCCGACGCCTCCGGTCTCAGCTTTGTTTTCCGGGCCATCACACCGCCCGGGCGTCCGCGCCGCTTCGATGCGCGGTTCTTTCTGGCCGATGCCGAACACGTGGCGGGCGACCTTGACGACTTTACCGACGCCTCAGACGAACTCTCACACCTCCAATGGATTCCGCTTGATGAGGTGCGCGATTTCAACCTGCCCTTCATCACCGAGGTCGTTCTGGCCGAGATCGCCGCACAGCTTCCCGATCTGGGCCCGCCTGCCTCGGTGCCGTTCTTCAAGAACAACGACGAGGAAAGCCTGTTTTTGCGGCTGAAGGGGCGCGTGGGTTAGGCGACTGCGACCAGCACGACGATCGACACCGTCAAAAGCCCCATTCCCAGGTATTCGCGCCGCGTGATCCGTTCGCCGAAGAACAGCACCGCCGCGAGGATCGAAAAGATCAGTTCGACCTGCCCCAAGGCGAACACGTAAGCCGCGTTTTGCAGGGCGAAGGCCGTAAACCAGCCGAAGCTGCCCAGCATCGAAAAGAGACCGACAAGCCCCGCAACCCGCCAGGCCCGGAACACCGCTCCGATCTGGCCCGGTTCCCGCCATGCCAGCCAGGCGCCAAGGGCAAGCGCCTGAGCGGTCGTGACGATGGCCAGCGTGATGCCGGCGCGCAGGGCCGTGTCGCCACCATCCAGCGCCAGAACAGCCCCCCGATAGCCCACGGCAGAGATCGCAAAGAACACGCCCGACAGAAGACCAAGTCCCGCGGCCTTGTTCAGAATGCGGTCGATCCATCGCCCCTGCCCGCCCGGCGGGTCCGACAACCAAAGCACGGCAAGAAACCCGATTGCGATCGCAAGCCCCCCGGCTGGCGACACCGCATCGCCCAAGACCAGAAACCCCATGACGGCCGTCAGCATCACCTCGGTCTTCTTGAAGGTGATCCCAACCGCGAAATTGCGGTGTCCGAACAGGGCCACCACGCACATCGTCGCCAGAATCTGCGCCAGACCGCCGACCATCGCAAAGGGCCAGAAACCACCCTGAAAGACCGGCAGGGCCTGCCCCGAAACGGCGGCGTAAAGTACGATCAGCACCGCGACCAGAGGCGCCGAATAGACGAACCGTGCCAGCGTCGCGCCGCCGGTCGACAGGCTGGTCGACTTGAGATGCTTTTGCGCCATGAATCGCAGGGTTTGGGCCGCGGCGGCGAAAATGGTGAGGGCGATCCAGGGTTCCATGGCCTGTCATGCCATGCTCCTGC
>JABDPT010000030.1 GCA_013042605.1 Paracoccaceae bacterium
CAGGAACGGGTACCGTCAGGCAAAGGCAACTTTGGGGCTGACGATGGGATCATCCGCCACGAAATTCTCGCGGGATACGCTTACCGAGATACGCCAACGCTTTGCACAAAACGGGCGTCTCGGTCAGGGTGCCCAACCCATTCAGATGCAGATCGAGCCGGACGGCGCCCTGCTTCTCGAAGGTGAGGTGGACCGCGTAGCGCAAAAGAAGATCGTGCTCGAACTTGCCGCGGCGCATCCCAGCATTCATGCAATCGTCGACCGGTTGCGGGTGCGGCCTGCTGAACGTCTGACGGACGCCGCAATCCGCAATCATCTTCGGGATGTATTCGCCCTCGACCCCAGCCTTTCTGGGCTGGCGATCACGGAACTTGGGTCTGCCGCGCAGGCCACGGCGATCTCGCGTCCGGAGGCGGCGGCGGGCGCATTCGACTATTCCGTAAGCGACGGGGTCGTGACCCTGAACGGGACGGTCAAAGACCTTGCCATCAAACGCTATATCGGCGTTCTGGCGTGGTGGTGTCCGGGGTCGCGGGATGTGATCAACGGCATCGTGGCCACCTCGGACGACAGCGACGGGCCGGATCGAATCGCGGATGCCGTGCGGATCGTTCTCGAGAAAGACCCCTATTACGATGCGGCCCAGATCAAGGTGGGCGTTCGCCAGCGGGTCGTTCGGCTGACGGGCTGGTTGCCCAGTGTCGATCAATCCCGCATGGCCGAGAACGATGCCTGGTACTTGTTCGGCGTGGACGACGTCATTAACGAGATTGAAACGCCGGAGTGAACGCCCGGTGAACCATGAGGAGGAGAGCGTTGGAACAGACTGAGATCAGGCGAATTTTCGGCAATATAATAGACCACAAGGTGGCCGAGATCGCGGCGAGTGGATTGCCAAAAGAGGAGTTGGAGAAGATCGCCATTCTCCTGTCGGAAGACACCGACCACGGGATTGAGATCGGCCGTGTCTCGCCCAAGGGACAAGACCTCTTTGCGTTGCTCAAGCGGGATGATGAGGCCTGGGAAATCGACCGCGAGGGATGAATGCGCCCCCGCTGGGGGCCGGACCTTTGCGGCCGCCGAGTAATAGACTAGGGGCCGTCAACCATCGTCTCGGGATGCTCCAACTCATCCAATATCCGGACGACTTCATCGTCGGACACCTGCGAAAAGTCCGCGTAGTGCACGCCGATGGCATGGAAAAAGCGCGGCGTCTCAAGACAAATCAGATCGTCGACATCGCCTTTCAGCTCGGCCAGCGTGTCAGCCGGCCCGACCGGGACAGCCAGCACCAGCCGCGCGGGCTTTTGGCGGCGCACCGCGATCAAGGCCGCGCGCGTGGTCGCGCCGGTGGCGACGCCATCGTCGACCACGATCGCGGTTTTTCCGGCGATGTCTTTGCGGGAGCGCCCCCGGAAATAAAGCACGCGCCGCCGCTTGATTTCGTCAAGCTGGGTCGCGGCCAGCCTGTCGATGTCCGCCCGGTCAAGACCGGCCATGCGCATGACCTCATCATTAAGGACAACCTCGGGATGATCGCCGTTGACGACAGCGGCGGCGGCCAGTTCGGGCTGGGTCGGCACACCGATCTTGCGCACCATCACAAGGTCAAGCGGCGCACCAAGTGCGCGGGCGACCTCGGCGCCGATAGGAACACCGCCGCGGGGCAGGGCAAGCACGATAGGGTCGGGATAGCCGCGCTCGGCCAGCGCCTCGGCCAGCGCCTGACCCGCCACAACACGGTTCTTGTACCTGCTCATATGCGGCTCCTTCTAAGCAGGTGGGATTTTTCGGGTGTCTCGCGGTCTTGGCCGGACCTGCGGTCGTCGGATCAGGGCCGCACAGACGCCGTGTCCGCGACCGTCAGAGCAATCGCTTACTGGTCCTGGATCGCCTGAACATAGAAGACAAGCTCAAGTATCCTCGCCCGCACCGCCTGTTCACCGCCATAAGGCCCGTACTTTGTCCCGGCTTCTTCCTTGTACCGCGACCCCCAGACAGGCATCTCCCAGCCTTCCGTATGCCGCACGCCATGCGCGCCCAGCTCAGTTCGCCCATCGATGATCTGGAACATTTCAAGTACCGGGAAAACACCGTCGTTCGACTTCGTGACCTGGGTCAGGTCCGTCGGAAGAACCGTCAGATACTGCGCCATCGGACCATCGCCCTTTCCGCCCACACCGTGGCAGGACGCGCAGGAAATCAGGTATTCGTCAGCGCCGATAAGATCCTCTTCGGCATAAGCCGGCGCAGTGTTCAATAAAGCGGCGAAAGACACCGACATCGCCAAGATCACGGTCCAGTGCCGCGCAGTCTTCCAGCCTTTGAAGATTACGGAATTTGCCATCTTCCCACCCTTTCCTTTGTTGTTTGGTCCAAGAAAAACCTGTCGATTCCGGACACTCCTGAATTCATGGCTATACGGGTTGGTGGCCGGGCGATTGACGCAAATCAAATCGCCCCGATCTGTGGAAAGCGGCGAACATGCCGATGGCCTCGCTGACGGGACCGCCACGGCTTTACAGACGCGCGACCTTTTCTAGGGTGTCTCTTCCGGCTCGACGCAGGGATATTCGCGCCCGTCTGGCATACGGCAGATACCGTCGAGGTAGTCTGGCTCCGCCTCTCCGTACTGCCTCAACACATGGGTCCTGTCCTCGAGGTCAAGGTAATCGCTGCACGCCGCCCGGCGGTACTTGGTCTGGCGCCAATCTGAAGCAAACCACTGACCGAAGGCCCTTGCCGTGGCGCGCGCGGGGTCATTGCTGTCTGCCATCTCGGTAGCAAAGGCGCGGGCAAGGTCGACATGCGTCGGCCATGACGCGAGCGTTTCCCAGACAAGGGGACTTCCCTTTGCCTTCAGGTCCCAAGCCACGGCAAGGCTTACCGCACTGGCATCCGCTTCAAGGGCCAGAGTAACCCGTGCATACTCGTCCATCGACAAATCCTGTGACGGACAGGCGTCGGATTGGACCTGCCAGGCATGGCGCAACTCATGAAGCGCCACCGCCCGCAGCATCCCGTCCGACAGCGAGCGGCGAAGCAAGATCTTGTTTTCTTCGACACCAAGATAGCCTTCGGCCCCGAAGATATCGGCGACAAGACAGATCTCCGGGGCGCTCTGCTCCAGCGTCGCCCGGAAGCTTCGATAAGGCGCCAGAGCCTGTTCCAGCCAATCAACCAGCGCCCGGATCCGCAGCTCATCTTCCGTCGTGGCCTTTTGATAGGGCGCGGTGAGGCAGGTCACGTCCGGGCGGTCTGGCGGTCGTGCTTCCGAACGGGTGCAAGAGGCAAGCCATAAAGCGGCGACCAGCCCCAGCGTCAAGACAAGCAGAACGCGCCCTGATTGTTTCATTCGCTCTTGGGGCATGTAGATAGCTGCAGGATTGCGAGCCAGTTGAAGTTGCTGACAAGGCCCTTCTCGGACAACCATTTGTCCTGAAGCCAATACGCCTCCAGTTCCGGTTCTCCGATGCAGTCCCAGTCCCGATTGATGTGCTGCACATCATGGATCAACTCGTGCAACAGGACCGAGACGTCGAAATCATCGTCTGGCGACCACGGAAAGACGAGGTAGACGCGCCTGCGCCGCAGATCAAAGACCGCGTCCAGCATCGTGTCCACAAGAAGCTCGCCTTCGTCATAAGGCACGATCGCGCCGGTATCGCAGAAAAAAATCTCTGGCGGGGATCGGTAGGTTTGGGAAACGTCGTAGCTCGTGTTGATTGCGATCCAGCCAATAAGCGCGTCAAACAACTCACTGGATATTTCGGCAGGGCACAGCGCTTCGTCCTCGGGCCCGAGAGGGGCAGGCGCGGTTTCTGCCATCGCGGCAACGGCCGTCAGACAAGACACGAGGCAAGAGATCAAGACTGACACCGAAGGCTCCCTGCTCCATGCGCCTGCACGGTTCGCTTTCCGACCGGACGAACCTGCGCGCGTCGTATAGTGTGAAAGGTTATCACCCAACCGGCAAGGCGATCGGTCAATTGAGCGGTGGGCGTGGTTGACGGGGGCAAACACGGGCGAGGTGCGCGAGGCTGCGCCAAGGCTCTGGTTGGGCTCGCTTCAATCCTGTGCGGAATGGCTTATGCAAGATCCCGGATCATGTCGCCTCTCGCAAATGACGGAAAACGATAGATGACCGGTCGCGGGGAGAGTTCACAATAATTGCTGGGGGGTGAGTGGTGGTGGACGCAGTCCTGAGCGAACCCGTCTCCGGGCCGAATTACCCTGTTAACCGGGAATTAACGGGGAACTTTCGCGGATTTCGTAGCCTCCGCTTGGGTTTGGCGGCGATTCAACGCTTTTTATCAGTGGCTTAAATGACATTTCCCCAAGTCTGAAAACAGGGACTTTCTTCCAACTATCAGGGAAATTTGCCACCCAAACAGGGAACGAGGTCAAATATCAGGGAAATAGCGAACCTAAAAGGCGGCGGGCGCCTGTCGACCTCACCGGTCGGGGCGGCGACATGACTGTGCTCGACGATCCCATGAAGCCCGAGGAGGCGTTGTCTGAAACGCGCCGTGAGGCGGTGAGGACATGGTATGCGAACACGCTCATCTCGCGGATTAACAACCCAAAGACCGGCCCGGTGGAACTCCCTGCGATCAGGGCAGGCCATGACCCGTCACCACCCGGGCCAAAGCCTCGGGATCGGCGGGGGCACCGTTTCCGCGCCACGCGATATGCAGGTCCGGGCGCAACAGGAACAGGTCGCGTCCGAAGAGATCCCGAAGCCGTTGGTCAGGGACTGAGAGCACCTCTGCCGGCGCGCCGCGTGCTTGAAGGGCCGCGGCCAACGCTTCGGCCGCGCCGGACGCTGCGGAGAGGTCGAGCACCGTGAAACCCGCCCCCGGAAGATCGAGGATGGATGTGCCCGGCCTGACCCAGGCATGGGGCAAACGCAGCCCAGTCCACGCAGTCGGATCATAGGTTCGGAACAGTTGCTCCGGCCCGCCGGGCTCTTCCCAGATCGCGGGACTGCCAACATAGCGATAGCCCAGTTCCGCGCCGATCATCTCGTTCGTCTTGCGTTGTTCGGTCTCGGCGGTACGAGTGAACTCCGCCAGCGCGGCATCGTCGTCCGCAAGCCCCGCGCGCCACATCCCGCGCCATTTGCGCCGCCCGCTCGAGGCATAGCGCGAGGCGCCGATATTGCGGTCGCCGACCTGCCGCCGTTCAACCTCGTAGGATGCAAGAAGCGCCGGGCCAGCCCAGCCGCGCAGGCTGGCCGCGAGCTTCCAGCCAAGATCAACCGCGTCGCCGATCCCGGTATTCATCCCCAGCCCGCCGGTGGGGATCACGAGATGGACCGCGTCCCCCGCAAGGAACACACGCCCCGCGCCATAGCGCTCGGCCAGCAAGAGGTTCTGCTTCCACTCCCCCACATGGAGCATCTCGTAATCGACAGGGGCGCCCACCACCGTCTCGAACTGCCGGGCCATGGCCGCGTCATCTTCGACAACTGCGTGAAGCGTCCAGTGGCGGGTGGAATCCTGCATGATCAGGAAGGAATTGTGGGCATCGGTAATATGATAGTGCCGTCCGCGCCCCGGCCCGTCGCCCATCGGAAGCCGGTCGAAAAGCGTGTCGCACCGATAAAGCGCCTGCCGCAGGCGCAGGATGTCCCCTTCGCCGCGTAGCCCGATGCCCAGAGCGCGACGTACCGCACTCGATCCGCCGTCACATCCGGCAAGATAGGCCGTGTGCACCGCGCTTTCGCCATCCGAGCCGGAAAGCCGTGCGGTAACGCCGTGATCATCCTGTGCGAGACCCGTGAAGGCGACGCCGTACTGCACCTCGACCCCGGGCAGGCTTTCGGCGGCCTCGCGCAGCAGCGGCTCAAGCGTGTATTGCGAGATGAGCTGGTAGGGCTCGGCGGGCAACGACGTGTCTTCGCAGGCGGCGATCTCGGCCCGGGCTGAGGCCACCGATGGGTAATCGAGATGCACGAACGGGGCGTGGGTCAGTGACCGGGTAATGAAGACGTCCATCGGTACATCAGCATCAAGCCCGGCCGCACGCACCTTTTCGGCCAGCCCCATGCGCCGGAAGATTTCCATCGTCCGGGCGTTGCAGCGCTCCATCTTCGGCAGGAATTCCGGGCCAGGTTTCCTGTCGATGACCCGGCACCGGATCCCGCGCTGGCCGAGGTCGATGGCAAGCGTAAGTCCCACCGGCCCGGCGCCGACGATCAGCACCTCGGTTCGTTCCATGGCGGCGATCCCCTTTCCTGCGCCGCAGACTAGGCCAGCCGCGCAGGGCGTCAAAACAGGGGGCGTAGATTTTCCGGTATACGGAACAACGTTCCGAACTGCTTGACAGCATTCCCTACAGCCATAGCGTTGCCCGAAAAGGGGAGGGCGAGGAATGGATTATCTGGAGACGCTCCTGTCCGATCTGGTGACCGCCAGCCGGATCCTTGCACATGAGGGCATCTGCGATGCCTTCGGCCATGTCAGCTTTCGCCACCCGGACAACCCCAAGCGGTTCTTTCAGGCCCGCGCCGTCGCGCCCGAGCTGGTCACCCGCGACGACATCATCGAATTCGACCTCGACGGCGCGGCGGTCTCCGACGACCGCAAGCCGTTTCTCGAACGGTTCATTCACGGCACGCTCTACGCGGCCCGGCCGGATGTGCATTCGGTCGTGCACTCCCATTCGCGCGGGGTGATCCCCTTCGGCATTACCGATGTGCCGATCCGGCCGCTGCTGCACTCTTGCGGGGTTCTGGGTCATGATGTGCCGGTCTGGGACGCTGCCGACACCTTCGGCGACACGAACCTTCTGATTGCAAGCAACGACATGGGCCGGGATTTTGCCGAAACCTTCGGGCAGGGGCGGGCGGCACTGATGCGCGGGCACGGCTCGACCGTTGTGGGGCGGTCCATCCGCGAGGCGGTTTACACCGCCGTCTACCTAGACGTGAATGCGCAACTTCAGGCCGCGGCCATGCAGCTTGGCCCGGTGAAATTCCTATCCGACGGAGAGATCGACCTCATCCAGTCGCGCCTTGGCGATGCCAAGCCCGGCGAAGGCTATGATCGCACGTGGCAATACTGGGCACGGCGGGCGGGCATGGCCGACGACGCGCCCGTGCCCTGACCATGGCGAACCTCGCCGCCCGCCGCGGGCTTGCCGCGTTTCGCGATCCGGGCTTTCCCAGCTATTTTGGCGCACTTCTGGCAACCGGCTTCGCGGTCCAGATCCAGACCGTTGCCGTCGGCTGGCAGGTTTACGACCTCACGCGGGATCCGCTCGACCTTGGGCTGATCGGCCTGTCCCAGTTTCTGCCGGCGCTGCTTCTGGTTATCGTCACCGGCACCGTGGCCGACCGCTATCCCCGCCGCGCGATCATGGGGGTCTGCCTTGCGGTGATGGCGCTCGTCTCTGCGGGGCTTCTGCTGCTTGCGCGGGGTGACAGCCCGCCGGTCGTCCGGATCTTCGCGCTGATCGCACTGTTCGGCGCGGCGCGCGCCTTCTACAACCCCGCGCGCCAGTCGATCATCGCCAATCTCGTGCCCGCCGAACGCCTGGCCGGGGCGGTGGCGCTCAACGCCAGCGCAAACCAGTTCGCGATGATCTGCGGGCCGGTGGCCGGCGGGCTTCTCTATGGTGTCGCACCGGGCGCGGCCTATGGGGCGAGCCTTGGTCTGTTCGGGGTGGCGGCGGTTCTGGTTGCCATGATCCCCAAACCCGCGCAGCGGATCTCCAAGGCGCCCGCAACGCTCGAAACACTCAGCGCGGGCTTTCGCTATATCTGGCGGGCGAAGGTCGTGCTCGGGGCGATCTCGCTCGACCTCTTCGCGGTTCTTCTTGGCGGAGCGATGGCGCTCTTGCCGGTCTATGCCCGCGATGTCCTCGATATCGGCCCGACCGGTCTCGGTCTCCTGCGCGCGGCTCCGGCGATCGGCGCCATCGTCATCGGCGGCTGGCTCATCGCCCGGCCCATCACCGACAATGCCGGGCGGACGATGTTTCTTGCCGTTGCCGCATTCGGGGCCTTCACGGCGGTTTTCGCCCTGTCCGAGATCGTGTGGATGTCCATCATCGCGCTGGCCTGCATCGGGGCCGCCGACATGGTGAGCGTTTACGTGCGCAGCACGCTCATCCAGCTTTGGACGCCCGACGACCTTCGGGGCCGCGTCAATGCGGTGAACCAGGTTTTCGTCGGCGCCTCGAACGAAGTGGGGGCCTTTCGGGCCGGCACCATGGCCGCGCTGATCGGCCCCGTGGCTGCGGTGTTCATCGGCGGCGCCGGGGCGCTGGTGGTGGCGGGCCTCTGGCGGCGTCTTTTCCCGGAACTGGCCGTGATCCAGCGACTGGACGCCCCCGGCGGCGACGCGGGGGAGGGCGACCGTGTTTCTCGGTGAAATCCTGGCCCTTCTTTCGGCGCTGGCCTTTGCACTTTTCAATGTCACCGTCAGCGCCACATCGAGGTCGCGGGGCGACAAGGGCGTGCTGTTCTCGGTCATCGTGACCATCGCCTTTTCGGCGGTTGTGTTTCTCGTCCTCGAAGCAGGCCGCACCCCGCTTCCGGCAACCGCAGATACCTGGATGGGTCTTGCCTTCTTCGCCGGGGCGGGGGTGTCGGCGATGGCCTTCGGTCGCTCGCTGGTATTCACGTCGATCCGCCGTCTCGGGCCCACCCGCGCCTCGGCGGTCAAGCGTCTCAACCCGTTCTTCTCGGTGGTGCTGGCGGCGCTGATCCTGGCCGAGCCCGTGACCACCCTCGATGGCTGGGGGCTTCTGGCCATCGCCTGTGCCTTCGCCATTCTCGTGGCCGACAGCATGCGGCGGGCCAATCGCGCTCAGGCCACGGTGACGCCACTGGCCTACGGGATCGGCGCGGCGGCGGCCTTCGCCTATGCGGTTGCCTATGTCGGGCGGAAGGCGGGGCTTGATCTGGTGGATGCCCCGGCGCTGGGCACTCTTGTCAGCGCGGTCGCCGGTTTCGCGGCATTCTCCGTACTTGCCATCGTTTCTTCGACCTATCGCGCGATGTTTCGCGGCGTCTTTCGCAATATCGACCGGCCGGTGGTATTGTCTGCCTTGCTCGTCTCGGTCGGCCAGATCCTGATGTTCGCCGCACTTGCCCATGCATCTGTGACGACGGTCGTGATGATCTCGTCGCTCGAAATCTTCTTTTCGGTCTTCCTGTCCTGGCTTGTCTTCGGCACGGAACGGCGCCCCAGCGGGCCGGTGTTTCTGGCCGCGGCCTTGGCCTTCGCCGGCGTTCTGCTGGTTGCCGCAGGGTAAACCACGAGGGTCCGTATTCCCCTATATGGAACGCTGTCCCGTTGACGGAACGATTCATTCAGCCTAGCTTTTTTCTTATGATCATTTCCGATTAGGCCGGGGAGGCGGCTGTTTGGATATGACTGACAGGGACATGCCGAATGGCACCAAAACAATGACCCCGCGACCATCGGGGCAACCGGCACATCAAGGGACGCAAGGCCCCGAGCCGGACCATTCAGTGATAACTCGGGAGGTAATATGAGAAGAACATTCCTGAAAACCGTCGCCGCTGCCGCGGGTCTCGCAGCACTCGGCCTCGGTAGCACGGCCTCGGCACAGTCCGCGGCCGAATTTTACAAGGACAACGTCATCAAGTGGATCGTGCCCTACGATCCCGGTGGGGGCTACGACGAATACAGCCGCATTCTTGCGCCCTATCTCGAGAAATACACCGGCGCCCGGGTCGACATCGTCAACATGCCCGGTTCCGGCGGCATGAAGGGCGCGGTGGAGATCTTCAACTCGCCCAATGACGGCACCTATATCGGCATCATCAACGGCTCGGCCATGGTGACGAACCAGTTGGCCGGGATCGAAGGCGCCGACTACCGCGTCAGCCAATACGAGTACCTGGGCCGCATCGTCGCCGACAAGCGGGTGATGGTCGCGAGCGCGCTGTCAGGAATCGAAAGCTTCGAAGACCTGACCAACAACGGCCGCCCCGAGATCATCGGCGCCACCGGCCTTGGCGGCTCGACCTATGTGGACGCTGTCATCACCGGTGACGTGCTTGGCATCGACCAGCGTGTCGTGCACGGCTTCGACCGGTCCGGCGACATCCGTACCGCGATGCTTCGCGGCGACGTCCAGACCATGTGGGGTTCACTCGGCTCGGCGCTGAAAGGCATCGAATCCGGCGATCATAAGGTCATCCTGCACGGTGAAAAGAACCCGACCGGGGTGCTGGAAGGCATTCCGTCGATCTACGACATCGCCGCGCAGCAGGACGACAGTGAGCGCAAGATCAAGATCCTCGAAAGCTGGGAAGCGCTTTCGGCGGTCGGTCGTCCCGTGGCCGCCCCTCCGGGCATCCCGGCAGACCGGCTCGCCTTCCTGCGCGA
>JABDPT010000156.1 GCA_013042605.1 Paracoccaceae bacterium
TTATCTTGAGTTCGAAAAGCCGTTGGCCGAGATCGAAGGCAAGGCGGAAGAGCTTCGCGCGATGGCGCGGGCCAACGAAGAGATGGACGTCGAGAAAGAGGCGGCGGCGCTTGATGCCAAGGCGTCGGCCATGCTGGCGGATCTTTACAAGGATTTGACGCCCTGGCGGAAATGCCAGGTGGCGCGGCACCCCGACCGGCCCCACTGCCGCGACTATATTGCAGCACTTTTCACCGAGTACACGCCGCTTGCCGGGGACCGGAACTTTGCCGACGATCACGCGGTGATGGGCGGGCTGGCCCGGTTCGACGATACGCCGGTGATGGTGATAGGTCATGAAAAGGGCACGGACACCAAGACCCGGATCGAACACAACTTCGGCATGGCGCGGCCCGAAGGGTATCGCAAGGCGATCCGCCTGATGGACTTGGCGCATCGGTTCAACATTCCGGTGGTCACGCTTGTCGATACTCCGGGTGCATATCCGGGAAAGGGCGCGGAAGAACGCGGACAGTCCGAGGCGATTGCCCGGTCTACCGAAAAGTGCCTGCAACTGAAGGTGCCGTTGGTCAGCGTGATCATCGGTGAGGGAGGGTCAGGCGGCGCGGTGGCCTTTGCCACGGCCAACCGGCTCGCTATGTTGGAACATTCGATCTATTCGGTGATTTCGCCCGAAGGCTGTGCGTCGATCCTGTGGAAGGACGCGGAAAAGATGCGCGAAGCGGCCGAAGCCCTGCGGCTGACCGCCCAAGACCTGAAGGCGCTGGGCGTGGCCGACCGGATCATCCAGGAGCCGCTTGGCGGGGCGCAGCGCGACAGGCAGGCGACGATCAAATCCGTGGGTGTCGCGATTGGTCAGATGCTTGCGGAATTGTCAGAGAAATCCGGCGATGCACTGGTTCAGGATCGCCGGCGCAAGTTCCTTGGTCTGGGTGACAAGGGTCTGGCGGCCTGAGGTCACCACATGGTCTTTCGGGCGCGAATGGGCCAGTCAACATCATAGCGTTTGCCGTCGATCGTACCTTTCGAGGCCGATTGCAGGATATCCCCCATGCTGGGCAAGCCAGAGCTATCGTCCTTGCCTGACCACAGCCCTGACCGCATGAGCGCGCGGGCGCATTGAAAATAGACCTCTTCAATCGCGATCACGACAACGCATCGGGGCACCCGGCCCTTATCGGTGAACCGTTCGGCAAGCGCGGGGTCGGTCGTGACATGGGCCTTGCCATTTACGCGGATCACGTTGTTCGATCCCGGCACCATGAACATCAGCGACACCCGTCCGTCGCGCACAATATTGCGCAGGCTGTCGATGCGGTTGTTGCCGCGCCAGTCGGGCAGGGCGAGTGTTCTTTCGTCAAGGACATCGACTACCGGCCCGTCATCGCCGCGCGGCGAGGCATCGGTGCCATCCGGACCGACAGAGGACAGAATGCAAAACCGCGCGGCGGTGATCCAGGCGCGGTATTCGGGGGTCAGCGAGACGGTGACCTTTTCAAGAGATGCCGTGGCGGGCGCGTCATAAAGCGCCTCGAGACCGGAAAGGTCTTCGATACGGTGCGGGTCAGTCATTGGCGTGAAATCCTGCCTCGGCCATCAGCCGGTTCGAATGTGTCTCAATCGACATCTCAAGTTCCTTCATGAACTCCGTACGCTCCATTCCGGCTTTTATGCGTGGCAGGAATTCGACGACCGCTGTTCCCGGGCGGCGGGTGATGCCACGCTTGGGCCAGAAGACCCCGATATTCGTGGCAACGGGGACGCAGTCTTGCTGGAGCTGTTCGTAAAGCACTCCGGTGCCCACCTTGTAGGGTCGCGTCGCACCCGGGGCCACGCGCGTGCCCTGGGGATAGATGATCAACTGGCCCGCGCGCTGCGTGCCGTTCTTGACGTCGCGCACCATCTTTTCGATCGCCGCGCCGCGTTTGCCCCGGTTGACCGGAACATTGCCGATGCGCATGCCGTATTGCCCGAGAATTGGCGCGTACATCAACAATCGCTTCATGATGAATTTGCCGCGGGGAACCGCGCCGAAGATGACGATCACGTCGAAGAACGACTGATGCTTCGCAGCGACCATCACCTCGTCCGTCGGCGGCGTGCCGCGGATTTCGACCTTGAGTCCGATAATCCAGGACGCCGTCCAGACCATCCAGCGGCAATATGTATGGCAGGCCTTGAGCGCGCCTTCCGAACTGATCAATGCGTAAGGGAAGTAGAGTATCCCAAGCACCAGCATGGACAGGTACATCTGTGCATTGAAGAGCAGGGATCGGGTCCATTGCAGCATCAGCGGATCTCTCGCAACTTACGCGCGGCGGCGATGCGTGTGGCCCAGAAGGCGACCATCGCGGCAACGGGGGGTATGAGAAGGGGAACAAACCACTCTAACCCGCGAAAGCCAAGACCGGTCAGAAAGCCGGTATCGCGGCCCGAGTCGGGGAACACGGCAATGGCGGCCATGGCAAAGACGGTGCCGACCGACGCGCCCGCAAGCGCGCGCAGCATGAAGCGGCGGACAAAAGCGCGGATCACATAGCTGTCCCTCGCGCCGACCAGTCGTAAGACCGCGATCACCTTGCCGTTGGCGGAAAGCGACGCGCTGGCGGCCAGGGTAACCATCGCCGCCATGGTCAGGGCAATCAGGGCGATCGAGAGAACCCCCAGCGTGCGCAGCCGCTCTGCCGCTTCGATCAACGGCCGCCGCCAGCGCCCATGATCGTCAAGCACCGCACCCGGCACTTCTGCCCTCAGCCGCAGGCGCAGCCCTTCCGCGTCTATGCCCGTACTGTCCTCGACCACTTCGATCAGACGCGGGATGGGCAACACCTCGACGGGAAGATCGGGGCCGAACCACGGGGCCAACAAGGCGCGTTGTTCATCGTCGCCCATGGCGCGGGCGCTGGCCACGCCGGGGGTCTGGCCCAGAATGGTCAGAACCGATTGAACCTGTTCCGCCATCTGCGGTGCCGGTGCCGACACCCGAATCGTCGCCGTTTGCGCCAGTTCCGCCGACCATCTGTCGGCCACGCGGTTGGTCGCGAACATCAGCGCCAATGCAAAGACCGCGAGAAACGCCATCGCCCCGGCGGCAAATGCGGTGAGTTGTGCGGTTATCCCGCTGGGTGGTACCAACCGTTCCGGATCGGTGGGCGACGGTGTGAACAACGCGATCACAGGTCGGATCCCGCCTGTTGAAGCACCCTGTCGCGCAGCCGCAGAACGCGGGCCGGGACTTGCGCCTTGGCCTGCCGGATCAGCGCCAGATCGTGGGTTGCAAGAAGCACGGATTTGCCCATGCGGTTCAGCTCGACCAGCAGGGTCAGAAGGCGTAGCGACATGTCCCAGTCGACATTGCCCGTGGGCTCATCCGCCAGGATGACATCCGGTGACATGATGACGGCGCGGGCAAGGGCGGCACGTTGGCGTTCCCCGCCAGATAGCTCGGGCGGGAGCGCGTCGGCCTTATCCCCGAGGCCGACCCAGGCCATGAGGTCACGCAAGTTGTTCTGTTCTGCGGCGTGGTCGCGCCCGGCGACCCGCAGCGGCAGCATGATATTTTCGGCCAGCGGCATGTGGTCGATGAATTGACAGTCCTGATGGACGACCCCGATCCGTTGACGGGCCTTGGCGATGTCGTCGCGGTTCAACGCCGCGGCATCCTTGCCAAAGATGTCGATCTGGCCCTCGTCCGGGGCCAGCTCAAGATAACATAGCTTCAACAAGGTCGTCTTGCCCGCGCCGGAGGGGCCAGTAAGGAAATGAAATGCGCCCGGCGCCAGAGACAGCGTTATGTCGCCGAACAGGCGGCTGTCGCCGTAGCTGTAGCCTACGCCAGAAAGCTCGATCACCGATTTGCCCCAATGGTCCGCTGCGCGACATGTTTGCCTCAGCCGGGCCGGTGTTTCAATCGCAGAGCCGGTGGATTGCTTTGAGTTTTTCGATCAGACTGTTAATAGTTCGCCAAGAGGCAGGCGCCCCGGAAAGTTACCGTGGGCCGAGGGGGCAAAGATGCGACTGACATGCCCGAATTGCGACGCGCAGTACGAAGTCGATGCGTCGTTGATTCCGGAAACAGGGCGGGACGTTCAGTGTTCCAACTGCGGCAAGACGTGGTTTCAACCGCCGGAAGGCGGGCTGGCGCCACCGCCGGAGCCGGAACCTGTTGCGCCGGAGCCAGAGCCGGAATACGAGCCGGAGGTTGACGCCTTACCGGACGAAGACGAACGGGCTTCCGAGGGCGATGGACAGGTAGACGTAGGCGAAGAAACGTCTGAGCCGGAGCCGGAGCCGGAGCCGACCGAGGATTATCTCGACGGTTTGGGCGATGACGCCGCTTCGTTTTTCAGCGGCAAGGCGGATGATGCGACCCCCGAAGATGTCGCGGTGGAAGAAACGACGGAAGACGCGGCGCGTCCGGATGATGAGTTCGAAGACGATGACGAACCCGGTCCGCCCCCGCGCGAGGTGCCGCGCCGCGAAATCGATCCGAAGGTCCGCGAGATCCTGCGCGAGGAAGCCGAACGCGAGTTGGCTGCCCGGCAGGCCGAGACGTTGGAAACCCAGCCCGATCTGGGATTGGGCGAGCCAGAGGAGCCAGTGGATGGCGCGGCCCTGCGAACGGCCCGTCTGCGAGGTCGCGAAGCGCAAACTCCCGTTGCTGAAAGCGAGGAGCGCCGGTCGATGCTTCCCGACATCGACGAGATCAACTCAACCCTGACGGCCACGAAAGATCGTGCTGACGATATGTCCGATATGGCCGGGGTGACGGAAACGCGGGTGCGTCGCACGGGATTCCGCTTTGGCTTCGCTGCCATGCTGGTCGTGACGACGATCTTGATCCTGATCTACCTTTTCGCACCGCAGATCGCCGCAGCCGTGCCACCGCTTGAAGGGGCGTTGGCGACATATGTCGATTGGGCCAATGCGATGCGGCTTGGTATCGATAATGGGCTTGAGGGGTTCGTGAACGGGATTTCGTCGCTTTTGGGTCTGAACGACGGCTAGCCTGGGTTAGAACCGGTCCAGCAAGCGACGCAGATAGTCCAGTTCGACATCGGGCCGCGCCTGTTCGCCCGACCGACGCCGGATTTCATCAAGCAACTCCCGCGCGCGGCGATAGACATCGTCGCCCTGCAAAAGCTGTTCATCCGTGCCAAGCCGGCCGTTACGCCCGGCCTCGCGTCCTAAGGGATCGCGCTGGCCAAGGGGGTTGGCTTCGCCCAAGGCGTCGCCCTGCTGCCCCGGCTGACCCTGCTGCTGAGCCATCGCCTCGCCCAGTTCGCGCATGCCTTCGCGCAGCGCCTCGATCGCGTCGGACTGATTGTCGAGCGCGTCGGCAAAATCTTCTTCGCGCAACGCTTCTTCCGCGCCTTCCATCGCACGACCGGCGCGGTCAAGCGCGTCGCGCGCGGCGTCGCCTTCGGGTGTGCCGGCGCCCGGCAGGTTCTGTTGCTGGCGGTTCAATTCGTTGCGCAGCGCCTGTTGGCGGTCGGCAAGGCTTTGCTGGCTTCCCGGTTGGTTGCCCTGGCCCGGCTGCTGACCGCCCTGACCTTGTTGCTGGCCCTGGCCGGGTTGCTGCCCCTGACCCTCACCGGGTTCGTTCCCTTGTTGCTGCCCTTCGCCGGGCTGCTGACCGGGCTGGCCGTTCTGACCGAATTGCTCCTGAAGGTCGCGGAATGCCTCGTCCGAGAGACCCTGCTGCTGCCGCAATGTCTCTGCAAGGCCTTCCATGGCCTGCTGGCCGGGGCTTTGCTGGCCCTGACCCTGCTGACCTTCAGCGATCTGCATGTTCTCCATCATCTGGCGAAGTTGGTCGAGCAGGGCCTGCGCTTCTTCCGTGCGGCCCTGTTCCATCAGTTCCTGAAGGCGCTGCAACATCTCCTCAAGCTGATTGCCGGTGATCTCCTGGCCTTTCTGATTCTCGGCCTGCTGATTGTCGCCCTGTTCGCCGGCCTGTTCGGCCAGTTGCCGCATATAGTCCTGCATTGCGTCGCGCAGTTCCTGCATCAGTTCGGCGATTTCCTGATCGGTGGCGCCGTTCTGGATCGCATCCGACAGCCGGTCCTGCGCGCGGCGCAGGCGCTCAAGCGCGTCAGACAGGTCGCCCTCTTCGATCGAGATCGCGATATCCCAAAGCGCCTGTGCGGTTTCTTCCTGCAACTCTGTCGAAACGGACGCATAGGTGTACGCGGTTTCAAGGCGGCGGATCACGAAACGCAACTTGAGATAGGCGGTTTCCGAGCGGAAGAACCCCTCTGGCAGGTGGCTGACGGCGCGCAGGACGGCCGCGATACGCGGCGCATTCTCACGCGACCAAAGCAGATCGCGGCGCTGTTCGATGATCGCCGAGGCGAGCGGGTCAAAGAACCGGCGCGCGGGCAGGATAACCTCGGACGGTGTACTTTCGCCGACCTGACCAGCGGCATCTTCGGCAAAAAGCGTCACGGTGACCGGCAGGCCGGCAAAAGGGTGTTGGGCCAGATCGTCGATGAGCGTTTCTTCGAACTCACGCCGGTCGCCGGTGATCGTCATCGGCAAATCAAGCTCGATCGCCGGGCGCGGCTCTGGGTCGGCGACAAGGCCATAGCGGCGGTCGACACGGGGCAGATCAAGTGCGATTTCGGCCTGGCCCGCGATTACCCCGTAATCGTCGGACGCGATGAAGGGCTGTCGAAACTCACCACCCACCGTGCGTTCGAGTGCGGCGGCGGGTTCGATGGTCGGCGGCGCGTCGGGCAGAAGAGTGATGTCCCATTCGCGACCGCCGGGGCCGTTGATGGCCAGACGCCCGTCTTGCGCGACCGTGAAGTCTTGCGCCGGGTCCGTTCCGGGGGGCAACTCACCGATCCGGCCGGACACGGTTTCATCGACGCTAAGCGCGCCAATCTCGCCATAAAGGCGCAGGGTAACCGATGTTCCCGCCGGAATTTCAAGCGAGGCCTGATCAATATCGTTCAGGTAAAGGCTGGGCCGCCCGGTGTAGGACGGCGGCTCAAGCCAGCCTTCCCATGCGGGGCCTGCGGCAAGCGCCTGACCCGGGCCACCCGGGGCCATGTCGGTGATGCTGGCCACGCGCCAGACCGACCCGAAGAGAAGCGCCATGACAAAGGCCAGCAGGGCCACGTAGCGCAGCGCGAACGGGTCGCGCGGGGCAAGATTGAGATCGGGGCTGACCGCGTGGGCCTCATCCAGGCGGGCCGCCATGCGTTCAACATGCGCCTTCCAGACGGCCTCTGACGCGGCGTCCCCGGACCCGATGGCCTGAGTGTCAGCAATGGCCGTGATCGGGCGGCCGGGCATGGTGCGATCCAACCTGTCGAGCGCTTCGCCACCCGTCGGGCGGGCGAACTTGCGCACGCCAAGCGCCAGCGTTGCGACGAGACCGCCAACTGAGATCAGCGTGCCGCCCCAGACCAGCTCAAGCGGAAGGGTTTCGTGCAGACCCATCATCAGCGCCGCAAGAACGGCCAGAAGTACGGCCACGAAGGGCCAGAACGCCCGCAACAGTCGCTCGCACCACATGCCCGCAAGGGTCAGGCGCAGCGGCCACTTCAGGCGCTTCGCGGCACCTTCAAGCTGTGATGTTTCGTTTGTCATGCACTCGCGCCAAGGCCTTCAGTACAAGATAGTACGTCACAGCCATTTTGGAATGGTATCGCGATTTATGATCTCGTCAAAGGTCGGGCGCGTGCGGATGACGGCGAATTGATGCTCATGCACAAGCACTTCGGGGATCAGCGGGCGGGTATTGTATTCAGACGACATCACCGCCCCATATGCGCCAGCCGAACGGAAGGCGACCATTTCCCCATCGCGCAACGGGGGCAATTGGCGGGCCTTTGCAAAGGTATCGCCGGATTCGCAGACCGGTCCGACGATGTCGAAAGGCTGCCTTTCAGCGCCCGCTTCCGGTTCGATCACCGGGACGATATCATGCCATGCCTCGTACATCGCGGGGCGGATGAGATCGTTCATCGCGGCATCGAGGATCAGGAAATCGCGACCTTCGCCGGACTTCACGTAGATCACGCTTGAAACGAGGATCCCGGCATTGCCGGAAATCAGGCGTCCCGGCTCAATTTCGATCTCGCAGCCAAGATCGCCCACCGTGCGCTTGATAAGCGCGCCGTATTCCACGGGAAGCGGTGGGGCCGTGTTCGACCGTTCGTAGGGAATGCCAAGCCCGCCGCCAAGGTCGAGGCGACGGATGTCGTGGCCATCGGCGCGCAGTTGCCGGGTAAGCTCTGCCACCTTGAGATACGCCATCTCGAACGGCTCAAGCTCGGTCAGTTGCGAGCCGATATGCACGTCGATGCCGATCACGTCGATGCCGGGCAAGGCGGCGGCCATGTCATAAACCTCGCGCGCGCGGGCGATGGGGATGCCGAACTTGTTCTCGGACTTACCGGTGGCGATCTTCGCATGGGTTCGGGCATCGACATCCGGGTTCACCCGCACCGTGATGGGGGCCGTGACGCCCATGCTGTCGGCAATCTGCGACAGAAGCCGAAGCTCGGGTTCGCTTTCGACGTTGAACTGGCGGATGCCACCTTCGAGCGCGAGCCGCATCTCGTCGCCGGTTTTACCGACGCCGGAAAACACGATGCGGTCGCCCGGGATGCCGGCGGCTTTCGCGCGCAGGTACTCGCCGCCAGACACCACGTCCATGCCTGCGCCAAGGTCGCCCATGAGCTTGAGAATGGCCTGGTTCGAGTTCGACTTCATCGCGTAGCAGACAAGGTGGTCAAGCCCGTCCAGTGCTTCGTCGAAAAGCTTGTAGTGCCGTGTGAGGGTGGCGCTGGAATAGCAATAGAAGGGGGTGCCCACCTCGGCCGCGATGGCGGGCAGGGACACGTCTTCGGCATGCAGGATGCCGTCTTTGTAAAGGAAGTGATCCATTCAGGTGACCGGTTTGGCGCGCAGGAAAAGATAGAGCGGAAGGCCGCAGGACACGCCGATACAATAGATCGCGGGGATGGCGATAAGCGCGATCCAGTTCTTGCGAACCCATGTTTCCGCGAGGATCCAGATTGTCAGCGCAATGGCCGCAATCGTCAGGTCCCAGACAAGTCCGGTGGTCGAGGCATTGACGTACCATGCGTCGATAAGGCCACCGAGACCGGTGCCTTCCTGCTGCATGTAGGTGATGAACCAGTACATCGGGTGAATGGCGCCCCAGATGGCGAGGCCAAGGAAGGTCAGACGCAAGGGTGACATCAGCGCGATCCTTCGACACCGATCGTGGCACTGCCGCTTAGATCGACGATGGCGCCGCCGGGGCGTTCGGGCGCGCCGTCCGCGCCGCAGGCGGCCAGAGCGATGAGTGCGAAAAGGCTTGCCGCGCGGATCATGGGGTCACCGCCACGCCGACACCGCCGACGCGGCCGGATACCGACGGGTTCACGCTGACGCCGCTTGGCGACAGGCCGACATTCACGCCAAGGTTCGGGCCGCTCGAGCAGGCCGAAAGAAGAACGACTGACGTCAGCAACACCATTCTCATCCCAAATCCTCCCTCCAGCGTGCGATTTGCGCGTGCACCTGTTCTGGTGCCGTTCCACCGTAAGAGGTGCGGCTTTGGACCGAGTTTTCCACCCCGAGCACGTCGAAAACGGCGTTTGTGATGCCATCATGGACGCTTTGCATGTCGGCAAGCGACAGATCGGGCAGGTCGCAGCCCTTGTCCTCGGCCATTGCGACAAGCGTGCCGGTGACGTGGTGCGCGTCGCGGAAGGGCAGGTTCAACTCGCGGACCAGCCAGTCGGCCAGATCGGTCGCGGTTGAGAACCCGCTTGCCGCCGCAGCCTTCAGTGCGTCACGATTGGCGGTCATGTCACCGACCATGCCGGTCATCGCCGCCAGCGCCAGCATAAAGTTGTCGGCGGCGTCAAAGACCTGTTCCTTGTCTTCCTGCATGTCCTTTGAATAGGCCAGCGGCAGGCCTTTCATAACCGTCAGAAGCCCCACATTGGCACCAAGAATGCGTCCGATCTTGGCGCGCACCAGTTCGGCGGCATCGGGGTTCTTTTTCTGCGGCATGATCGACGACCCAGTGGAAAACCGGTCAGACAGCGTGACAAAGCGGAACTGGGCCGACGACCAGATCACAAGTTCTTCGGCGAGGCGCGACAGGTGCATCGCGCTGATCGTGGCCGCAGACAGGAACTCGAGCGCGAAGTCGCGGTCCGACACGGCATCGAGCGAATTGGCCATCGGGCGGTCAAAACCAAGGGCCGCAGCCGTGGCGTCGCGGTCGATCGGGAAGGACGTACCGGCCAAGGCCGCCGCGCCCAGCGGGCTTTCGTTCATCCGTGCCCGCGCGTCACGAAACCGGCCCCGGTCGCGCGCGAACATTTCCACGTAGGCCATCATGTGATGACCCCATGTCACGGGCTGCGCCGTTTGCAGATGCGTGAAGCCGGGCATGACCCAATCGGCCCCCGCCTCGGCCTGCGCCAACAGTGCCTGCATCAGGGCGGTGAGACCGGCTTCTGCCACATCCGCCTGATCGCGCACCCAAAGTCGGAAATCGGTGGCCACTTGATCGTTGCGCGACCGTGCGGTGTGCAGCCGCCCGGCGGGTTCGCCGACGATCTCTTTCAACCGGGCCTCGACATTCATGTGGATGTCTTCAAGCGCCGTTGAAAACGCAAACGTTCCGGTTTCAATCTCTGACAACACCGTGAGGAGGCCTTCCCGGATCGCGTCGGCATCGCTATCGGTAAGTATACCCTGTGCCGCCAGCATGGCCGCATGGGCGCGGGACCCCGCGATGTCCTGGGCAGCCAGTCGTTTGTCAAACCCGATCGAGGCATTGATCGCCTCCATGATCGCGTCTGGCCCGGCGGCGAAACGCCCGCCCCACATCGTGTTGGTCTTGTCAGTCATGTCTCTGATCCCGGAGGGGAAATGCAGCTTATTCGTTCCGCCGTCCTCTACACGGCCCTGATGCTTGGTGCAAATGCCGCGCTGGCCGATGCCGCAGCACTTGAGGCATTGCGCGAGGGCGACATGAAGAAGTTGATGTTTCACAGCGAGCCGCAGGCCGTCAGTTCCGCGCGCTTTACCGAAGCGGATGGCACCGAACGCAGTCTGGCCGACTGGCAGGGAAAGTATATTCTGTTGAACTTCTGGGCGACGTGGTGCGCCCCCTGCCGTAAGGAAATGCCGGCGCTTGATGCATTGCAGGCCGAGTTTGGCGGGGATGACTTTGAGGTCGTGACGCTGGCGACCGGGCGCAATTCGCTTCAGGGTATTCGCCGGTTCTTCGAAGAAGAAGACATCAAGGGCTTGCCCATCTTGCTTGATCCCAAACAGATGGTTGCCCGTGAAATGGCGGTGCTGGGCTTGCCAATCACCGTGATCCTTGACCCGGAAGGGCGCGAGATCGCGCGACTGCGGGGCGATGCCGATTGGGCGAGCGATAGCGCGCGCGCGATCGTCGCGGCGTTGATTGCAGAGCCCGAAAGCTAGGCCGACAGCCGGGCCACGGTCGCGTGGCATGGGCAGGTGACAAGGTGATCGTTGACCATGCCGGTGGCCTGCATGAACGCATAGACAATCGTCGGGCCGCAGAATTTGAAGCCGGCTTTCTTCAGGTCCTTCGATATTTGCCGTGATAGCGGCGTTTCGGCTGGCACCTCCGCCATCGACCGCCAGACATTCTGGATCGGCGCCCCGTCGACATAACGCCATAGAAAGCTGTCGAACCCTTCGCTGGCGTCAATCTCAAGATACGCGCGGGCATTGCCGATGGTCGCCTCGATCTTGCCGCGGTGACGGACGATCCCGGCATCGCCCAGACAACGCACGACCTCTAGCTCGCCCCATGTCGCGATGGTGGCGGGGTCGAACCCCTCGAAGGCGGCTCGGAAGTTTTCGCGCTTGGACAGGATCGTGTACCACGACAACCCGGCCTGAAACCCGTCAAGGATCAGCTTTTCCCAAAGCGCGCGGGCGTCGCGTTCGGGCACGCCCCATTCGGTGTCGTGATAGGCCACGTAAAGCGGATCATCGCCGCACCAACTGCATCTTTCGCCCATCTGATCCACCTTTGCCGCGGTTTGAGTGACCGGTTCTTCGCAATTAGAACAAATGCAGAATATTTACCAGATTTTAGCGATGTTCTTCATAGGGTCGCGTCGTTGAAGGATGGAGCGATGATGGATCAGGCGATTGTTGAAAAGCTGGAACCCGGTATGGATAGCCCCTTGTCTGCGGCGGTCTTGGCGCGGGATCGGGATACCCTCAAGATGGTGGATCAGGCGGTTCGAACGGGTCGCGTGACGCTAGCGTATCAGCCGATTGTTCAGGCAACCGCACCCGATCGACCGGCCTTCTATGAAGGTTTGCTTCGGGTTCTGGATGAAACCGGCCGCCCGATCCCGGCGCGGGATTTCATCGAAGCGATTGAAGAGCATGAAACCGGCAGGATCATGGATTGCCTGGCGTTGGAGCATGGTCTGGCCACGCTGGCCCGGCACCCCGGGCTTCGTCTGGCCATCAACATGTCGGCGCGTTCCATCGGATACCGGCGTTGGGTTGCGGCGCTGGACAGTGCGCTTGCCAACAACCCGTCGCTGGCAAACCGGTTGATCCTTGAGATCACGGAAACCTCGGCCATGGGCATGCCCGAGATTGTACGCGTTTTCATGGAGGATCTTCAGGCGAAGGGCATTACCTTTGCGCTCGATGACTTCGGCGCGGGGTACACGTCGTTTCGGTATCTCAAGAGTTTCTTCTTCGACGTCGTCAAGATCGACGGTCAGTTTGTTCGGGGCATCCATTCGGACCCTGACAATCAGGTGCTGGTACAAGCGCTCGTGGCAATCGCGCGGCAGTTCGAGATGTACATGGTGGCCGAGTCGGTCGAGACGGCGCGGGAAGCCGCCTATCTGACGGCGATCGGCATCGATTGTCTGCAAGGGTATCACTTTGGCGCGCCCACGATTGCACCTGCCTGGGCTACCCGCCAATGACATGGCAGCTTTGCCGTTAGCGCCACCTGAGACACGTTGTCTGTTGCCCCTCTGCGTACCAATGCATACGACTCTCTTGTGAATCGGTGGGGATGCGCAGGCCTGTACGGGCGACCCTCACCCAACGGAATTCCCGTTTCGGGAGAGGAGAATTTGCATGACCAACGTCGTAATCGCATCGGCTGCCCGGACCGCCGTGGGCAGCTTCAGCGGCTCTTTCGCCAATACGCCGGCGCATGATCTGGGCGCCGCCGTTCTAGAAGAGATCGTGGCCCGCGCCGGGATCGAAAAGGCCGACGTGTCGGAAACCATCCTTGGCCAGGTGCTGACTGCCGGTCAGGGCCAGAACCCCGCCCGCCAGGCGCATGTCAATGCCGGCCTGCCGATCGAATCGGCGGCATGGGGGATCAACCAGGTCTGCGGTTCGGGCCTTCGTGCCGTCGCGCTGGGCGCGCAGCATATTCAGCTGGGCGATGCCAACATCGTCGCCGCGGGTGGTCAGGAAAACATGAGCATGAGCCCGCATGTCGCGAACCTGCGCGCCGGGCACAAGATGGGCGACATGAAGTTCATCGACTCCATGATCCGCGACGGACTTTGGGACGCGTTCAACGGCTATCACATGGGCCAGACCGCCGAAAACGTCGCCGAGAAGTGGCAGATCAGCCGCGACCAGCAGGACGAATTCGCCGTCGCGTCGCAGAACAAGGCCGAGGCGGCGCAGAAAGCCGGCAAGTTCGCCGATGAAATCGTGCCCTTCACCGTCAAGACCCGTAAGGGCGACATCGTTGTCGATAGCGACGAATACATTCGCCACGGCGCCACGATGGAGGCCATGCAGAAACTGCGCCCGGCCTTCACCAAGGACGGGTCGGTCACGGCAGCCAACGCATCGGGTCTGAACGATGGGGCGGCCGCGGTGCTGTTGATGTCGGCGGATGAGGCCGAAAAGCGCGGGATCACCCCGCTGGCGCGTATCGCGTCCTATGCCACCGCTGGTCTCGACCCGTCGATCATGGGCGTTGGTCCTATTCATGCCAGCCGCAAAGCGCTCGAAAAGGCTGGATGGAAGGTCGAGGATCTTGACCTTGTGGAAGCCAACGAAGCCTTCGCCGCGCAGGCCTGCGCCGTGAACAAGGACATGGGCTGGGATCCCGCGATCGTGAACGTGAACGGCGGCGCGATTGCCATCGGTCACCCGATCGGAGCTTCGGGCTGCCGCGTGCTCAATACGCTTTTGTTCGAAATGCAGCGCCGCGATGCCAAGAAGGGCCTGGCCACGCTGTGCATCGGCGGCGGCATGGGCGTCGCGCTTTGCGTCGAACGCCCCTGACCCAAATCAAGGCGGCGTGATTGCACGCCGCCTACCACCCCGCGTGACCGGCGCAGCGAACAAGAGCCGGCGGGCAAATTGAACTTCCGAAGGAGGAAACGAATGGGACGTGTTGCACTGGTTACCGGAGGCTCGCGCGGTATCGGCGAGGCCATTTCAAAGGCGCTGAAAGCCGCCGGATGCGAAGTCGCCGCCACCTATGCCGGGAATGACGAAAAGGCCGCGGCCTTTACCGCCGAAACGGGCATCAAAACCTACAAATGGAACGTGGCCGATTACGACGCCAGTGCGGCAGGTATCGCACAGGTCGAAGCCGATCTTGGCCCCATCGACATCGTCGTCGCCAACGCCGGCATCACCCGTGACGCGCCGTTCCACAAAATGACGCCGGAGCAGTGGAAAGAAGTGATCGACACCAACCTGACCGGTGTCTTCAACACGGTGCATCCGGTCTGGCCCGGAATGCGCGAGCGTAAGTTCGGCCGTGTCATCGTGATCAGCTCGATCAATGGTCAGAAAGGCCAGTTCGCGCAGGTGAACTATGCCGCCACGAAGGCGGGCGATCTTGGCATCGTCAAGTCGCTGGCACAGGAAGGCGCGCGGGCCGGTATTACCGCCAATGCCGTTTGCCCGGGCTATATCGCGACGGAAATGGTGATGGCGGTGCCCGAAAAGGTGCGCGAGTCGATCATCGCCCAGATCCCGGCGGGTCGGCTTGGCGAGCCCGAGGAAATCGCCCGCTGCGTGGCGTTCCTGGCGTCTGACGATGCAGGGTTCATCAACGGTTCGACGATTTCGGCCAACGGCGCGCAGTTCTTCGTCTGAGATCGTTTGAGAGATGTGAAAAGGGCCGGCGCGATTTGCGTCGGCCCTTTTTCTTTGGTTAGCGGGTGCGACCGTAAAAGATCAGGTTCAGCGCATCGGCCAAAGCCCGGGCGCGGGCGGTACGGCCAGCGCGAATTGCGTCACGGGTGCGGATCGAGGAGGTGCCTTCATACATGGGAGTGTTCCTTTTCAAGATGCTTCAGTTCAACTGAGGTGAATATGCGCCTTCTGAACTCTCCGTACAAACGAGACTTTCCAAAGCTTCAGACAAGTATTACTTAACTGACATGAGTGATCGATTGCCCCCGCTTACGGCACTTCGCGCGTTTGATGCCGCGGCCCGTCACATGTCATTTGCCCGCGCGGCCGATGAGTTGAACGTCACGCCGGCGGCACTGTCGTTTCAAATCAAGTCGCTGGAAGAGCACCTTGGCCATCCGCTATTTCGCCGATTGAACCGCGCCGTGGAGTTGACCGAGGCCGGGCGGGCGCTTGCCCCGGGCGCACAAGAGGGGTTTGCCCGTCTCACGACCGCGTGGCGTGCCGCGCGCCGTCTGGGCGATACACGCACCCTGACGGTGACGGCCGGCCCTGCGATCACGGCAAAATGGCTCGCGCCGCGTCTTTTCGACTTCGCCGGAAGTCATCCCGAGATCGAGCTTCGCTTCACCGCGAGCCTTCGGATGATGGACTTCGATCGTGACGAGATCGACGTTGCGATCCGGTTTGGCTATGCGCGCGATGAAGATGAAGGTGTCTTTTCAACACCGATCATCCGCGAATGGGTGACGCCGATGATGTCGCCAGAGATGGCGCGCGCGTTCGACACGCCGGCCAAACTGCACGACGCAACCTTGCTGCATCAGGATGACACGGCGTTTCTGCGGCCGCGGATTGATTTCGATGCCTGGTTCGCGGCCGCCGGTCTGGGCGCGGCCCCCAAGACAGGTCCGCGGTTTTCCCAAGCCGACCATGCACTTGACGCCGCGATGGCCGGCGGCGGGGTTGTCATGGGGCGGATTTCGCTGGCCGCGCAGGCGCTGCGCGACGGACAGCTTGTGGCGCCTTTCCCGCTTTCGCTGAAGACCGAGGCGCATTACCGGTTTCTGTGTCAGAACGGCGCAGAACACCGCCCGCAGGTTGCGGCATTTCTGGAATGGATACGGTCAGAAGCCGCGCATCTCGACGCATTTGACGAGGGGCGCGACTTCGTCGACGCGTGAAACGTCAGACGCTTTGAAGACGTTCGATCTGTTCCTTGAGCTTTAGCTTCTGCTTCTTCAATTCGGTGATCTGGAAATCATCCGTGGCCGGGCTGCGTTGTGCCTGTTCCACCATTTCCGAAAGCGATTGATGTTTTTTACGGAGTTCCTGCAGGTGCGAACTCAAGGTCATCGGTGTCCTCCTGTTTATTTTGTCGCCGGTAGAGTGCACCACAGAAATTGAGTCGTGTCACGTGGCTTGGTCGGCACGGCGCGATTTGGGAAGGTTGACGAGCAGGCGTTAGAAAATGGTTAATCGACGACCCAAGGCCATGATGCCCCGTCGCGCAAGACAGCACTCGTCGCTGGCGCATAATCCTCACCATCCCGCAAATGCTCTGCCCCGTTGTGCAAGATCATCGGGTTAGCGAGGGTGAAGGGCCCGCGCGCGGCCTTGCGACCCGTCACGATCACACGCGTTGCGGAGCGGCTCTCACGCGGGGCGAGCGGATAGGCTGTGATGTCGCCCAGACGCGCGCCGATGGCGGTCAAGAGATCCGGCAAGCGATCCGCGCGCTGAATGATCGTGAACCATCCGCCCGGAGACAGTCGCCGGATCGCGACGTCGACCCAAACGCTTAACGGGGTCGCTTCGCCCAGGGCCTGTTCCCGCCCGGTGTCATCGGCGGGCGTACCGTTGTCGCGGCGATAATAGGGCGGGTTGGCGATGACATGATCGAAACTCAATTGCCGCAGGTCGACGGGCAAGGCTGCGATATCGGCGCATGTCACAGCCAGAGAGGTCTTGTTCAGCGCCGCGTTGCGCCCGGCAAGGTTCGCATAGGCCGCCTGTCGTTCGACGCCTTGCAGCGTCAGGTTGGGCACACGTGCAGCCAGACATAACGACGCCACGCCAGCCCCGCAGCCAAGTTCCAAGACAGTCTGACCCGGTCGGGCCGGCACAGCGGCGGCCAGAAACACCGGATCGACGCCGGCCCGGTAGCCTTGGGACGGTTGCAAGGCCGCAACCCGCCCGCCCAGAAACGCATCATTGGTCAGTGCGGCATCATCGAAGATATCCGGCAAATCAGCGGTCAACGGGGATGTCATTGTCACGCAAAACAGCAACGGCGCGAAAATGGTCGCGATCAGCGACCATGATGCGGCGCGGCAGGATTCCGATCGACCCTTCCAGGACGCTCATGTGGACGTCCAATTCAAAGAAGTCTATATCCTCACCCTGTAAGAGGGCGGTGGCAAAAGCGATCATTGTCGGGTCGTTTGTGCGGATCAGTTCCTTCATATCTATGGACATAATGACAAGCGCTGCGTCTTGTCGAGCAATCTGACGAGAGAGTGATGGGCTTGGACGACGTAACCGTGAAACCGCATGAACGTCTTGCCGCATATCTGGCTGACGACATGGTGGCCGTGAATGCCCTCATCGCCGAGCGGATGGCGTCGGAACATGCCCCCCGCATTCCCGAGGTGACGGCGCATTTGGTGGGGGCAGGCGGCAAGCGGTTGCGTCCGATGCTGACGCTGGCGACGGCGCGGATGTGCGGGTATGGCGGGCCGTACCATGTGCTGCTTGCCGCGACAGTTGAGTTCATTCACACGGCAACGCTGCTGCATGACGATGTGGTCGACGAAAGCGGGCAGCGGCGCGGGCGACCGACCGCGAACCTGCTTTGGGACAACAAGTCATCGGTTCTGGTGGGCGATTACCTTTTTGCCCGGTCGTTCCAGTTGATGGTCGAAACCGGGTCGATCACGGTTCTGGGCATTTTGTCGAACGCCGCCGCGACGATTGCCGAAGGCGAAGTGCTGCAACTGACGGCGGCCCAGAACCTTGCCACGAACGAGGCGATTTATTTGCAGGTGGTGCGGGGCAAGACGGCGGCGCTGTTTTCGGCGGCGACCGAGGTCGGCGGTGTGATTGCCGGCGTCCCGCAGGAACAGATCGATGCATTGCGTGACTATGGCGACGCCTTGGGCATCGCGTTCCAGATTGTCGATGACCTGCTGGATTATCAGGGTGATGCAGGGGCCACGGGCAAGAACATCGGTGACGATTTCCGCGAACGCAAGCTGACCCTGCCGGTGATCAAGGCGGTTGCCTTGGCCGACGAGGAAGAAAGGGCGTTTTGGAAGAGGGTCATCGAGAAGGGTGATCAGCGGGACGGTGACCTTGAGCATGCACTTGCGTTGATGGAGCGGCACGGCACCCTTGATGCCACGCGGGCGGATGCGTTGCGCTGGGCCGCGCGCGGCAGAGACGCGCTTGAACGGCTGCCGGAACACGAGCTTCGCGATATGCTGTTTGATCTGACGGATTACGTCGTCGACAGGATCAGGTAATCGTCGAGATCTTCGCTGCGCAATAGCGACACATTCACCACCCACCAGTCGGGGTGTCGATCCAAGATGAACTTCCGAGCCGATTTGGCGGAAAAGCCGTCACTCTCAAAAAGTCCAAAACACGTCGCGCCGGACCCGGACATGCGGGCGAACAAAGCTCCGAATTCGTTTAGGCTGGCTAGGCAATCCGCGATGACGGGAGCGTGCGATAGGGCGGGGGCCTCAAGGTCATTACGTTGGGATCGCAACCACAGGCACATGTCTTCGGTGCTGTTCCACGCCGGAATGGCGTCTGGCATCGGGGCGTTCGATTTGCTTTCCAGCGCGCCGAACACGGCGGCCGTCGCCACGCCGACGCGCGGGTTCACAAGGACGATGTCCGTTTCTGGCAAGTCCGGAAGCACCTCGACCTGATCGCCGATGCCGGTCATGCGGGCCGTGCGCGCCGCCACGCACACCGGTACATCCGCGCCAAGAGCAAGGATCGCGTCCGCATCCGGAAGGGGCAGGTCGTGGAAATGCGAAAGACCGCGCAACGCGGCGGCCGCGTCAGACGACCCGCCGCCGATACCCGATGCCGCTGGTAGAAACTTTCTGAGGGTAAGGGCGGCCCCCGCGTCGGTCTTGTAAAGCGCCGCGGCCTTTAGCGCGAGGTTGGCCATATCGGAAGGAACACCCTTCGCCTCGGGTCCTTCGACCGTGAGAGAAAGCGTGTTCCCGGCCTGAATGGTGACGTAATCGCCGAATTTCGCGAATGCCACGAGGCTATCGAGCAGGTGATAGCCATCCGGGCGTTGCCCGGTGATGTGAAGCGTCAGGTTTATCTTTGCTGGGGCTGCCGCCCTAACCGTCTTCATTCGCCACTTGCAGCGGTGGGGCGCCTTCTTCGGCAAGAACGGTATCAAGCCCGACTTCGAGCTTGCGGCGAATGCGTTCGGCGTCTTCTGGTTCGGGGTCAAAGGACAGGGCGCGGTGCCACTGAAACTCTGCCTCGCGCTGGCGTCCGACGGCCCAGTAAACATCGCCAAGATGGTCGTTGATGATGGGGTCGATCGGCAAAAGCTCTACCGCGCGTTCCATATGCACCACGGCCTCTTGGTATCGGCCAAGCCGGTAGAGAACCCATCCAAGCGAGTCGGTGATATAGCCCGAATTCGGCTGCCCTTCGACGGCCCGCTCGATCATATTCAGCGCTTCGTCAAGATTGGTCTGCATCTCGACAAAGGAATAGCCGAGATAATTCAGAACCTGCGGCTGATCTGGTTGCAGTTCAAGCGCCCGGCGAAAGTCAGCCTCGGCTTGCGGCCAGCGATCCTCGCGTTCGTGGGTGATCCCGCGCGAGAAAAACAGCATCCAATGTCTGGGTTGCGGTTCCCCGATCAGTTCGATGGCACGGTCATAGGGCGCGGTCGCTTCGGCATAGCGTTCCAGCCGACGATAGGTGTCACCAAGCGTCACATGAACGATCGGCAGGTTCGCATGCGTTTTACCCAGTTGGGTGAGCACCTCGATCGCTGCCTCTTCCCTGCCAAGTGCCTTGAGCGCTTCGGCGCGGCCCAATTCGGCGGCGTGGAAATAGGGATGATCCACTGGAACCTTGTCGTAGACCTCAGTCGCAAGCTCGAACCGTTCAAGCCGTTCAAGCAGGCCAGCCGTCAGCAAAAGCGATTGCATGTGATCGGGGCGCAGATGGGTCGCGAGGCGCGAATAGATCAGCGTGTAACTGTCGGAGGCTTCGCCATTCAACGCGTTCGAGATGCTGAAATGCATCTCGGCCACGCCATCCTGCGGGCTGTTGACGATGGTGAAAGGCACATCCTCGCCTGCCAGGAGCCGGTCACGCAGTTCGACCATGAACGGGTCGGGGTCGGGGCCGAAGGCGGCGGTAATGGCCGCGGCGCCTTCCTTGCCACGCTCAAGCTGACCCAGCACTTGCGCATGCGCGGCGATGCCACGCGCGGTCAGGCGGATACGTGGGCCGTTTTCACCGGAAAAGATGGCATGTGCGCCTTCGAAATCACCAACCGAGGCAAGCGCCAAAGCCCGGTGATACAGCCCGAAGGCCTGTGTTCCGCGTGCATCCTCGACCGTCTGAAACTGGTCGAGCGCGTCGCCCATGCGGCCCAGACCGACAAGTGCCCAGGCGCGCAGAAGCCCATCGTATAGCGGGCCGACGGTTTCCCCTTCGTCGAGACTGGTCAGCACCTCGTTCCAGCTGCCGCGCTCTGCCATGTCGGCGAATAGGACAAGACTGGCCAATTGGCTTCGCGGCCCAAGCTCGGCCATCCGGCGCGCCAGGGGCAAAGCCCGGTCCAAGTCACCAAGCGAGACATAGGCGGTCATCGCGTTTTCGATCAGCTCGACATTCGCAGGGTCGCGCAGCAAAGCGCGGGTATAACTTTGCGCGGCTCTTTCATAGTCGTTGGCAAGGCTGGCCTGCCGCGCGGACAGATAGGCACCGGCATTGCCGTCCGCCAGGGCGGGGGACACTATCAATGCGGTCAGCGCTGCGGCGGCAACGGTGTTCAGTATGGGCCTGAGCATCATGATCGGGTCATTCCTTAAAGAATTCCGACAGAGCCTAGCCACAGGGCCCGCCGCGGGCAATGCACCACGGGCGGTTTCGGCCGCGATCTGACAAAACCGTTACATGTTGGGATAGTTCGGCCCATCGCCGCCCTGCGGCACCGTCCAGACGATATTTTTGCTGGGGTCTTTGATGTCACAGGTCTTGCAGTGCACGCAGTTCTGGAAGTTGATCACAAAGCGCGCGTCTGCGCCGTCTTCCTCGACCACCTCGTAAACGCCTGCGGGGCAATAGCGCTGGGCGGGTTCGGCATACGTCGGCAGGTTGACCGAAATCGGGATCGTCGCGTCGACAAGCTTGAGATGCGCGGGCTGGCTTTCTTCGTGATTTGTCATTGAGAAACTGACATTTGTCAGCCGGTCGAAGGACAGAGTGCCATCGGGTTTGGGATAATCGATGGGTTTGTGTTTCGACGCGGGCTCGGTCGCGTCGGCATCGGATTTGCCATGGCCCAGGGTGCCCAGCACCGACAGGCCGATCGTGTTCGTCCACATGTCGAAGCCGCCAATGCTGAGCGAGGCAAGAAGCCCCTTGCTCGACCAGAGCGGTTTGACGTTGCGCACGCGTTTGAGGTCTTTGCCGACCGGGCCCGTTCGCAATTCGGTGTCGTAATTGTCAAGCGTATCGCCGCGCCGGTCTTGCCCGATGGCGGCAAACGCCGCTTCCGCGGCGGCCTTGCCCGAGAGCATTGCGTTGTGATTGCCCTTGATTCGCGGCACGTTGACGAGCCCCACCGAACACCCAAGCAAAGCGCCGCCCGGGAAGGCCGCCTTTGGCATCGACTGCCAGCCGCCTTCGGTGATGGCGCGGGCCCCATAGGCGATGCGTTTGCCACCCTTGAGAAGCTCTGCGATCATCGGGTGATGCTTGAACCGCTGGAATTCCATGTAGGGGAAGAGATGCGGGTTGGCATAGTTCAGATGCACCACGAAGCCGACGTAAACCTGATTATTATCAAGGTGGTAAACGAAAGACCCGCCGCCGGCATTCGACCCAAGCGGCCAGCCCATCGTATGCGTCACTGATCCTTCGCGGTGCTTTTCAGGGTCGATTTCCCAGATTTCCTTCATGCCCAGCCCGTATTTCTGCGGCTCGGCATCGGCGTCGAGGTCAAACTTTGCGATCACCTGTTTTGAGAGCGACCCACGCACGCCTTCGCCAAGAAAGACATAACGGCCATGAAGCTCCATCCCGGGTTCATAGGCGTCCGACGGCGTGCCGTCGGGGTTCAGCCCGAATTCGCCCGCGACTACGCCCTTCACTTCGCCTTTCTCGCCATAGACCAGCTCGGAACAGGCCATCCCGGGGAAGATCTCGACGCCCATCTCTTCGGCCTGTTCGGCCATCCAGCGGCAGACATTGCCCATCGACACGATGTAGTTGCCATGGTTCGACATCAGCGGTGGCATGACGATGTTCGGGATGCGCAGGCTTCCCGCCTCGCCCAGCATGTAGAAACGGTCTTCGGTCACGGGTACGTTGATCGGAGCACCCCGGTCGCGCCAGTCGGGCAACAGGGCATCCAGACCCGACGGGTCAAGCACAGCGCCCGACAGGATATGCGCCCCGACTTCGGACCCTTTTTCGAGCACCACAACGGACAGATCGGCATCGAGTTGCTTGAGACGTATGGCCGCCGACAGGCCCGCGGGCCCTGCGCCCACGATCACGACGTCATATTCCATCGATTCCCGTTCGATCTCGGCCATCGTCTTGTTCTCCGCAGCGGTGCCAGCGTTTCCGGCCGGCGAATTTGGTATCGCGACAGAGCTATATACCGGAGCCGACAGGGTCAATCTCGACGCGGCGGAAGCGGCCGCTAATTCCAGCCACGGCCCCATTTTTCGGCAGCTTTGGCGTGTTCGCCGCGCTGGGCCTTGCAATCCGTTTCCTGTTTGGGTCTTGTAATCGGGTCTTGCCGCAAGCGGCGGCATATTGTGCCGCGCTGAACCCCGGATGGATTAATGGAAAAAATACCGCTGACCCGCGCGGGCCACACCGCGCTGAACGAGGAATTGAAGACGCTGAAATCGGTTGAACGTCCGGCTGTGATTCGGGCGATCGCCGAGGCGCGCGAGCATGGGGATCTGTCCGAAAACGCCGAATACCACGCCGCTCGTGAGAAGCAGAGCTTCATCGAGGGGCGGGTGAAAGAGCTTGAGGGTATTCTGTCACTTGCGGATGTAATCGACACGTCGAAGCTGTCCGGGTCGGTCAAGTTCGGCGCCAGGGTAACCATCGTCGATGAGGACACCGACGAGGAGAAGTCGTTCCAGATCGTGGGCGAGCCCGAGGCGGATATCGAGCGGGGCCTCTTGAACATCAAATCCCCACTGGCCCGCGCGATGATCGGCAAGGAAGAAGGCGACAGCATCGAAGTGCGCACACCGGGTGGCGAAAAAAGCTATGAAATTCTGACGGTCGTGTATAGCTGACGCGAAGTGGGTGGGGGCCTGTTCGGCATGGATGACGGCAGCAACAAAAAGCAGGTCGATCTCGGCGTGTTCGCCCGGCGCGGCGCGTCTGTTGGCCTGACCTCTGCCGAAATCATCGGCCTTGTGCTGTCGGCGATCTGGCTGTTGGGGGCAACGGTCTTCTTCTTCGCCATCGGCGGGTCGGGGACCGAGGCCGAGCCGGACCCGTTGCGCTGGGTCATGGTGGTGATGGCCATCTTCATGCCGATTGCGTTGATCTGGGTGGCCACCACGGCCGCGGGCAGCGCGCGTATCATGCGCGAGGAATCCGCACGGATGCAGGCGGCGGTGGATTCGGTGCGTCAGGCGATCATTGCGCAAAAGCAAGCCTCGAGCATGGGCGTGAAACCCTCGGTCGAGCAAAAGCTGGATCAACTGGTTGCGGCCCAACGCCAAACTGATGCCGCGCTGGCAACCTTCACGTCGGTCCGCCCGGAGGTGGTGACGTTTCATGCGGAACGACGGGCCGCCGCACCGATCGCGCCAACCGATGCAGACCCGCAGGGCAGCCTTGCCTTGGGAGCGGCGGCGACCGGGTCTGACCCGATCTCGGTTCAGGACTTCATCACGGCGCTGAATTTTCCACTGACCGCCGATGACAAGGAAGGGTTCCGCGCGTTGCGCCGGGCGATGCAGGACAGACGCGCGTCCGAGCTTATTCAGGCCAGTCAGGATGTCCTGACCCTGCTGAGCCAGGATGGCATTTACATGGACGACCTGAACCCCGATCGTGCGCGACCAGAGATCTGGCGGCGCTTTGCCCATGGGGAACGCGGGCGCACGGTGGCGGCGCTTGGCGGTATACGGGACCGGTCGGGCATTGCACTGGCCGCAGCGCGGATGCGGCAGGACCACATCTTTCGCGACACTGTGCATCACTTTCTGCGCAAATTCGATCAGGTCTTCGCCCAGTTCGAAACCCATGCCTCGGACGCCGAGATCGCGGCACTGGCCGAAACGCGTACCGCGCGCGGGTTCATGTTGCTGGGCCGGGTTGCGGGAACGTTCGACTAAACGCCGAAGCTTCCAAACGGAAGAAAGCGTACCGGATCGCCCGGGGCAATATCGCGCGCGCCGTCTTCCAGTTCGACAAGCCCGGTGGCCCAGCTGATCCCCGACACCCGCCCGGACCCTTCGGATTTGAATGCTTCGGCGTACCCATCCGGTGTCAGCCGTGCGCGCAGATATTCACGGCGACCGGCCTTCTTGCGCTTGGTGAAGGTGGCGGGCACGTCGAAGCCTAGCGGTTCCGGCCAGTCCTGACCGGCAAGTACGCCAAGCGCCGGACGCGCAAAGATCAAGGCGCAGACAAAGGCCGCGACCGGGTTACCCGGCAGGCCAAAAACGGGAACCCCTTGCCAGAGTCCCAGTAACAGCGGACGCCCCGGTTTGACCGCGATCCGCCATGTCGCGACCGTGCCTTCGCTACGCAAAAGGGCAGAGATATGGTCTTCATCCCCCGCCGACGCGCCGCCCGAAGTGAGGATGGCATCGCAGGTTCTCACGGCGGCGTTCAGGGTACCGCGCACCGCATCCCGATCATCCGGCGCGATGCCCAGATCCCGGGTGGAATGTCCCCAGCCGGAGGCGAGGCCAAGAAGCATCGGTCGGTTCGCATCGAAGATCCCACGAGCGCCCGCATCATCGTCTGGCTCAAGCAACTCGTCCCCGGTTGACAGAACGCCAACCCGTAGCCTGTCGAAAACGGTCAGTTCACCCAACCCCGCCGCCGTCAATGCGGCCAGATCCGGAGGCCGCAGACGCCTGCCTTTGGGTGCCACAATGTCACCCTTGCGCACATCTTCGCCCGCCGCGCGGGCGTTTGCGCCGGGCTTTACCGGCCCCTCGAAGGCGACATGTCCATCGCGAAGGGTCGTGTCTTCCTCCAACACGACCGTATCGACGCC
>JABDPT010000166.1 GCA_013042605.1 Paracoccaceae bacterium
TCTCGGGGCTGGCTCCGGTCAGCGCACGGGCGAGCAACTCTGCCCGTCGCGCGCTTGCCCTTGCGCCCATCAGCTCTAGAAATTCCTCATGTTTCAAAGTGCGATAGGCCGCGATCCTCAAGTAAAGGCATTCAAGCTGCGCGGGCGATAAATCCACCGCATGCACCCGCGCGGGATCGAGCAACAAAAGCCCTATCGCGTTGTCGCCCGCCGAACAGATCGACACGACCTCGCCCCCCGCCAAATCGCCCATCGCGGCGTTGAGCACATCGCCGTCTTCCCACAACTGGGCGTATCGAATGCGGTCGAACCGCGCGCGGTCTGCGATGGGCACGTCAGTCATTGCAGATCCTGACATCGCCAGTGGCGCCATCGACCTCGATCACATCGCCGCTTGTGATCCAGCGCGTTGCATCGCCGATGCCGACGACGCAGGGAATGCCCATCTCGCGGGCGACGATGGCCGAATGCGACAAGAGAGACCCGCGCTCGACCACGATGGCCGAGGCATTGGAAAAGACGGCGATCCAGCCGGGGTCGGTGTTACGGGCCACCAATATCTCACCCGGGGCCAGTGTTTCGCTGCGCGGGTCGCGGATGACGCGGGCCACCGCGCGCACCGTTCCCGCAGAACAGCCCGTGCCCTGGCGCGCGTCGCCAGTGGGGGCGGCGGTCTCTTCCGGGGCGGTCAGGGATGCCGCCGTGACAGCCGCGCCGCGCAAGGTGATCCGTTCGGGCGGGTCCGGGCGGGCCTCTGCCGCGGCCATCTCGGCCTTGCGCAGGGCCACGAGACCCGAAAGGTTCGCCGACAGCCCGGCGCCTTCAACGGCACCCAGAACCTCATCCACCGTGAGAAGGAACACGTCTCGCGGGTCTTCGATCAGGCCCAGCGCATGAAATTCGCGTCCCATGGCCAGAAACACCCGCCGCGCATGGCCGAAAATGCGCGTCCGCTCGAACCGCAGGTTTTCGCGGTCGCGCACCCGCGCGCGGGCCCAATTCGACAAGATCCTGATCGCAAACCGACGGAAAGGCTTGCCGGGGATCACCTCTGCCCAATCGGTCGCCACACGTTCCGCCGCGTCATCCGCGCGTGGCCCGCGGCCCGCCGCCGCGCCGATGGCTGCAAGCAAGGGCCCCGGATCATTCCCCAGCGGAATGCTCTCCAGCTTCAATTCCTGCGTGCACCGGTCCCCGAACACGGCCAGATAATCATCGAACGCCGCCGCAAGCGCCGGATAGGCGTCCAACCCCGCGCGGCCATTGTCCAACGCGTCTTGCGCGCCCTCTGCCCTCACCATCTCGGCCATCGCCGCGATGCGCCGGGCCGGTTCGGCCGAAATGATGTCGCCCTGCCCGATCATCAGTTCATTGTGGAACTGCAAGCCCGCCTCGCCCGCCCAGCGCCCCAGCAAGCTGCGCGATGCGCCAAACCCGATCATGCAGAGAAAATCATTGACCAGAGGCGCATCCCAGCGATCGAGCAAGGACGCCTCGATCCGGCGATAGACCTGCGCCAGCTCGGTCAGCGTGGCGCGGTCAAGGTCGGGGCCATCGGACAACGCGCTGTTCAACCGGTCCATGAACCGCGCTTTCGTGCGCCCCAGCCGCAGCGCCTGCCAGATCAGCCCCGCGCCGACGAAGGCCAGCCGCCCGATTTCCACGACCTTGCGTGCGCCCGTCGCCGGTGGCGGCCCGATCCCCTTCGTCATCTCGTCGGGCAAGGGGTCGCTCACCCCCATCATGGTTTCCATGTATCCACGGTTCAGCGAGAATCCCGGCAGCAGGGCCAACGCCCGGTACCAGTTGCCAAGGTTGTAATACACCCGCCCATCGACCCGCGTCAGCAGGTTGGCAAAGATCGTGGCATTGGCCGCGATCCGGCGTTGCGACAGCCCCAGAAGACCGACAAAGCCGCGATAGACGCGATCATAGCAATATGTTGCAAAACTGTAGGTCAGCGGGCTGACAAGCCCCGGATAACTCTCCACAATGTTCGAATTGTCCAAGACCACAAGGGCGGTATCGGGGGTCGCAAGCGGGCGCAAGGCGGTCGTAATGGCCCGGGATTGCAAGAGTTTGAGCTTCGCGCCGTCATAGGCCCATTCGATATCCTGTGGCGCGCCGAAGGTCGCCTCGGCCTTGCGGGCAAGGGCGGCCACGGCGCGCGCCTCATCCGGTGTCAGCACCTCTGGCACGTCCGGCCCGGTGGCGGTGTCGCCCGTCACATGCCAGCTTTCGCCATCGACCTCGCCCCCCACGAGCGCCTCGCCCAGCCCTAGCGTGGCCGAGATCACCACGACATCCCGCGCGCCGCTGACCGGGTCGGCGGAAAAGGCGATGCCCGCCACCCGCGCGGGTACCATCGCCTGCACCAGTACCGCCGGAAGATGCGCGCCCTCAAGCCCGCGCGCGCCGCGATAGGTCTGGACCGTGTCACCCAGTCCGGATGCACGCACCGCTTTAGCCTTGGCCAGAACCTCATCGGTCGCCACGTTCAGAAACGTGTCGAAGTGACCCGCATGGCTGTGCTCGGCCCCGTCTTCGTCCCGACCAGAGGACCGGACGGCATAGGGTCCCGGCCCCAATCTGCCCAAGGCCTTCGTGATCTCATCCCCCAGCCCGTCGACCGGCTCGACCCCGTCAAACGCCGCTTCGGGCAGGACGAAAAACCCCGGCACCTCGAACCCTTCGGCCAGAAGCCGCGCGAGGCTGGCCGCCTTGCCGCCTGAGACCTGCGCGTCCCCGGCCTGATCGGGCGGGATCACCACCATCAAAAGACCCCCGGCACCAGCGGCAGGAACCCGGCCGCCGCGTAACACCCCAGCACCCAAAGCCCCGCTGCCGCATCCACGCGCTTTTCGGCCTTCACCGACGGCGCGGCCCGAAACCCCATGACCACCGCTGCCGCCGCCGCAAACCCGATCACCGCCACCGCGCCCACCGCAACCGGCGCGCCGGTCGCCGCACCCAAGGCGATCAGCAAGCCGGCGGCCAGGGCGACAAAGCCAAGCCACACGGCGGCCGCCGCCCGTGGCCCCCAAAGCCGGGAATAGCTCTCGACACCCTCGCGCTCGCTTTCGGGGGCCCATGTCTTGCGGCCAATCTCCAGCACGCAACCATTGACCAGCGACAGCGCCAGAAAGAGCCAGAGTGCAGGCGCCGGGCCACCGCGCCCCGCCCATTCCAGCCCGGTCAGCAACAGATCGATCAGCGGCATGATCGCCATATGGCTCACAAGGTAGAGGACCGGGCGCGCCGTCAGCCATTCGGGCACGCCGAATTCGGCCGTCATCAGCGCCAGCCAGACCCAGACCAGCAACAAGAGCGCCAACACCCCCTGCCCCCAGGCCACCAGTGCCGCCACCGGGATGACCGCCAGACCAAGCCCGATAATCAACCGCAAACTCACCAAACCGCGCGGGATCGGGCGTTCGGGGCGAAAGGCGGCGTCGATCTTGCGGTCTTTCCACTCATCCGCCGCGCGCATCTGGAAAAACAGGATCAGGCCCAGCGCCAGCCCGGCGGCATAGGCCCCGGCCCCCGGCAAGTCCCGCCCCGCCATTACTGCCGAAACGTTGATGCTGGCGGCCGAAAACACCGCCAGAAGCGGCACGGTCCGAAACAGCGGAAACCTCTCTGCCTGATAGGTCCAAAGCCTTGCGCCAAGGCTCATCTTGTGCGCGCCAGTTTTTCATGGGCGCCCGCGAACTGGCCCACGGACATCGCCGCCACGATTGAAATTTCCCCGCAAAGACAAAGCGCTGCGGCAACTTCCGCCAGGGCCGATCCATTACCGGCCCCGGCCAGCCCCAGCACCTCAAGACAGGCCGTCTGGCTGGGCAATCCCGTGCCGCCGCCGACCGAACCGACAAGGATGTTGGGCATTGTCACCGAACAGAACAAATCCTTGCCCCGCGGCTCCATCCGCGTGAACCCCACGGCACTTTCGGCCACGCAGGCCGCGTCCTGCCCGGTCGCGATGTAAAGCGCGGCCAGCCCGTTGGCGTAATGCGCCTGTGCGCCCAGCTGGCCCGAGAGAAGCGAACCGAGGTTGGCCACCCGGCCATAGTCCAGCATCTCCTCCACCGAACTGCGCAGAACCTTTTCCACCACCTCTGCCGGAAGTGTCACCGACGCGCTCACCTTGCGCCCGCGCCCGGTCATGAGGCCAAGGGCCGAGGCTTTCTTGTCGCCCGAGAAATTGCCTTCGACATACCAGCGCTTGATCGGAATGGGGCACTCTGCCGCCACGGCCTTGCAAAGAGCGTCGGTGGCGATCGTGACCATGTTCTGCCCGGCAGCGTCGCCGGTCGTATAGCGGCAAAGCAGAAAGGTGATGTTGTTGTCGATCACCGGTTCCAAAGACACGAGCTTGCCGAAGCGCGTCGTTTCTTCGGCCTTGTCCTTCAGCATCTCGACGTTCGAGACAACCCAATCCACGAATTGCCCGGCCTGAAGCAGGTTCTCGAACACAAATGCCGGTGTTCGCAGCACCCCTTCGTAAAGCACCGCCGTGCTTACCCCGCCTGCGCGAGAGGCCGCCAGCGCGCCGCGCCCGTAAGACGCCACCAGCGCCGCCTCGGTCGTGGCCAGCGGCACGTTGAAATCGCCCTGCGCGTTCAGCCCGTTGATCCGCAGGGGGCCGACGATGCCCACCGGCAGTTTCACGGTCCCGATCAGGTTTTCGATATTGGCGGAGTAATCCTCTGCCTGTTCGAGCGTCGCAGCATCGGCAAGCGCCTCTGCGGTCTGCGGGCGCAGGCCCAGTTGCGCGATATAGGCCAGCACCGACTTGGCGGTCGCATGGCGCACGGGTCGCAGGGCCGCGACATCTTCCAGCCGTGGGTCCATGTTTGGCGCGCCTTCGGGCGCGGCAAACCGCTGGCGCACACGGCGCAGCATGTTTTCGACGTGAAACGGGACGATCATGGTGCCTTGCCTGCCTTGCCACCGGCCGCCGAAGGGCCGCGCTCTTTCGAGCCTAGCAGTGACGCAGGCCTAGGGCAAAACCTTGGCAAAGATCGATTTTCACATCGGCCAAAGGACTTTATGCAACAGTTTCGGGTCGCTGCGCGGTCAGATTAACCCGCGATCCCGCGCGATCATCGCCGCGTGGGTGCGATTGCGCGCCTCAAGCTTGCGGCAGAGCGTCTTGACGTGAAGCTTCACCGTCACCTCTTGCAGGTTCCAGTCACGCGCGATCTCCTTGTTCGACTTGCCCTCGGAAATCCCGCGCAGGACGTCCGTTTCCCGCTTGCTGAGCGCCCCGGCAGACGGCGTGTCCTCGACCTGCATGAAGTTGAAGGGGGCATAGGTTTCACCCGATGCCATGAAACGCGCCGCGCTCATCATCGAGCGGGAGGACAGCGTCTTGGGAATGAACCCGGCGGCCCCGGCGCGAATTGCCGCTTCGGCGACGGCGCGCGACGCGATGCCCGACAGAATGGCCACCGGCC
>JABDPT010000168.1 GCA_013042605.1 Paracoccaceae bacterium
GTATTGAACGGTCGTTCAATTACCGGAAGAAGAGGCGCTCACTCCCCACGTTTCTTTGGTCCGGAAATATCCCGGGGGGCGCGGGGGGCTGGCCCCCCCGCCCCGGTCGCCCTGCCCGTGGCAGGGGGAAATCCCATGGGGTTCGCCGCGCGAACCTGTCTGGCTTTGGTCAAGAAAAGCGGCGCCGCTTCGGTCAAGCTGCGATCTCGTCTTTCAGGGCTTTCGCCCCTGTCTGCCAACGTCGGTTTCCGTCCCCTTGTCGTGGTGGGGCATGAGACCTGTGCTTTGGTGTGAGACGCAAAATACCTACACGCGCCCCGTGGATCCGGGTTGAGGTTCTAGCGGCCGGGAATGAACGGCGCGTAACCCCAGCGTACGCTACCCGTCCAGCAGATGCGGGCGGATGTCGTTGCCGGCGCTGGCATAGATATCGAGAAGCTGATCGAAGGTGATCCCGTTTTCCTGATGCGCCCGCACCGCCGCCGCCTTGGACTGTGCGTAAAGCACGGGCCGTTTGGTGGGGTCCTCGATCATCAGGTCGCACGGGATCCAGTCGTCTTGCCCGACATGGGGGATGTTGTTCGAGAGCCAGGAAAAACACCCCGTGAAATCGCCATAATCGCTCGTGTCGAACCCCATGTAGAAGTGTTTGAAGCTGTCTTTTGAAACAGAGCCCCAGACGCCGAAGGCAAAGCTCTGATCGCTTCCGATGATGGGGAATGGCATGATGCAGCGTACGAAATAATCGCCATCCTGCACGCAAAGATCGCTACTGAGCCAGTTCTTTCCGGCCCAGAGGATGTCCTCGCCGCTTTTCGCGCGATTGCCGTGGCCCCACGGGTCCGGGTGGTCGAAGACCACGTCATAGACGCCGCCAAAGCGTTTCCCGCAGCAGGGGCATTCGAATTCGCGGTCGTTGAAGCGGCGCCAGCGGGGGTCTTGGGCTAGGTCGGTCATGCTATCCGTCCAGAAGATGCGGACGGATATCGTGGCCGATCAGCGCATAAAGGTCGAGCACCTCGTCCAGCGTAATCGCGCTGTCCTGCGCGGCATAGAACGGGTGTGTGTCATCCTCGAGCAGAAGCACGGGGCGCTGGCCGTCCTTTTGCGGATACATCGTGCATTTGGGCGGGGTATTGGAGGCGCCGGGCAATTTGTTCATCAGCCAGCTGAAATAGGGCCCCAGATGCGACTGGTCTCGGCTGTCGAAAGCCTCGACCATCGCGTCGAAGTTCTCGGGGGCGAGCGTGGCCCAGACGCCGAAGGAAAACTGCACGAGGTCCGGCCCCGGCCCGGTCCCCGCCAGCGTCATCGGCAGCACCGCCCGCACGAACCGGTGTTCGCCGAACCGGGCGAAATCCTCGGTCAGAATATCGCCGGTAGTTGCCGGCAGCGCGCTATTGAACTGCACGCCGCCCTCGGGCATCGCAAAGGGATCGGGATGGTCAAAGGCGATATCGAAGAGCCCGGCATGGCGTTCGCCGCAGCAGGGGCATTGGAAATGCGGATTGTTCAGTCGCTGCCAGCGCGGGTCGTCGGCAAGCCTCATTCCGCCGCCGTCTTCAGCGTGAACCCTTTTTCGATCATATCCGCCGGTTCCACCGGGTATTCGCCCGAGAAGCACGCGTCGCAATATTGCGGCGAATTGGGATCGCGGCCCTTGGCCTCGCCCACCGCGCGGTAAAGCCCGTCAAGCGAGATGAAGCGCAGGCTGTCGACGCCCAGGTGGTCGCGCATTTCGTCTTCGCTCATCGTCGCGGCGAGCAGCTTTTCGCGGTTGGGCGTGTCGACGCCGTAGAAACAGGGCCAGGCGGTCGGTGGCGAGGCGATGCGGAAATGCACCTCTGCCGCGCCCGCATCGAGCAGCATTTCGCGGATCTTGATCGTCGTCGTGCCACGCACCACGCTGTCGTCGACCAGAACGATCCGCTTGCCGCGCACCAGCGCGCGGTTGATGTTCAGCTTCAGCCGCACGCCCATGTTGCGGATCTGTTCGGTGGGCTCGATGAAGGTGCGGCCCATATACTGGTTGCGGATGATGCCCATGGCGTAGGGAATGCCGCTTTCCTGGCTATACCCGATGGCCGCGGGCGTGCCGCTGTCGGGCACGGGGCACACGAGATCGGCCTCGACCGGCGCTTCGCGGGCCAGTTCGACGCCGATCTGGCGGCGGGTTTCATAGACCGAGGTACCGCCAAGGATACTGTCGGGGCGGGAAAAATAGACATGCTCGAAGATGCAAAAGCGCGGTTTCGCGGGGCGGAAGGGGAAGTGGCTTTCCAACTTACCGTCGGCGATGACGACCATTTCACCCGGCTCGATCTCGCGCAGAAATTCGGCCCCGATGATGTCGAGCGCGCAGGTTTCCGACGACAGCGCATAGCCGTCGCCCAGCTTGCCCAGCACCAGCGGACGCACGCCCAGCGGGTCGCGCACACCGATAAGCTTGGTGCGCGTCATGGCCACGACCGAGAACGCGCCTTCGACCTTGCGTAGCGCCTCTTCCATGCGGTCGGGGATCGACCGGCCCATGGAGCGCGCCATCAGGTGGATGATGCATTCGCTGTCCGAGGAGGATTGGAAGATCGAGCCCCGGTCGATCAGTTCGCGCCGCAGCGCGTCGGCATTGGTGATGTTGCCGTTATGGGCAATCGCCGCGCCGCCCATGGAAAACTCGCCGAAGAACGGCTGCACGTCGCGGATCTGGGTGTTGCCCTTGGACCCGGCGGTGGAATAGCGCACATGCCCGATCCCGATCTCGCCCGGCAGCGTGTTCATCACCGACTGATTGGTAAAGTTGTCGCGGACATAGCCGAAGCGGCGGGCCGAGTTGAACCCGGCTTCGGGGTCGTGGGTGACGATGCCGCCGGCCTCTTGCCCGCGATGTTGCAGGGCATGCAGGCCAAGGGCCACGAAGTTGGCGGCATCGGCAACGCCGACCACACCAAAGACGCCACACTCTTCGCGCAGCTTGTCATCGTCGAACGGGTGGGCAGGAGGAAGGGCAGGCATATTGATGGAGGATCTCCGAATCCATCGCAGGGCAGCTTGGCACACACATAGTGCGGCAGGCCCCCGGTGTCACGAAACTATCATATTTTTCGCATCTCGCGGCGTCTCTCGCGGTCAGGTCGCGTTCAGATCGGGCAGAATACGGGTATGTTTCTGCATTTCGGTCAGCGCCTCGCCAAAGGTTTCGATGCCGCGCGCCTGAAGCATGGCGAGCATTTTCAGCAAGACGGCGGCGGTGGCATAGGCGTCTCCAAGGGCCGTGTGGCGCACCACATCGGGGATCGTCACGTCCAGCCGGTCGGCGATGGCGTCAAGCGTGTGCTCGGCACTTGCCCCGAAAAGCACCGCTGACAAAAGCACCGTGTCCATGACCGGGTTGTCAAAGGTCTTGCCCGCGCCTTGCGCCCAACGCTGCATGAACGCCATGTCGAAGGGCGCGTTATGGGCGACAAGCACCGCCCCGCGCGCGAACTGGTGAAAGCGCGCGCCGGCCTGTGCCATGGGCGGCGCGTCGGCGACCATGTCGTCAGAGATGCCGTGCACCGCCGTCGAGGTCGGCGGGATCTTGCGGCCCGGGTTGACGAGGGTGTCGAACACCTCGCCCGCTATCAGCCGACCGTTGATGGCGCGCACCGCGCCGATCTGAACGACCTCGTCCTTGTCGGGCAGAAGTCCGGTGGTTTCGGTGTCGAAGATCACGAGGGTAAGATCGTTCAGCTTGGCATCCCGCATGCTGGCCGGGGCGGCGCGCGAGAAAAGGTCGAAATCGAAGACCAGCGGGCGCTGCGCGGTGGCGTCGGGCTCGGTCTGAAGCGTGACCATATAGCCCGCCT
>JABDPT010000169.1 GCA_013042605.1 Paracoccaceae bacterium
TTTCTCCGGCTCGGCGCGGACTTCGCAAAGGCGCCGTCCATCTCGTTCGATGTCGCCGTGATGGAGAAGGAGGCGGGCAAGGTCGTGCCGATGCAGGCGAACTGGTCCGACCTCGGGTCGTGGAAAAACCTCTGGCAGGAGGCGTCGAGGGACGAGGACGGCGTCGCGACGCGCGGGGCGTGCCACGCGCTCGAATGCAGCGATACCCTTCTTTTCTCGCAGGACCACGGCATCGAACTCGTCGGCATCGGCCTGAAGAACATCGCCGCCGTCGCCACCCGCGATGCGGTCATCGTAACGGATCTCGACGCCAGCCAGTCGGTTTCGCAGATCGTTCCGATGCTGCGGGCCGAAGGGTGCCGCCAGGCCGAGACCTTCGCTCGCTGCGAACGCCCGTGGGGCCACTACGAAACGCTTTCGCTGGGCCACCGGTTCCAGGTGAAATCCATCGTCGTCAAACCCGGCGGACAGCTGTCGCTGCAAAGCCATGTCCACCGCTCGGAGCACTGGGTCGTCGTCGAGGGCACCGCCACGGTCACCATCGGGCGCGAGGAGCGACTTTTGTCAGAGAACGAGTCGGTTTACATCCCGCTCGGCGAGATCCACAGGCTTGCGAACCACGGAAAGGTTCCGCTGCAACTGATCGAGGTTCAAACCGGCGCCTATCTGGGAGAGGACGACATCGTTCGCTACGAGGACATCTACAAGCGCGCCTGAGCTCAAGCCAGCTGCGGTCCCATTCGGGACCGCAGCGAGCCGAAGGACGGGCGAGTGCTGGATGACGGGCATGCCAAACCCGTTGCTCTGCGCGAGAAATTCAAGACTTTTTAGCTAGTTAAACGAGGCGAAAGAAGATGGTAAAATTCGGAACGAGTGGCGTTCGGGGGCTTGTCACGGAGCTGACGCCCGAGGTCGTGCAGCGCTATGTCAGAGCTTTCCTGGGGGTGGTTTCCCATTCCGGCGTGCTGGTCATCGGCCAGGATTTGAGGCCGTCTTCATCGGATATCGCACGCTCGGTCAGCGCCGCGGCGAACGCTCTCGGGCTGAAGGTCCGGGATTGCGGGCAAGTCCCCACCCCGGCTCTCGCTCTGGCGGCGGAGGCGCTCGGCGCGCCGGCCATCATGGTGACGGGAAGCCATATTCCCGCTGACCGGAACGGTTTGAAGTTCTATCGCGCCGACGGAGAAATCACCAAGGAGGACGAGGCATCGGTCCAGGCCGGCTTCGAACGGGACCCGGCGCCGGACGTCTCGCCCGATCATCTCGACGTGACGCCGCACGATGCGACGGCTCCGTTTCTGGCGCGATACGCCGATTTCTTCGGCCCCGACGCACTGGGCGGTTTGCGTATCGGCGTATACCAGCACAGTTCCGTTGCCCGCGACCTGCTGATGGACCTCATTCGCGCGCTTGGCGGGGGGGCCGTTCCGCTGGGGCGTTCCAGGGCTTTCGTGCCGGTGGATACCGAGGCCGTCGATCCGGAGACGCGGGCGCTTCTGCGGGACTGGGTGCGCGACAATGCCCTCGACGCCCTGGTCTCGACGGATGGCGATGCGGATCGACCGATGCTCGCCGATGCGTCCGGCAAGGTCGTCCCCGGTGACATCCTATCGGTCCCGGCTGCGCGGTTCATCGGGGTCGAAACGATCGTGACGCCGGTTTCCTCAAATACCGTCGTCGAGGCGACCGGGGCGTTCAGGTCCGTCCATCGCACCCGTATCGGGTCCCCTTTCGTGATCGCCGGCATGTCCGAAGCGGCATCGGACGGCCACGACCGGATCGCCGGATACGAGGCGAACGGCGGCTTTCTGCTGGGCTTCGAAGCGGAGCGGAACGGCCGCACGATCGCGCCTCTGATGACCCGCGACTTCGCGCTGCCGATCCTGGCGACGCTTGCCGCCGCGAAAGAGGGGAGCATGTCCTTGAGCGCGTTCGTCGCCGACTTGCCCGCCCGTTTCGTTGCATCGAACCGCCTTCAAGAGGTGCCGAAAGACATCTCGGACAAGCTTGTCGGCGATCTGAAAAACGGGGTCGACGTGCTGCCCAACCTCTCGTCCGGGAAGATAACTCGGACCGACCTCACCGATGGGATACGGATGTTTCTAGCCGACGGAAGCATCGTTCACGTGAGACCTTCGGGAAACGCCCCCGAATTGAGATGCTACGTCGAAGCCGGGACGGAGCGCGCGGCGACTGAGCTGCTCGACGACATGCTGCGGCACATGGAGGCGTATGTGATGAAAAGACGAACAATACGCCGGCACTTGGCAAGGCCGGGGAAGAACGCGTCCTGAAGCACGAGCGCGAAACTATGACCGCAGCAGGACGTGAGGATCTGGCGCGAAAAATCCGCTGGGTTTCGGAAGAAGACGGGGATACTGCGGGCTATGATATCGCCAGCTTCACGCAGGCGGTCGGCAACGGATGATCGAAGTCAAGACAACCCACGGGTGGGAACGCACGCCGTTTCATATCTCCCGCAATGAGCTTTCAGAGGTCGACCAGCGGCGCGATGAATGGTGCTTGTTTCGTCTCTGGATCTCCGCGAGAATGCCAATTGCCTTCGAGTTGCGGCCGCCGCTAAATGGGCATGTCTCGCTTGCGGCGACCGGTTTTGCGGCGAGTTTTCATTGAGACGGTTCGAGGAAGCGGACCGGCAAAAGACCCCACCAACGGAGCGCGAGATAAAAGGGTTGCCGCATTTGGCACACAAGCAATTGTTGTGACGGGCTTTGTTCCGCCGCACCCCTGCACTCAGTGCGGCGGCGATGCGACTAACGCACTGAAATTGCAGGACTAGTTTAGCGGCAAGCCCCGGTTTGATAATGTTTGCGGCATCATTTTCAATGCGGATTTAGACAGTTAGGTGCCTTCAAGCGGCAAGGGTTGGGGTGTAGCAGTGCGATTATTGCAATAAAATCAACATCCTAGGCATATAGTGCCGCACCTCTTTTATCTTGCGGTCATTCTAGTTGCCACTCCGCAGATCGGACCGCGAAATCCGCGAGTCCGCAGACTACCTGTCTTACGGCGCTGCGGCACGACGACCGTCGGAATTTTCTTCGAGCGCCCGCAATTGGGCGGCATGCTGAAGTAATGTCAAAGCGGCCTCCGCGTTCACGAAGAATCCAATGCCCTTCCTCAGCAGAGAGGATGGGTTCTGAAGAAGGCGCGGTAAGCCGCCTATCCACATCAGCAACCTTGCACAAACGACCAGACCCGGCGATCCTAAAACTGGCCCGAGCACTGGCCCGGCAGGCGGCGAGGGAAGATCATGAACGCGAATTGCGAGACTGAACCGAAAGCCAAGAAGCGGGCAGCGATCTACGCGCGTTATTCAACCGACCTTCAAAGCGAGCGATCCATCGAGGATCAGATCGCGCTCTGTCAAACATACTCCGAACGCGAGCAGCTGGAAGTCGTGTCCACCTATCAGGATGCGGCGCAGTCAGGAGCGTCGGTGCTCGGCCGAGATGGCCTGCTCGATCTGCTCGATGCCGCACGACGAGGCCGCTTCGACATTGTGATCGTCGAGGCGCTCGATCGCTTGTCACGGGACATGGAAGACCTCGCCGGGCTGCACAAGCGTCTGTCCTTCCTCGGAATTGAAATCCGCGCCGTTCACGAAGGCGTCGCGAGCACGGTGCTTGTCGGACTGCGCGGTCTGGTTGGTCAGCTCTACCGCGAAGATAACGTTCTCAAGATCAAGCGCGGAATGACCGGGCGCGCCAAGGAAGGCCGCAGTCCCGGCGGATTGGCCTATGGGTATGAATCAGTGCCAGGCGAGGTCGGTACACGGCGGATCGTCGACGCGGAGTCGGGAGTCGTTCGGCGCATCTTCGATGAGTATTTGGCAGGCAAGTCGCCCCGAGAAATTGCGTACGGTTTAAACAGCGATGGCATCGCGCCACCGCGCGGATCCCGCTGGAACGCGTCAACGATCAACGGCAACGCGACGCGTGGCAATGGCATTCTCCAAAACCCGCTCTATGCGGGTCGTCAAGTCTGGAACCGGGTTAGCATGGTGAAGGACCCCGACACCGGCCGCCGCGTCTCGCGACCAAATCCGCCCGAGGAATGGGTGGTCGCCGAGGTGCCAGAACTGGCGATCCTCGCTCCCGGTGTTTTCGAGGAAGCCGGAAGGAGTAAGGCGGAACGATCGTTCGCGTCACCTCGGGACCGCAGACGGCCCCGCCACCTCCTCTCGGGCCTGCTGCGATGCGAGGCGTGCGGTGCGGGCATGTCGACGAATGGAAAGGATCGCAGCGGTCGGGTCCGCGTTCGGTGTTCGGCACATGCGGAAAGCGGATCCTGCCCCAATCCGCAGACCTTCTATCTCGACCGTATCGAGGAGGCGGTACTGTCAGGGCTGCGAACCGAGCTAAGGCATCCTGAAGTCATGGCGGAATACGTCCGCACCTACCACGAAGAGCGCATGCGGCTCGCTGCCGGCGCGGTTATCGGTAGGACCAGAATCGAGAAGCGCCTCGCCGCAGTCGAACGCGAGCTTGCTCGCCTTGTGGACGCGATCTGCGACGGCTCTGCAGTTATCCAGCAATTCGAACCCAAGATGCTGGCGCTTCAGGAAGAGCAGACAGGGCTTCGCGAGGAATTGGAGGTGGTGCCGGAGCCACCAGAGGTCATCTCACTGCACCCGGCGACGCTCAAACGCTATGAGGAACAGCTTGCCGATCTCCAATCCGCGCTCGCCATGGGCATCCGGTCTGGCGACACCGAGGCCGCTCGGGCCATGCGCGAACTGGTCGACACGGTCACCGTCTCACGTGACCCCAAGCGCAAGGGTGGCGTCGAGGTTGAAATCGCCGGTCGCCTAAACCAATTGCTCGGCCCGACGGCCTTTCCACAAGGCGTGAAAGGAGTGTGGGGTTCGGTGGTAGCGGAGGATGGACTTGAACTGTCCTAGGCCCTGGTATTTCTGTTTTTTATCAATAAGTTAGCTTGGCTCGTAACATCTAACTGAACCGAAGCTGTAACCTCCAATCCAGCTACGAAATGTTAGAATGGAACGCGCTAACTCTTTCTTGCGTGGTCTAGTCCAGAGACTTCAGGAGCAATTGGATTCTGTGGTCGTCACTGACCGCTTCCCAATGACTCATCAAAGTTTCGTAGGCCTCGTTCGTTACACTCACCGGAACCGCTGCATGAAGATCATCAATGGTAAATTCGCTATCGACAGCGTCATTCTCCGCAGCCCTCGCAACTGCGTCACTTACCACTTCCTTAGGTGACCACGCATGATTGAGGGTTTGATCTCCGGCAGATAAGCACGCTTTTCATTGTTCGGACGATAATTGTGAATCCATCCTGTCGAGAACGGTGAGTTGTCCTTGAGTGTGGGATTGAGAATTATTTGAGCTCGGTTGCTCGCACGCGTTGTGCGGCAAAGAAGCTCTCACGCCACGCTCTACCTCTATCGACGCCGATCGCGATGTTGGCAATGTTCATGCTCTGGTAGTGGCTCATTTTAGAAGCAATCGGGTCACAGCGAACCTTGTGGCAACAAAACGGAGGTTGCTGAGCCGACGTTGAGGTGTGAGAACACACGAAAAGTGGAGAGTACAGGTGAACGCGATCGACGAGACAACGTTTCTTCGACCCTTAGGGCTACCGTATAGACGTTTCTTTCGAAGGCTCCACAGGGAAATGCTGTTTGACTGGTATCTGGAGATCGGTTGTCGGTCAGGCAAGGTATTCGCAAGTGTTCGCGGCAAGACGGTAGCGGTGGACCCATTCTTTCGAATTACCCAAGACGTGATCGGTCAGAAGCCAGCGTTGTACATTATGCAGAAGACCAGCGATGACTTCTTCGAAAGCAACTTCCTCAAGCGCTGCGGAATCGAACTTTCGGTCACCTTTATCGACGGGATGCACCTGTTCGAGTATCTGCTGCGGGATTTCATGAATGCCGAAAGACATTCGAAACGAGATGGGGTGATTGTCATGCACGATTGCTGCCCCTTCAGCTTCGAGATGTGCACCCGCGATCTGAACAACATACCCAAAGGCGCCTGGACCGGAGATGTCTGGAAGCTGATCCCGATCCTAAAGGCTGCCCGACCGGATCTGCAGATCGATGTTCTTAACTGCAAACCAACGGGGTTGGTTGTCGTTTCGAACCTAGATCCAGCATCCGAGGTTCTCTTTCAGAAATATGAGGATACGGTTGACAAGTGGCGAGACGTGGCCTTGGAAGACTTCGGGCTGAACGCATTCTACAAGCTCTTTGAGTTTCAGGATGGCGCGACCTTCCAGACTGAGACATCGGTGTTCGATGCAGTGTCCCTAGATCCCGCTTCTCATGAGGTCCCCGGTTACGCCACGCCATGACCGAAGACGTGTTTGATCCGGCGAAATCAGTCGTTGACCGCACCATCGTGGTCAATGACGCCGTGATGATCCCCTGGGCCGACGCAGAACGCAGTGGGTTCCGGCGTTGGGTCGCTACGTTACGGTCCGATGGAAACCTGGTTCCGGAGGCCGCATGCTGGCGAAGCTTAGACGAAGTTGTGACGGTTGATCCGGATACGGTCCCCGATGTTTCGCCCGAGGATCTTCCGGGCCGATGGTTGTTCGGGGGAATCTTCTATGCCCATTTCGGTCACTTCTTATGCGAGACATTATCGAGGCTCTGGGCGCTTGACCATGTCGGGCCAGTTGACGGGATCATTTTTTATCCGAAGAAGAAGATGACCTGGCCAAACAGACTTATCCGGCCCTATCAACCTTTCTTCGATGCGCTTGGTTTTCAAGATTTGAAGATCATCGCACCCAATGAAGCACAACGGATCGGTGAACTCGTGGTGCCCGAACAGGGGTTCGGCGTCGGCGAGATGGCAGCAGGCCGTCCCGAGTTCCGGACCTTCATGATCAAGCGACTGGGTCAGGATATCCAACCAAACGGTCCTGAAAAGATCTATGTGTCGCGAAGCCGCTTGATGTCAAAGCGCGGAACCATTCTGGCCGAGCAGCGGCTGGAGGACCTTCTGATGGAGGACGGCTACGAGATCTTTCATCCGCAGGAGCACGCGATCCACGAGCAGATCGCTCGATACAAGGCGGCCAAGGTCATTGTATCTATGGATGCGTCGCCGCTGCATCTCGCCGGCTTTGTGGTGGACCCCACCACCAAGGTTGCAATTCTGAACCGCGCACCATCGCGAAATATCGATGACTACGTTCGCCAGTTCAAATGGTTTCGCGGGATTACGCCAGCGACCCTTGATACCATTGAACGGTTTTGGTCACCTGCAGACAAACGTCTGGTGCGACGCGAAACCATTGGTCTATTGGACTATGGGCGCGTGGGTGCGTTTATGGCAGAGCGCGGGTTCGTCACAGATGCCAGCAAATGGCATTCCCTGAGCGAGGAAGAGGTTTCTCAGGCCGTAGCGGAAAGGGAAGAGAGGCTGGGAACCGAGCTGATCGAGTACAAAAGATAGGCATATCGGCCGATTTCATTCACAGGGCCCGGGTTCAGAGAGGAGTTACCTCGTTTCATAACTCCCTCGAGGAAAGAGCCGATAGCCGTCCTGCGCACCTCGCCTGGGCAGATGGGCCAGTGATTGTGCGGGGCCTTTGACTTCGTAGAGGTCAGCGTCCAGCACTTCGCCGATCCGTTCCAGATCTTCTCTTCGTTCGGCGTCGGTTAGATCCGTCCACGGTATCTCTTGGTCAATGAAACCGCCTTCGAGTAGGGTCGAGTGCATCGATGCGAACGAGATCTCACCCGTAACCGACAGCCCCGCCCGTCTTATGCCACCTGGGCTCCAGCCGCCCTGCCCTTCGACAGTCGAGACAGTTTCGAAACCAAAAACGCCAAGGTGTTCGGCAAGCAAGGCCCATTCCCGACCAGGTCTGCGCTTCAGAATTGCAACCTGCTGTGGTGCGCGCCCAGCATAGGCCACAAGATGAAACGGCGATCCGTCAGGGCCAACGATCGAATTAGCAGCAGCATAGTGATCGACCTGTTCGGAAAGGGAGTGCTCTTGCGGGTGAAAAACAGTGTATCCCTCTGCTTCCAAAAGCCCCTCAAGTCGGCGTTCCCCCAAGAATGACCCGCGCTCAGCGCGTGTCCGGGATCGGGAAATATACAGCCGGTCCGGCAGGCCAGTGGTGACCTGGGGAGCAATACGACGGTCCACGAAGTCCCGGAATTCCGGGGAGCCGCCCATTAGGTCGCCCGTTCCCATTCCCTGCGGCGGCACGACCAACTCGTCCACCGTGACGTTGCCAATTATCTTGCGCCACGGCAGGTCAATTCCCAGGAGCGCGAGGGCATCTTGGAAAACGTCGCACGGCTCGTCTGGGAGCAAGGGGAAGAACAGAATGCCGTCTACCGGCTCAACGAGATCAAGCGCCCAAAGTCGGGACAGTGTTTCCGTCAGGATGTGACCGAAGTGCTCATACAGGATGCCACCGTAGAACCACCTTCCTGCGATGTGGGTGGGCGATGGCCCCACCATTGGCGGGTTCCGGAACGCAGAGTTTGTTGAAGTATGCCAACAGTTTGCCGCCTCAACCAATTCGCCAGTGTGGTCATAGACAGCTGCATCAACAAACCAACTGCGCACCGCCGGACCGCGTGTAAGCACTGGGCGGGAAAGGGTTTGAATTTCTTCGGCCAGAGAGAGGTGAGGATCTTTCAGTCGCATGATCGCTTCAGAATACGCACTCTCTGAGAACCGCACCACGCAATTGTTTGATCGGGCGAACATTGTGCGTTAGCTGTCTCTCCATGAGAACGTCCAACTCGGCCTGTCTGGTCGCAATCATGCGAAACGAGGGGCCTTATGTCCTCGAATGGGTGGCCCATCATCGTGCGGTAGGCTTCGATCGTATCCTCGTCTTCACTAACGCTTGTACGGACGGAACGGATCGCATTCTTGATCGCCTGATGGCAATGGATGAGGTTGTTCACGCTCCGAACCCAAAATCGGCCTTTCCGCAATTGGGCGTTTGGCAAGTCGCGGCGTTGCGATACGCCGCGCACTTCGGAGCGTTCAAGGACAGTGACTGGGCAATGACGGTTGATGCCGATGAATTTGTCGATGTTTCGGTTGGCGATGGAAGCATCTCTGCGTTGATTGAAGGAACACCCGACTTCGATCTGATGAGCCTGATTGTGGTTCCATACGGATGCAACGAAGTAGACCGGATCGACGATGGACAAGTAATCAAGCGATTTGGGTTTCCGACCATTTCACTGGCAGATCTTTCTGCCGGTACAGCAAAGGCGCGAGCGGTGAAGACCCTGATGCGTCCGGGAATCAAGGGCGCGCATTTCCGCAATCATCGACCAAAGATCGACAACTTCTCGAAGACAGGCCTGATCTGGGTCGATGGAAGCGGGCGGCCCATGGCGCCGGAGTTCACGGATCAAAAGACGAACCTGACATCGGCGGCAGGGGCGCTCGATCTGGCACATGTGAACCACTACTCGGTGCGGTCTCGGGAGAGTTTCCTACTTAAATGCTTTCGAGGCGATGCGGTCACAAAAGAGCGGCTGGGTCTGGAGACGGATGCCCAGGTTGCAAACGCTATTACCTATTGGAAGAAGAGGCACCCGGGAGGAACAACGGAACCGCACACGCCAAACCGACCGGCTGAATTCAAAAATAGGTATTCTCAGTATCTTTCTGACCCAGCGCTAAAGGCACTGCATGAAGCAGCGCTCGCGGCGCACGCTGAAACCCTTGCACGCATATTAGAAACCGCTCCCGGGCAGACCTTGGCCAAAGGCATCGGCTACTCGGTGTCCTGACGAATTGTGGTTACGACCTCAGCGGCCTTTGTCCTGTCCTTCTGGCTACTGCCACGGCCGGAGAAGTGTCCGGGACTATACGGTGCCTCTGAAAGTCTCTGTGGACGAATGGTGCAGCACCCCCGGTCGATTGGCTCAGTGGGTGTAAAGGGGGGCGGGGGAAGATACGAGTAGTACCGGTATGTTGGGAGTGATCTTTTGTTGTTTGGTCAGGGCATCGAAAGCATTGTGGGTGGTGTGCAGCGGTTTCGCCCCATGGCCATGAACTCCGATAGTTCTTTGGCCCACTCGTAGGCGTGCGAATTCTTGATCTCGGTTATGGGCAGGTCGCCCGTAAAGAGCACGAACTGCTCAGAGGCCAGCTTAAATGCCCGGCGAGTAGCGATCCTGTTCCAGTCGTGCGTCTCAAGGTGTTTCTTCGCCACCTCGGAGTACAAGGCGCTTTCTGTGCCCTTGTAGGCCAAGTCCATTCTACGGAAGAGCTCACGCTCCATAAGCTCCTGAATTTCATGATCCTTAACTAGAAGCGGCTCAAGCTTGTCGGCAGCTTTACGGTTAATGTAATCAGACTGAGCCTGATCGAATTCCGCATAGATCGCTGCCGAAAGCTCGTGCTGCTTTCTTCCGGCAAGGGTATGATCGGCAGTGCCTGTCGATAGCCTCTTCTGCTTCCTGTCCTTGAAGGCCGGTCTTAGTTCCTTCGGAATCGTACATTGGACATACCACTTACCCTTCTGCTGGGTCAGTGTTGTGGCTGGATAAGTCACGTGTCGCTCTCCCGCGAGGGCGCCCCCATAACATCCAACGTACCCTCCAACGTATGCAGAAGCTACTGATTTTTGTTGTTTTCTTAGAAAATTTGGTAGCGGAGGAGGGACTTGAACCCCCGACACGCGGATTATGATTCCGCTGCTCTAACCAACTGAGCTACTCCGCCACAAGCGACGCGGTAGGTAGCCCGAAGGACCCGGTCCGTCAACCGCAATTGCGCGCGCGATTTGTGATCATTCGCGGGCGCGCAGGACCCCTGCGGGACGCGCGGCCAAGGGGCGCCAGGCAAAGACCAAGCCGGCGATCAACGTGGCCAGAACCCCGGCCCCGACAATGGCGATGGCGGATCCTGGTTCGAACACGAAATCGGTGTTCATGACCTGCGTTGTCACGCCCCAACCGGCCAGACCGCCCGCGATCACCGCAACGATCCCCGCCGCTGCGCCAAGCAGGGCCGAGCGCAAGGCGAAATTGGCCAAGATCGCGCGGCGCGTGGCTCCCAGGGTCTTGAGCACCGCGGCCTCATATGTGCGCGCCCGCTCACCCGCCGCAGCGGCACCGATCAGGACGATGCCCCCGGTGATCAGCGTCGCCAGCGCGCCATAGGTCACCGCTGCCGCGATGCCGCCCAACACATCCGTCACGCGGTCGATGGCATCGCGCACTCGAATGGCGGTGATGTTGGGATAAGCGCTGGCCAGGTCGCGCAGGATCGCGCCCTCCGCGGCCTCTTCGGCATAGATCGTGGCGATATGCGTATGGGGCGCACCGGCCAGGGCACCGGGGTTCATCGACAGGATGAACCCGATCCCGGCGGTCGAGAAGTCGACCTCGCGAAAGCTGGTGATCTCGGCCTCGATATCGCGGCCCAGCACGTTGATCGTGATCTTATCACCAAGGGTCAGGCCCATTTCCTCGGCCTCTTCGGCGGCAAAGCTGACCTGCGGGGGGCCGGTGTAATCGGCGTCCCAGAATTGCCCGGCCGTGATCACCGCGCCTTCCGGCGGGGTGGCAGAATAGGTGATGCCGCGGTCGCCTTCCAGCACCCAGTGATCGCCCGCGACCTCGGCCGCCGGTCGCCCATTGATCTGGGTGATGATCCCGCGCAGCATCGGTGCGCTTTGCACATCCTCGACCGCCGGGTTGGCATCGAGGAGGGCGCGGAACCCGTCCATCTGATCGTTCTGGATATCGACGATGAAATAGGAAGGCGCGACCTCGGGCAGGTCGCGGGCAATCGCGCCGCGCAGGTTGCTGTCGATCTGACCGATGGCGGCCAGAACCGAAAGACCCAGCCCCAAAGAGATGACGACAGAGGTGGTCTCCGACCCCGGCCCACCAACCGAGCCAAAGGCCATGCGCGCCGTGGTGTGCCCGCGCATCGCCTGCGACCGGGCCAGACGCCGGGCAAGGCGGCGCACGCCAAGCGATGCTGCGATCAGGGCGAGAAAGGCCGCGACCATGCCGATGGCGGCCCAAAGCGTCAGCATGGCAAGGCCCGACAGCCACGCGGCAAGGCTTACCAGAAGTCCGAGCAGCGCCAGCGTGATCGCCACCCAGATTGGCCGTGGCAGCCCGGTGGGCCGGAACACCGCGTCGCGAAAAAGGGCGGCGGCGCGCACCTCCTCGGTTCGGGCGAGCGGCCAAAGCGTGAAGAGAAGCGCGGTGAGTGCGCCATAGATCGCCGCTTCGACAAGAGGGCCGGGGTGCACGCCAAAGGCTGCGGGGACAGGCAAGCGCGCCTCGATCACCGGGGCCAACGCCAGCGGCGCGACCGCGCCAAGCAACAGCCCAAGCGCGATGCCCAGCACGGTCAGCGCACCGATTTGCAGGAAATAGGTCAAAAATACCGTACGCCGGTCGGCGCCAAGGGTCTTGAGCGTCGCGATCACGCCGATCTTGGTGTCGAGATAGGCGCGCACCGCCGCCGACACGCCGACGCCGCCGACGGCAAGACCGGCAAGACCGACCAGCACAAGAAACGCGCCCAGCCGGTCGACGAATTCCGCCACCCCCGGCGCACCGTTGCGCGCATCGCGCCAGCGCAGGCCGGCACCCTCAAGGGCGGTGGCCGCCTGCGCCTGAAGGGTCGCAAGGTCTGTGCCGGGATCAAGTCGCATGCGATAGGCGGTGTCGAACAGGGTCCCGGGTTGCAGAAGGCCCGAATTGGCAAGGGCAGTCGTGCGCACGATGGTGCGCGGGCCAAGACCGAACCCGCCCCCTGCCCCGTCCGGCTCTCGCGTCAGAACTGCCGACAGGACGAAGTCCTGCGTGCCCAGACGAAAGGTATCGCCGGGGGCCAGGCCCAGGCGGTCAACCAGAACACGGTCCATCACCGCGCCGGGAAGGCCGCCGGTGCCGTCCAGCGCCGCCATGAAGTCACTCTCGGGCTCAATCCCGACCGTCCCGTAAAGCGGATAGGCGTCGTCGACCGCCTTTACCTGCGTCAGCCCCCGTTCGACGACCTCACCCCGCTCGACCACCGCCATGGAACGGAAATCGACGATCTCGGACACGGTCTCGGATACGCTTTCGATCCACGCGCGTTCCTCGGGTTCTGCGAAGCGATAGGTCAGACCGATAGAGGCGTCACCGCCCAATATGACCGCGCCTTCGCGTTCAAGCCCCGCATTGATGCTTTCGCGCACGGTACCCACGGCGGCAATCGCGGCCACGCCCAAGGCAAGGCAGGCCAGAAACACCCGGAACCCGGCCAGCCCCCCGCGCAACTCGCGCCCGGCGATGCGAAACGCAATGGGAAGGGTCATTCGGCGGCCCGTGCCGGGGCCTCGCCCGTGTCGATCAACCCGTCGCGCAGCCTGACAATACGGTCACAGCGTTCGGCCAATTCGCGCGCATGGGTAACCAGCACAAGGGTGGACCCGTGCCGGTCGCGCAGACCGAATAGAAGGTCCATGATCGCCTCACCGGTTGCGCCATCGAGGTTGCCGGTGGGCTCATCCGCCAAAAGGATATCGGGGCGCGGGGCGGCCGCGCGGGCCAAAGCCACGCGCTGCTGTTCGCCGCCCGACATCTGCGTTGGGTAATGGTCCATCCGGTCGGCCAGCCCGACCAGCGCAAGTTCCGCCGCCGCGCGGTCGAACGCATCCCCGTGACCGGCCAGTTCCAGCGGCGTCGCCACATTTTCCAGCGCCGTCATTGTCGGAATCAGGTGGAAGGATTGGAAAACCACCCCCATATGTTCCCGGCGAAAGCGGGCCAGCGCATCTTCGCCCAGTGCCGTCAGATCATGCCCAAGGGCGATGATCCGACCACTTGTCGCGCGCTCGAGCCCGCCCATAAGCATAAGGAGCGATGACTTGCCCGACCCCGATGGCCCGATCAGACCCAACGTTTCACCGCGCGCCACCTCAAGCGTGATGCCCCGCAGGATATCGACCTGTCCGGAGTTTCCGGCCAGCGACAGCCGGGCATCATCAAGGCTCAAAATCGTGTCTGACATGGGCGGTGTCCTTCAACGGGCGCGTACCTCGGGATATGGGGCGATTGCGCGCGGGCGCAACCTTTTGGCGGCGCTTGTGGTCGTCGCCACGCCGGCGATTTCCGAACCGGTCACCATCGCCGCGCTTGGTGATAGCTTAACGCAAGGCTACGGGCTTGTCCCCGATCAGGGCTTTGTGCCTCGGCTCGAAGGCTGGCTAAGGGAGCAGGGCGCAGAGGTGGCGCTGATCAATGCTGGCGTATCGGGGGACACGACCTCGGGCGGGTTGGCGCGCGTCGACTGGACGCTGACGCCGGATGTCGACGGGCTGATCGTGGCACTTGGCGGCAATGACCTGTTGCGCGGGATCGACCCGGCGCTCAGCCGGTCGAACCTTGACGGCATTCTTGCCGCGGCGCAGGCGCGCGACCTGCCGGTTCTATTGGTCGGGCTCGAGGCGCCGGGCAATTATGGGGCTGACTTCAAGGCGGCGTTCGAGGCGATATTTCCCGAGCTTTCGGCCCAATATGATACCCTGCTCTATCCCGATTTTCTGGCGCCTCTGACCGCGGAAACCGATCGGAACGGCGCCCTGCGCCTCTACATGCAAGGTGACGGCATTCACCCCAATGCCGCCGGGGTCGAACGGATCGTGGAGGGGATCGGACCCAGCGTTCTGGCCCTGATCGAACAGGCCGAGGACTAGTCTTTCGGCTTGTCGTCGTAGTCGCCGGTCAGGATGCGACGGCTGTCGCCCTCTGGGTCGTCGAACTGGCGCGCTTTGAGTGCCCAGAAAAACGCGGCCAGCCCCAGCCCGCCCAGAAAGAGCGAGATCGGGATGAGGTAGACCAGCACATCCATCAGCGCAGCCGCATCGCGTTGAGCGACACCGAGATCGACGAGAGGGACATCGCAAGTGCCGCCGCAAGGGGCGTGGCAAAACCCAGAAGCGCGATCGGCACGGCGATGACGTTGTAGATCGTCGAAATCGTGAAGTTTTCCTGAATTCGGGCGCGGGCCTTCACGGCGGTGGTCAACGCATCGCCCAGTGGCGTGAAATCCTTACCCAGAAACACGATATCCGATGCGACGCGCGCCGCATCCAGCGCGGTAGCTGGTGAGATAGAGACATGTGCGGCGCTAAGTGCTGCGGTGTCATTGAGACCATCCCCGACCATCAACACGCGCGCACCGTTGTTGGTGAGGCCCTGCACCAAGCGCGCCTTGTCTTCCGGCGTGGCCTGGGCGCGCACGTCGTCGATGCCGATCCGTGCGGCGAAGGCTTCGACCGGCGCGGGCGCATCGCCCGAGACCAGCATGATCCGCGCGCCCATGGCGCGGAAGGCAGCGACCGCCGCCTCTGCACCCGGGCGCAGGGCATCCGTGAAGGTGAACGCGACTGTCCCGGTGGGTGTGCTGAGATACGTCGCCGTCCGGTCCACCGCATCGGCCCCTACCCAGTCGGCCCGGCCAAGGCGGAAACGGGCGCCGTTCAACGTCGCTTCAACTCCATAGCCCGGCACCTCGCGCACATCCTCAAGCGGTGTGGGGTCGATCCCGGTCGCCCGTGCCGCCTCGGCCAGTGCCAGCGCCAGCGGATGCGACGAGGCTTGCGCCAGCCCAAGCGCCACACTCAGGTTACCGGACCCATGCGCGCCCAGATCATCCGGCACAGGCAGGCCCATGGTAAGCGTGCCGGTCTTGTCGAAAACGACCGTGTCGATCTCGGCCAAACGCTCCATCGCCGTGCCGCTCTTGATCAGCAGCCCCTTGCGATAGAGCCGGCCCGAGGCCGCCGTCGTCACCGCCGGCACCGCAAGGCCCATTGCGCAGGGGCAGGTGATGATCAGCGTCGCCACCGCGATATTCAGAGACAGGCGCATATCGCCCCCGCTGATCCACATCCAGGCGACGAAGGCCGCCAGCGCCATCAGGTGCACGACCGGCGCGTATAGCCGCGCCGCGCGATCGGCGAGCGAGTTGTAATTGGCCCGCCCGCTTTCGGCGACGGCCACCAGATCGGCGATGCGATGAAGCGCTGTGTCCTGCCCCGCCGCGGTGACCGAAACGGTCAGGGGCCCGGTCAGGTTGATCTCTCCGGCATGGACCACGGCGTCGGGTCCGGCAAAGACCGGCAGGCTCTCTCCGGTCATCAGCGAGCGGTCGATTTCGCTTGTACCGTACGCGACGACGCCATCGACCGGCACCCGCGCACCGGGGCGCACCAACACGTGGTCGCCCGGTGCCAGTTCGGTGACCCGCACGGTGTCTTCGACACCGTCCACGACCCGCACCGCGCGCGGCACTTCGAGCGCGGCCAATTCCTGTGCCGCGGACCGGGCCGAGGCGCGTGTGCGGTGGTCCAGATAGCGGCCCAGAAGCAGGAAGAAGGTGAGCGACAAGGCCGCGTCGAAATAGGCGTGATGCCCGCTTAGCGAGGTTTCCCAAAGCGACAGGCCAACCGCCAGAATGATCGCCAGCGAGATCGGCACATCCATGTTGAGCCGCCGACCGCGCAACGCCTTGGCCGCACTGCGATAGAACGGCTGGCCCGAGAAGATGACCGTGGGAATGGTGATCGCGGCGGATATCCAGTGGAAGAGGTCGCGCGTGGCATCCTCGGCCCCCGACCAGACCGCCACCGACAAGAGCATCACGTTCATATTCGCAAAGAACGCCACCGCGAGATACATCAAGAGATCGCGTCCGGCCTTGTCATTTTCGGTGGCCGCAAGCACGGCGCTATCAAGCTCGTGCGCCTCGTATCCGATCCCCTCAAGCCGCCCGATGAGCGCCTCGGGCGTCACCCCCGGCTCAGCCTCGACATAGACACGCTTCAGCGTCAGGTTCACCCGCGCCTCGCGCACCCCTGGCGCGGCTTCAAGACCGCGCTCAACGGCCGAGATGCAGCCCGCGCAATGGATCGTCGGCAGCGAAAGCTGAATACTGGCCGGTCCCGCACGTTCCGACGCCCGCGCGGCAATCTCTTCCGCGGCGGGCGCTGCGACACAGGCCGGACAGCCTGCGCCAGAACGGGGGACTTCGGCGAGGGTCATTACGTCTTAGGCCGGATATAGACGACGACGCGCTGGCGGAACTTGGTGCCATCGTTGGCCGTGGCAAGCATGCGCAGGTTCCAGTTGCCGGGTGCGACGTCAACCGGCGCCACATAGCGCCCGTTCACGAAGGTGAACTCTGGCGTCATGTCGTCGTTGACATGGGTCGCACGGCCAAACGTCGCCTCGAGTGCGGCCACTTCGACTGGGACCCCGGCCTGATCGGTGATCGACAGCACGAGGGCGTCACCCTCGACATCCGCGGCCACCGTCCATTGCAGGGCAAGCTGTGCGGCGCGATCTTCATCGAAACTTTGGCTCGCAACATAGCTGTTCTTGGTTTCAAGCCCGGGGAAGGTCGACACCGCCATATAGGCCATGACCAGATTGACGGCGATGATCACGCCAAAGGCCGACGCCGTGAAGATAAAGACCTTGCGGCCGGTGATGGGGGCAGTCGTCATTGGGCTACTCCGTTAAAGACAGTGTCCTTGTGCACGCGTTCCCCGTTCGACAGATCTTCGACCCAGAAGCGGAATTCGCTGCGTTCACTAAGCGCCGGGTCCGACCCGCGCGGGGCCACGACATAGACGCGCTGAAGTTTCTGTTCGTTGGCCGGCACATCGACCGTTTCGTAAGGCGTTCCCTCAAGCTGAATGCGCAAAGACGGATCACCTGTCAAAGACACCCGGAACGTGCGCGTTTCGCCATGCTTGTTGAGAAGCCGCACGTCATAGCTGTTGCGGATCGACCCGTCGGACAGCGTGACATAGGTCGGGTTGCGGATCGGGGCGACGGTCACATCGATCTCGTGCCGGACGAAAAGCGCAATGACAAGTCCGATACCCACAAGCGACCAAAGTGCGGTGTAAAGGATCGTACGCGGGCGCAGGATATGCTTCCAGATCTGGCGCGGTTTCTTACCCTCGCGTTCGGCTAGCTCATCGGTAAGTGCGATGTAATCGACAAGCCCGCGCGGTTTGCCGATCTTTGCCATCACATCGTCACAAGCGTCGATGCAAAGTGCGCAGGTGATGCAGGCAAGTTGCTGGCCATCGCGGATATCGATGCCCATGGGGCAGACGTTCACGCAGGCATTGCAGTCGATGCAATCGCCCAGCGCTTCGGCGCCTTCGGTTTTGCGGTGCTTGCCACGCGGTTCGCCCCGCCATTCCCGGTAGGCCACGGTGATCGTGTCTTCGTCCATCATCGCGGCCTGAATGCGCGGCCATGGGCAGGCATAGATACAGATCTGTTCCCGGGCGAACCCGCCAAACACAAACGTCGTCGCGGTCAGGACGGCGATCGTCGTATAGGCGATCGGATGCGCGCTGAAGGTCAGCAGGTCGACCAGAAGCGTCGGCGCATCGGTGAAATAGAACACCCAGGCCCCGCCGGTCGCGATGGAGATCAGAAGCCAGATCGTCCATTTCGTGATCCGCAGGCGCACCTTGCGCGCGTCCCACTTGGCGTTCCACAGGCGGACGCGGGCGTTTCTATCGCCTTCGAGCCAGCGTTCGACCAGCACGAAGAGGTCCGTCCAGACCGTTTGCGGGCAGGTATAGCCGCACCAGACGCGCCCAAGCGCCGAGGTAAAGAGGAAGAGCCCCAGCCCGGCCATGATCAGCAGACCGGCGACGAAATAGAACTCGTGCGGCCAGATCTCGATCCAGAAGAAGAAAAAGCGCCGCCCGGCCATGTCGACCAGTACTGCCTGATCGGGCAATTCGGGGCCGCGATCCCACCGGATCCACGGCGTGAGGTAATAGATGCCGAGCGTGATCGCCATGATCCACCACTTCAGATTGCGGAACTTTCCCGACACCCGGCGTGGAAATACGGGTTCGCGTGCCGCATAAAGGCTTGGTTCTTCTGACGATGACATTGACTACATCCGGATACTGTTCGCGTTAAACGCTTCCCATGTTTGACCCCGCCACTCCTTGATGCAGGTCAAAACCCGACCGTGACGCAGGCGATGCCCGCATTGGCTTTGGCGCCATTCCCGTTTCGGAAACAATCACCCCCACGGCGCAAGCGAATTCTCGCCAGATAGACGCGAAAAAAGCCCGATAACCTCAATTTAGCCACATTTTCCCCGCGCGATGTTTCCTGAAAATTATCGGCCCGGGGTGCCTGATCACCCCCTGAACCGCAGGATCGGGAGACTGAGATGAGCTTTTCCTATGACGATGCCAAATGGGGGGCAGGCGGCATTGGTACCGGGTCGGGAACAATCACGTGGTCGTCGGATTTCGGGTCTGCGCTGAACTACGACGAAACCCGCTATGACGAGGCGGACTTTCAATTTGCCATGGCCGATGCGTTTCAAGCGTGGGAAGATGTGGCAAATATCGATTTCGAGTACACCACCGGCGATGCGGATGTTGATGTGGTCATGGGTCCGCTCAGCGGATCGACCGTGGGTCAGGCCAGCGTCAGCTATTACGTTCTTCCGGGCACGGATCAGTACATTTCGGGCCGGATCACCATGGACAGCCTTGAGGAATGGGCGCCCTTCGGGGAAACCGACCTCAGTTTCTTCGCCGTGGCTCTGCACGAGGTGGGTCACGTGCTGGGGCTGGAGCATGTGAACGATACGTCCGAGATCATGAACCCGGTAATCTCGACGAATACCCTCGGCGATGGTGATATCGCCGGGATCATCGAGCTTTACGGACCGGCTGGCGGGGCGGTCCCGGTTGCCGTAGACCCCGGCCCCACGCCGGCGCCGACGGTTGTTGCGTTTGACCCGACGCCGGACCCGACTCCGCCACCCGCCCCGTCGGCGCCTTCTGCCCCGGAAGACCCCGCACCTGCACCGGTCGCAGACGACGACGGGGGCAACTTCTTCAGCTGGTTCTTCGACCTGTTTCGGTCGCTCTTCGGGGGCGGTTCAGACGATGACAGCACGACAGTCGCGGCGGCCCGAGCGCCCGAGATCGCGACCGAAGAAAGCGTGGTCTATGCAATCAGCGATCTGGTGCCCGTGCTCGATATTCCCGACGACGATCATCACTATCACGACGACTACGACGACGTCGAAGAGCCCGATGTGTTCTTCATCTGATCTCAGCTAAAGAAACGAGAAACGGCGGTGCCCGAAGACACCGCCGTCCCGCATCGCAGGCCCCGGAAAACGCGCGAACAGGATCGGGGGCTTGCGTGATGCTTCTGGCGTTACCGCCAGAATGGGTGTTCGTTACTCACCGCCGCCAAGCTGGTGAACATAGGTGGCCACCGCGTTGATCTCGGCGTCCGTCAGGCCCTGACCGGGGCGGTATTCCTCGGACCAGGCCGGCATCACGCCAAAGCGGCTATAGGTGATCGTCTCGGTCAGCGTTTCGACATCGCCGCCATAAAGCCAGATCGCATCCGACAGGTTGGGCGCACCGACACCGACATCGCCCATCCCTTGCTCGCCGTGGCAGGCCGAGCATTGGTCGAGATATATCTTTGCGCCTGCCGTGGCGGCGGCTGCGTCGTGTTCCTGACCCGACAACTGAAGCACATAATTCACGACCGATGCGATCTCGCCTTCTTCGAGGATCTCACCGAAGGCGGGCATTTCAGACCAGTGGGCATCAGGCGACTGTTCGTTGCGGATCCCGTGGGCAACTGTCCAGGCGATGTCTTCGATCTGACCGCCCCAGATCCAGTCGTCGTCAAGCAGGTTGGGATAGCCCGACGCCTGCACCCCGGCCGCACCCGAACCGTGGCACTGCGAACAGTTGGCGCGGAAGATCGCCGCCCCGCCGTTCACCGCATAGTTCATCAACTCTGGATCGTCCGAGATCGAGGCCAGCTCGACCGTGGCCAAACGTTCCGTCAGCGCCGCGTTGGCCTGATTTACCTCTTCGATATCCTCGGCCACCAATGCGCGGGTCGAGAAACCCAGAAGCCCCGGCGTCGCCTGACTGATCAGCGGCCATGCCGGATAGGCAATCGTGTAGAGAAGACCCCAGATACAGGTTGCGTAGAAGGTCCACAGCCACCAGCGCGGAAGCGGGTTGTTATACTCTTCGATCCCGTCCCAGATGTGGCCTGTGGTTTCGACCTCGTCTTTCTTTTCCGGCGTCTTGCTCATTGCTGCGCCTCCTGTCCGTTGGCGTCGAGCGCATAGTCGTCCGAGGCCGGTTTGTCGTCATGTTGCAGGAACGGGATGTTGGCCGTTTCCTTGTGAACGCGTTGGCTGCCGGGCCGGAACGCCCAGATCACTGCGCCGATGAAAAAGCCGAAGAGGGCCAAAAGCGCCCAGCTGTCGGCGATTTCGCGAAGAAGGGAATAGGTATCCATTTCATCCCCTCCGTCAGCGGCTTGCGTCGGGCGTGAAGGTCGAGAAATCGACCAGCGTGCCCAGCATCTGCATGTACGCGATCAGCGCATCCATCTCGGAAATGCCCGGCTCGCTGTCGAAGTTGCGAACCTGCGCCCCGGGATAGCGTTCCACCAGCCCGTCCCAGTCACCTTCGGGATCGGCCTGCACCTCAAAGTCGGCCGCCGCGTTGGCGATCATCTCGTCGGTATAGGGAACACCCACCATGCGGTGTGCATTCAACAGGTCGGTGATGTAGGTGGGCCGGATCAGGTTATCGAGAAGATAGCCGTATTTCGGCATCACCGATTCCGGGACGACCGATTGCGGATCGGTGAAGTGATCCACGTGCCAGTCATCCGAATACCGCCCGCCGACCCGGGCCAGATCGGGCCCGGTCCGCTTTGACCCCCATTGGAATGGGTGGTCGTATTGCGATTCCGCCGCCAGCGAATAGTGGCCATAGCGTTCGACCTCGTCCCGCATCGGCCGGATCATCTGGCTGTGGCAGACATAGCAGCCTTCGCGGATATAGATCTCGCGCCCGGTCAGTTCGAGCGGGGAGTAGGGGCGCATGCCCTCTACATCCTCGATCGTGTTCTCCAGGTAGAAGAGCGGTGCGATTTCCACGATGCCACCGATGGTGACCACCGCCAGAGACCCCACCAAAAGAAGCGTGGCGTTGGTCTCCAGGATCTTGTGTTTGTCGAGAATACCCATGTCTCCGACCCTCCTCATTCAGCCGGAGCCATGGTCGGTGCCTCGGCCTCTTTGGCCGGGGAACGACGCACGGTCATCCAGAGGTTGTAGCACATGATGACGGAACCGGCGAGGAACAGGACCCCACCCAAAGCGCGCACCACGTACATCGGGAACTTCGCGGCCACGGTGTCGGCGAAAGAGTTCACGAGGAAACCCTGCGCATCCACTTCGCGCCACATCAGGCCTTCCATGATGCCGGTAACCCACATCGACGACGCGTAAAGAACGATACCGATCGTGGCGAGCCAGAAGTGCCAGTTCACAAGCGCCAGGCTATAAAGGCGTTCACGGTTCCAAAGGCGTGGCACAAGGAAGTAAAGCGCGCCGAAGGTGATCATTCCGTTCCAGCCAAGCGCGCCGGAATGAACGTGACCGATGGTCCAGTCGGTATAGTGCGACAGCGAGTTGACTGCACGGATCGACATCATCGGGCCTTCGAAGGTCGACATGCCGTAGAAACCGATGGACACCACCATCATCCGGATGATCGGGTCGGTGCGCAGCTTGTCCCACGCGCCCGAAAGCGTCATCAGGCCGTTGATCATGCCGCCCCAGCTGGGCATCCACAGCACGACCGAGAACACCATGCCAAGGGTCGAGGCCCAGTCAGGCAGAGCGGTGTAATGCAGGTGGTGCGGACCAGCCCAGATATACAGGAAGATCAGCGCCCAGAAGTGGATGATCGACAGCTTGTAACTGAAGACCGGACGTTCGGCCTGTTTCGGCACGAAGTAGTACATCATCCCAAGGAACCCGGCAGTCAGGAAGAAGCCCACAGCGTTGTGGCCGTACCACCACTGCGTCATCGCATCCTGCACCCCGGCAAACAGCTGAACCGAGCGGGACCCGAAGATGCTGACCGGAAGCGACAGGTTGTTGACGATGTGCAGCATCGCGACCGTCACGATGAAGCTGAGCAGGAACCAGTTCGCGACATAGATGTGCTTGACCTTGCGAGTCATCAGCGTGCCGAGGAAGACCAGAAGATAGGCCACCCAGACAACCGTCAGCCACAGGTCAATGTACCATTCCGGTTCGGCATATTCCTTGCCCTGGGTCGATCCCAGAAGATATGCGGTCGCGGCCAGAACGATGAAGAGGTTATAGCCCCAGAACACGAACCACGCGAGGTTGCCGCCCCAAAGGCGCACCGCGCTGGTGCGTTGAACGATGTAGAAGGACGTGCACAAAAGCGCATTGCCGCCAAAGGCGAAAATCACCGCCGAGGTGTGCAGGGGACGCAAGCGGCCGAAGTTCATATAGCCTTGCGCCCATTCGAAGTTCAGCCCCGGGAAGGCTAGCTGAAACGCGATGAACGTTCCCGCCAGAAAGCCGACGACACCCCAGAAGGCCGTCGCGATTACGCCCGCCCGCACCACGTCGTCCATATAACCTGAGGTATCGACCACCGGCTTTGGCTCGCCAATCCCGCGGATTGTCCACAAGAACAAACCGCCGGCGACAAGCATGATTAAGATCGCATGCACCATGTACGGCACGTCCCGCGCATAGTTGGCAGCAATAGCCGCCAAAAGCGCGATGAGGCCAAGTGCAACAAGCTTAACGTAATCCCACATCCTGCGTCCCTTCGTCCGTTACCCGGATATACGGATTGCCTCCGTTCACCCGGCTCGTTGCTCATTGCATGGACGCAGCGCCGGCTTTCAGCTTTGATGTAGGTCAAAACAAATCGGCCAATTCCTTGACCAACGTCAATGTCGCACCCTGAGCCGCACGCGAAGATGCTGTATTCGCATGCGAAACAAGAAGGAGGCGTCCGATGGCTTACAAATCGATCGTGACATTCGTCCAGAACCACAAAACAGATATGGATTGTGTGCTCGCCGCCGCCTCCATCGCTGAAAAAAACGACGCGCACCTGACCATCGTGTGCCTTGGTATCGATCACACCAATCCGGGCGCCTATTATGGCGGTGCCAACGCGATGGCGCTTCAGCAAACGCTGGCCGATGCCGAAGCCGAAGGGAAGGAAAACGAAAAGGCTGTACGCAGCGCGATGGGCGTTTGGTCGATCTCGTGGGAAGTGATCACCATCACCGCCCAGATCGGCGCCCTTGCCCCGGTGATCGGGGAACGCGCGCAACTTGCCGACCTGGTCGTGCTTCCCAAACCCTATGGCAAGGACAGGTCGGTCGAAGATGTGGTGATTGTTGAAAGCGCACTTTTCCGCACACGAACCCCGGTCATGATTCTGCCCGATGGGGTGACAACCGCGCCCGAGGCCAGTTCCGTGATCATCGCCTGGAACGAAAGCACCGAGTCGCTGGCGGCCATTCGCGCCGCGATGCCCCTATTGAAAGAGGCGAAATCCGTGGACGTGGCAATCATCGACCCGCCTGCCCATGCGGCCGACCGGTCGGATCCGGGCGGGGCATTGGCGGAAATGCTGTCGCGTCATGGCATCCGCGGCGACATCTCGGTTCTCGCAAAGACCATGCCGCGGATCTCGGATATCCTGTGCCGTCATTGCCAGGACAAGAATGCCGATCTTGTTGTCATGGGTGCCTATGGCCACTCGCGCTTTCGCGAGGCGATCCTTGGAGGAGCCACACGCAATATGCTTGAAATGACCGAAGTGCCGATGCTGATCGCGCACTAGGCGCGTCAGATAAGCGGCCCACCGTCGCTATCGTCGCCCGTTTCGTCCATCAGGACATCGATATCGGGAATGATGACCCGGCGCTTGCCCTCGAGTTCGATGATCCCCTCACGTTTGAGAGCGGAGACCTGTCGGCTCACCGTTTCAAGCGTAAGGCCCAGATAGTCCGCCATCGCCTCGCGCGTGAGCGGCAGATCAACACTCATCTGACCGCCGGGTATCGCCGATTTCGCCTCGTTATCCCGGCGTGCGATAATGGCGATCAGACTGGCGATCTTTTCACGCGCAGTTTTGCGGCCCAGAAGCAACATCCACTCGCGCGCCGCATCAAGCTCATCCAGCGCCATTTCAAGCAGGCGTTGGCCCACATGCGGCGTCGTTACCAGCATATTTTCAAAAGGTTTTTTTCGGAAACAGCAGACCGTCACATCCGACACCGCCGTCACGTTATAAGGCGCGATGTCCCGCCCCGGACGCCCGATGAAGTCTGACGGCAGCAAAAGCCCGACCATCTGCGTGCGCCCGTCTTCCATTGTCTGTGAAAGCGTCGCGACACCGACCACAACCGACGCCACGAAATCCATCTTGTCGCCAGCCCAGATCATCGTCTGACCCGCGCTGTAATTGCGATAGTATTTCATGCTCTCGAGCTGTTCGAGTTCATCCGTCTCACAGCGCGCGCAAACGGCGCGATGACGGATCGGGCAATTGGTACACTCGTTCAGATCAATGACGCTCTTGTTCATTCTTAAATCTACGCCCGGTTGATCGAGATCAAGGCGTCCCCTCGCAACTGTTCAGAAATCTAGGCACATGGACAGTGTCACGCAACTCCGCCGCTTGGGTCTCTTCGACGCACGCGTTCCTCGGTATACCAGTTATCCGACGGCCAATCATTTCAATTCCTGCATAGGTCCGCAAGACATGGCGCGCTGGATTTCGGAGATTCCGACCGGTGAAGTGATATCGCTTTACGTCCATATCCCGTTTTGCCGCCGACTGTGCTGGTTTTGCGCCTGCCGAACGCAAGGCACATCGACATCTGCGCCGGTGAGGGGCTACCTCGACATCGTGAAAAAAGAACTTGAGATGGTGGCCGAGCGGCTGCCATCGGGCGTTACGCTCAGCCGATTGCACTGGGGCGGGGGCACGCCGACGCTTCTTGACGCGGATATGATTCGCGATCTGGCACGCGCGGCCACGGACGTCGCGCCCTTCGCCGAGGATGCAGAGTTTTCGGTCGAGATCGATCCGAACGAGATCGACGACGACCGGATGGATGCGCTTGTGGAATGCGGTATGAACCGCGCCAGCATCGGGGTGCAGGATTTCGACCCCGATATTCAGGCCACGATCGGCCGGCCGCAAAGCTTTGACATCACAAAGGCCGCCGCCGACGGTTTGCGCGACCGCGGGGTCAAAAGCCTGAACGTCGACATTCTTTATGGGCTGCCCCACCAGACCGAGGCCCGTATCTCGGACAGCGTGCAAAAGGTGCTGACCCTGTCACCCGACCGCGTGGCGCTTTATGGTTACGCGCATGTGCCATGGATGGCGCGGCGTCAGTCGCTGATCCCCACCGAGGCGCTGCCAGCCCCCGAAGCGCGGCTTGAGCTTTATGAAACCGCCCGCGAGCTTTTTGTCTGGGACGGCTATGAAGAGATCGGGATCGATCACTTCGCCCGCCCGAACGACGGCCTTGCCGTTGCGCATCGCGAAGGTCGCCTGAAACGGAATTTCCAGGGTTACACCGACGATCCGGCCAACGTGCTTATCGGTACCGGTGCCTCGTCGATTTCACGCTTTCCGCAGGGTTTCGCGCAGAACAACCCCGCGACCTCGGGCTATCATGCGGCCATTCGCGACGGACAGCTGGCCACGGCGCGCGGCCATGCCTTCACGCCGGAAGACAAGATCCGCGCGGCTATGATCGGCAAGCTGATGTGTGAGTTTCGGATCGATTTTGAGGAACTGGGCGCCGAGCTTGGTGAACCGCCGCAAGCGCTGTCAAAACGGCTCGACGGGATCGACGATGCCTTCCCCGAGATGCTTGCCCATGAGGCGACTAGCATCGAGATCCGGCCCGAAGCGCGCCCGCTGACACGGATGATCGCGCGTTTTCTGGATACATTCTCGATGAACCAGGACGGGCACAGCGCCGCGATCTGACGCGTCGCTAGCGCCAGTCGAAGAACCCGTCGCCGGCCTTGTCCAGAAGGCCCTGCGCCATCGCGCGGGCCATCTCGGGACCGTCGGCGATATCACCGCTTTGATCGTCAGCCAGCGCTTCCGATCCATCGGTGCGCAGGATTTCCCCGCGCAGGCGCAATGTGCCTCCATCCAACTCGGCCAGCCCGGCAATCGGCGTTTCGCAGGACCCGTCAAGCGCCGCCAGAAAGGCGCGTTCGGCAGCAAGGCGATGCCCAGTGGGGCCGTCGTGAATGGCCTCCAGCATTTCGGCAGCGCGGGCATCGTCGCCGCGCCGCTCGATGCCGATGGCGCCCTGCGCCACGGCGGGCAACATGTCCTGCGTCTCGATGGTCGCAGTGGCGACGTGGCTCATTCCCAGACGGTTGAGCCCGGCCATGGCCAGAAAGGTGCAGGCGGCCACCCCTTCTTCCAGCTTTTTCAGACGTGTCTGCACATTGCCACGAAACTCGACCACAGTCAGGTCGGGTCGCCGGTTGAGAAGCTGCGCCTTGCGGCGCAGGCTTGACGTTCCCACAAGCGTGCCCGCCTCAAGGGCGGAAAGCGACGGAACAGTCGGCGACACGAACGCATCGCGCACATCCTCGCGCGGCAGATAGGTGTCGAGGACAAGGCCGGCAGGCTGTTCGACCGGCATGT
>JABDPT010000174.1 GCA_013042605.1 Paracoccaceae bacterium
CTGATCGCGGCATTGCGCATGGCGGCTGAGATGGCCGAACGCCGGATGCGGGTTTCCGGCGCAACCCCGGACCAGTCGTGAGCGCGATTGACGCCCTACCCCCACTGCGCGAGGTGATCGCCACCCACGGGCTGAGCGCGCGGAAATCGCTTGGCCAGAACTTCCTTCTCGACCTCAACCTTACCGCAAAGATCGCGCGGCAGGCGGGTGATCTGACCGGCGCGGATGTGCTTGAGGTTGGCCCCGGCCCCGGTGGCCTTACCCGCGGGCTTCTGGCGGAAGGCGCGCGCCGGGTGCTGGCCATCGAAAAGGACGAACGCTGCCTGCCTGCACTTACCGAGATTGCGCAGGCCTATCCCGGGCGGCTTCAGGTGCTGTCCGGCGACGCGCTGGAGATCGATCCGCTCGCCCATCTGACTCCGCCGATCCATGTCGTGGCCAACCTGCCCTATAACGTGGGAACCGAGCTTTTGACGCGCTGGCTTGACCCGCCCGACTGGCCGCCCTTCTGGCAAAGCCTGACGCTGATGTTCCAGCGCGAGGTTGCCGAACGGATCGTTGCCCGCCCCGGATCCAAGGCCTATGGCCGGCTGTCGGTTCTGGCGCAATGGCGCACAGATGCTCGGATCGTGATGGAATTGCCGCCCGAGGCGTTTACGCCACCGCCCAAGATTCGCTCGGCCGTGGTGCACCTGACGCGGCTTGAGGAACCACGCTATCCCGCGGACCCGGCGGTCTTGTTCAGGATTGTTGCCGCGGCCTTCAACCAGCGTCGCAAGATGCTGCGCGCGGCACTCAAAGGACAGGCGCCCGATATCGAAGACAGACTGGTTGCTGCGGGCATCAAGCCGACGCAACGGGCCGAAGAGATTTCGGTGGAACAGTTCTGCGCGCTCGCGCGCCAGATGTCAGGCTGATTACTCGGCGGCTTCGGGCGCCTCGGAGCCACCGCCAGTATCACCACCCTGCGGTTGCTGATCCCCACGCGGCTTGCGTGACCGACGCGGGCGCGACGGCTTGCTTTCGGGGGTTTCGACAAGACCGGAATCCGGTAGATCCGGTGCCGTGTCGATCACATCGCCGCCACCGCCGGTGGTTTCCGCCTGATCGCCGTCACCACCGCGGCTGTCGCGCTGCTGCGGTTGCTGTTGCGGCTGGTTTTGCTGGCGCTCGGCCCGCTCGCGCTCTTGCTGCTCGCGCCGGGCCTCTTGCTCGCGTTCCTGCTGTTCGCGACGGGCATCCTGTTCGCGTTGCGCCTCGCTCAGCATGCGGGTGTAATGCTCTGAATGCTGTTGGAAATTCTCAACCGCGACACGGTCGCCGGCAAGCTGCGCATCGCGGGCAAGCTGGTTATACTTATCGATGATCTGCTGCGGCGTGCCGCGCACCTTGCCCTCAGGGCCCGAGCTGTCAAATACCCGATTGACGATGTTGCCCATCGAACGGTTGCGGTTCGATTTCGACCGCGAACGTTGCTTCGAAGATCTCATATGGTCTTTGTTCCAGCCTTGTTATGGCGTTGGCAGGGTCCGGTTGCGGTATGCGCGTCGGCCACAAGTGGCCGCTGGATCCTGCGATGTGTTGGCTAATGGCGAGGGGGACACCGGACTGCGTCCCACCGCCCGCATATGTTCAGTAAACATGCTGTCCCCAGTAAGACAAGGGGAATCTGCCCAATTAAAGGCAGAAAACAGGACGATTTGCGAATTATCGCGCAGCGTTATGCGCGATTTCTGCGCGCGCTGACAACCCTGTCACGTCCATCCAGATCGGGATGCACCGTGATCTCTTCAAGACCTGCGGTCGAAAAAAGCCCTGTCACCGCCGCCGCCTGGGTGGGCCCGATCTCTACCAGAAGACGCCCGCCAGGGGTCAGATGCGGCCCCGCGCCGGCCGCAATCGCGCGATAGGCACTCAGCCCGTCGGCCCCATCGGTCAGCGCCATCGCGGGTTCCCAGTCGCGGACATCCGGGGCTAGCCCGGCCATCTCGTCGGCGGCAATATAAGGCGGGTTCGACACGATCAAATCATAGCGCCCCGTAACGCCATCGAACCAATCCGAGGTCACGAACTCGGCCCGGTCCGATACCGCAAGGGCCGTGGCGTTCGCCTCGGCCATGGTGCGCGCCTTGTCCGACAGATCGGTACCCGTCCCGATCGCGCGCGGGCGCTCGGCCAGAAGCGTGATGAGAATGCAGCCGGACCCGGTACCAAGATCAAGCACCCGCTCGAAGGGATGGGCCAAAGCCTCGGCGATCAGCGTTTCGGTCTCGGGGCGCGGGTCAAGCACGGTTCCATCCACATGGAACTCGCGCCCCCAGAAAAGCCGCCGTCCAGTGATATGGCTGACCGGAATGCGGGCCACGCGTTTGTCGATCGCCGCCCGAAAATGTGCCGCACTGTCACTGTCGAGCGTTTCGGGCAAGGCAAGGGCCAGTCGGTCCGCCGGTTCGTTGATGGCCCAGGACAGCAAGCGCCGCGCATCGCGCTCGGGTGTCTCGACCCCCGCCTGCCGCAGTTGCGCGACGGCGGTGCGCAACGCATCGGCCCCGGTGATGCCAGCGACGATGGTCATAGCCCGCTTTCGGCCAGCTTGCCCGCCTGATCGTCGGCGATCAGCGCATCGATCACCTCGTCCAGATCGCCCTGCATCACCTGATCGAGCTTGTAGAGCGTCAGGTTGATCCGGTGGTCCGTCATCCGGCCCTGCGGGAAATTATAGGTGCGGATGCGTTCGGATCGGTCGCCCGAGCCCACCTGCGCCTTGCGGTCGGCGGCGCGTTCGGCATCCGCGCGCTGGCGTTCGATGTCATAAAGCCGGGCGCGCAGGACCTGCATCGCGATTGCGCGGTTCTGATGCTGGCTTTTCTCGGAGCTTGTCACCACAAGCCCCGTCGGCACATGGGTGATCCGCACCGCGCTGTCTGTGGTGTTGACGTGCTGCCCCCCGGCCCCACTGGCGCGCATCGTGTCGATGCGCAGATCGGACGGATCGATGTCGATATCCACGTCCTCGGCCTCGGGCAGGACCGCAACGGTTGCCGCAGAGGTGTGGATACGCCCGCCCGACTCGGTCGTCGGTACGCGCTGAACCCGGTGCACGCCGCTTTCGTATTTCATCCGCGCGAACACGCCATCGCCCCGGATATTGGCGATCACTTCCTTGATGCCGCCAAGCTCGGTCTCCGCCAGTTCGACAATCTCGACCTTCCAGCCGCGTGCCTCGGCATAGCGTTGGTACATGCGCAAAAGGTCGCCCGCGAATAGGGCGGCCTCTTCCCCGCCGGTCCCGGGCCGGATTTCGAGGATGGCGGGGCGCGCATCGGCGGCATCCTTGGGCAAAAGCGCCA
>JABDPT010000192.1 GCA_013042605.1 Paracoccaceae bacterium
GTGCAGGGCTGGATGACACCAGGCTATGTCGCCCACTCCTGGATATACCGCGCGGTGACCTGTTGCAGACGCTTGGAGACCTCGCCCGGCCGGGCGAAGGAAAGACTCTTGAACAAATCGCCGAGGACAACGGAATTCCCCTGCAAGAGCTGACCGCCCAGATTGAGGCGGTGATTGCCGCACATAGGGCGGGACAATGATCGAGGCTTTGCTTGGGCTGGTCCCCATCTACGGGCTATACATTGTCGGGCTCGCTACGTTCCTTAGCTGCCTTGCCATGCCGATACCTTCGTCGCTAATCATGCTGGCGGCGGGTGCTTTCATAGCCGCGGGCGATTTTTCCGGACCAGCAGTGGCAGGGCTGGCATTGGCCGGTGCGGTGGCGGGCGATCAAGTTGGTTATGCAATGGGTCGCGCAGGGTCTGCGCGGCTGGATCGTCTCAAGGGCAAACCGGCGGCAATGGTCCGAAACGCGCGTTATATGACAGAACGCCATGGCGTTTCGGCGGTATTCCTGAGCCGCTGGCTCCTCAGCCCGCTTGGCCCCTATGTGAACCTCGTAACCGGAGCCGCACGCATGCACTGGTTGCGCTTTACCCTATCGGATCTTGCAGGAGAGGCCGTTTGGATCACGCTCTACCTTGGGGCGGGCTATGTCTTTGCAGGGCAAATCGAGGCTGTCGCAGACATCGCGGCGAACTTCAGCGGCACGCTGGCCGCTGCGGTGGTGGCAGTGGGGCTCGGCCTCTGGTTGCGGTCGGATTTGCGGACAGAGAGACGGCAAAAGAGAGAGCCTCAGGACAGCGTCTAGGACGATCAAATGGTCACATGGCGACGCTGCACCGACATTCCATACATGCACAACCGAGCTCGCAGGCCGTGAATCAATCCCGCGGGCGTACGATTGGGGCGGAGGCTGCGGTAACGCCCCATGGCCTCAGCGCCGTGAATGTTTCGCGGTCATTCGAGGTCTGAACGGCAGTTTAGCCCCCACAGCAGTCGTTAACATCATAAATGCGAGTGTCCACAAACCAAGTAAGCAGACGTCCACCGAGCGTCCCAAGCACTTGATCTGCCCTAGCTCTTGCGGATCTGTACCTTTGTATCTTCCGACTTTGCCGGTGCAACCTTTGGAATCGTTATGGTCAGAACACCATCCCGAAGGTGGGCATCAACGCCGCCAGCGTCCGCATCTGGTGGAAGCCGAAAGGACCGGCTGAACGAGCCGTACTGCCTCTCGGAGAAGAACCAGGTCTCGCCGCTCTCTTCGCGCTCGGTCTGTTTTTCTCCCTTCAGCGTGACCACCCCGTCATTAACGCTCAGGTCGATGTCTTTCTCCGCCACGCCCGGCAGTTCGACCGTGATCCGGTAAGTGTCTTCTGACCCTGAAGCTTCGGCTGCCGGGGCCAGCCACTCGGACACCCGCGTTCCCATCTGGCGAAGTGGTTCGTAAAGCGAAGGCCAGAAGCCGCTGATGTGTGATTTTTCAACCATCCTTGCTCTCCTCGCTGATAGATTCGAAGTCATTTTGTTACGCAGATGTTCGTCGGTCATTGACCCGGATCAATCATGGAAAGGATAAACAGACGACGCCAAGCTGTGGATCGCGCCAAATGGGCTGTTGATCTTCAGAAAGATTCCAGTACCCGGATTAGTTGAAAGTCTGCTTCGTCCCGCGGAGCGGAAATAGGCACGGCTTTAGCGAACGGCGGCTCCGAGCCCAAGATGTCGGATTCTGCATGTCGCACGGATGGCCGCTATTCAATCTCAGTGGTAAGCCGTTTGGCGAGGATACCGATCAGGATCACGGCAACGACAAGAAACACCGCGCCGACCATCCAAGCCGTGGGTGTGGAGTAGACCTCAGCGATAGCGCCGGCCAAAATTAGCCCCAAAGCTGCTCCGAGTTGTTGTATCAGCGACCTCAGAGACAGCATTGTGGATCGCTGGCGGTCTTCTACGCATCTATGCAGAATACTGCTGGCTGGCGTTTCAGAAACACCAATGACAATAGAATAGAGAATGAAAATCGTCACAAAACCGACAATGCTGCCCTGCAAAGCCAAGGCGATCTGAACGCCCACCATGCAGGCAAAAGCCGCGGCAAGTGTAATTTCGTGTCGCCGCCTGAAAATCCGACTTATGCGCGGAGACAGCCACGCGCCGAACGCGATTGAGAAGAAATAGGCAGCGGTCAGGATACCAATGACCGTGTTTGCGTAGCCTTCCTTCAACATTGGCTTTGCATGGGTCGGCCAGATCACCTCGACTGGATTGGTCGCCATTAGGAAAAACGCCAGAGCGGCCAAAAGCACCGACAACGCTGGATGTTTCAGGGCGAGAAGACCGGCATCTTTGATCACCAGCGGGACTGTGGCAAACCCCTGTTTAAGAGCTTCGGGGTTCAGCGGGCGCGGTTTTTCTACAATGGCAAACAAGGTGTAAACGAACATTCCAAGCATCACTGCCAAGCTCGCCGCATAAGAAACATCATAGACACTGAAACCTAGTCTCTCTGCCACCGAGCCTAAAAGATCAGGCAGAAGCCCCCCCAAAACAGCGCCCATAGCCAAGCCCATGGCATTGGCCCATTGTGCTTTTGCAAGAGCGGGTTGAACATCCAAATTCGGTGCCGCGGCTTTGAAGGTTTCAACGAACCAAGCGTCGAGCGTGCCCGACCGTAGTGCACGTCCAAAACCGATAAAGGCAAATGAGAGCGCGAGAACATGGAAATCGCTTGTTGAGAGAAAGAGAGCGAGTGAAACCACACTGGCGACGACCGCGGCCAGAAAGACTGGCTTGCGTCCAATGTTGTCGGCCAATCCGCCAAACGGGAGTTCCATCGCCATGGTCGTAAGTGAGTAGATCCCAAAGAGTAGCGAAATCTGGAAGAGATCCATGCCTCGATCGGTCAACGCCAGTGCAACAACGGCAACCGTCAAACCCATGGCAAGACGATCGAGAAACTGGTGGACCTGAAACACCCGGATGTGCCGTCTCGCCGGAATGGTCAGGGCAGCGATGGAGAACTCTAACTCGGTTACCATGGTCGCAACCTTCGTCTTTGCAGGCAACTTGCACAATACCTCGGCAGAGCTGAGGTCGATCCCGCGTGCGCTAAAGCGGTCGTCCGATCAAGCGCAGCGAGAGCTCACTTTGTCCGCATAGCGGTCATCTGACTGAAATGATCGGATGACCGCTCTGAGCCGGGAGCAGACCTTCCATCAAACTGCGACCAGCAAATACCTCAAACCCTTGGCTGCGACTTTTTTTTGAGACGGCTCATTGGATGTGGGGCGACCGCCACGGCCCAACACTACGAACCAAACCTGGAAAGCCTGGTCACGACCTCTGACAAGAAATTGATGCGATTTCTTGAACTGGCGCTACCGGATCATGAGGCATTGCGTGATCCGGAGTTCTGGTATTGGTTCGCGATTGTGCCGGGGCGGTTATTGGTCGAGAGCCGTTATCCATTCAAGGAAAAAACTCAGGCCGATCTTGAATTGGAAGACGAAGAAGGGAAAAAGCCGAATTATCTTCCGGGCCGCAACAACTTCGTTGGCCAGCATGCAAAAGAGGTACTTTTCTTCCGGCTTTGGATCAGAGCTGAGATGGGGAGAATGGCTGACCGGAATGGCGATGCCGCTAAGGTCTACGAGTATGCGAGTGGTGGATCTGTTGAATTTTGGCGAAGCCACCTCCTGCGGGTGCTCTACGCCCAACACCGGCCGTTTCTCCAAGCCTTCGTCGATTTCCAGTTTCCCGGCCCGGATAGGGACAAGCCCAGGCTGACCATCCCCGAGATACGCCAGCTTGCGAAGGACTTGGCCAAGGCTTGTGCCAATGTGTCCGTTGAGTTACTAGACAGGAACCAGAGCAGAGCGTTCATCGAGCGCGTCTGGGCGAGAACGTCCAGTGCTCGGGCTTGGGTCAAAGGCTGACCGGCCTGTCGTCTCGAAAGTGGTGGTATGAACGTAGAAGTGGCAACGGATTGCCACGCTTCCGAAGCCGACTCGGCACATTCGGAATGGTGGCGGGGATTCTTGAGGGGAGATCATCTTTGGGATGATCCCTCCAAGGAGCCATTGTCGGTTGTCGATTTGTTCTGCGGCTCTGGAGGGTTCGGATTGGGGACGGCGCTTGCGGCGGGCTGCTTCGATCGCCGTGCCGTATTCCAAGCAATAGCCGATGCGGACACTTCTGCAATGGAGGTCTACGGCCGGTCGTTGCCGGTGAGGAAGAAGATCGCCGATTCCCTCGCGACGATAGCGGACTACTCGGTCGACCAAATGGGTGATTCCGCCGAGTTCGATTACCCCCCCGAGATCATTCAGCATGACCTCGCCACGGAGGTGGGAAAGACGGATCTGCTTATCGCGGGTCCACCATGCCAGGGGCATTCGAATTTAAACAATCATACGCGTCGAAATGATCCCAGGAACGATCTATTCGTCGCGACAGCGGCAATCGCAGTCGCACTAGAGGCAAAGGCTGTCGTCATCGAGAATGTCCCCGGCGTGGTTCGTTCCCATAGCGATGTAGTGGAACTTGCGCGTCGCCTGCTGGCTTCCGAAGGCTACGCCGTTGCGGACCGTGTTCTGAGGATGGACGATCTCGAGGGATGGCAGACCCGCGCACGGTATTTCATGATCGCAGTCAAGGATGCCGATCAAGATGTCTTGCCGGAAACTCTCAGCCATCTGGCGACTGAGCATTCTGGAACATGTTTCGGGAAACGGCAGCCGCTCGACGTGCTTTGGGCAATCGCCGACCTTGAGGACAGCGGGGGCAATTCGGTTTTCGACACGTCGCCTGTCCAGGGACCTGAGAACATCCGTCGGATCGACTTTCTGTTCGAAGAGGGAATCTACGATCTTCCGAACAGTGAACGGCCAGACTGCCACAAGAACGGTACTACTTACACGTCGGTCTATGGTCGAATGTACCCTGATCGGCCCGCGCCAACGATCACGACCGGCATCGGCACGCCTGGTCAAGGTAGGTTCATCCATCCGACCCGGCGTCGCCTGGTGACACCGCATGAGGCTGCTCGCATTCAGTCCTTTCCAGACGGCTACGGATTCATGGGTGGAGACGGCGAGACGCCTCGAAAGGCATTGGCGAAATGGATCGGTGACGCAGTGCCTCCCTACCTCGGCATGACAGCCGTTTGCGCAGCACTGTCGGTTTTGACGGACGCTGCTCCCAAGCTTCCTTGGGAATCGAAATAGCCAACGACATCTCCAACAATTGCATAGAACGTCGCGATGCAATTCGCTTGCTTTGGTGTGTCCGAACCTTGGCGCTCGCCCTCTAATCCCCTTCGGAAAAGTGGGACACAAATCCGAAATAATCCAAAAAACATAGTGAAAGAAAAAAGTCCCACCGCCTCGTAACTTATTATAATAAAAACAACAGGTTATGCCGCCTCCGGGCACCACTTCCAACAACCATCGACCGGTGCACTGGCGATCCCACGAGGACTCGAACCCCGAACCTGCTGATTAGAAGTCAGCTGCTCTATCCAGTTGAGCTATGGGACCGCTGGGTTTTAAGTCACGCCTTGGGCGCGTTTTGTCAACGATGGCTTGGGTCAGGGCGCGCCGCGAAGCCAGTTGCGGGCGCGTTGGAAGGCCGCAAGGCGGCGCAGGTGGGGGGTCAGATCGGGGCTTTGGGCCATGGCCGCGAGGGTCGAGCGGGGAAGGGTGCGGCGGCCTTGCGCAGCGGTCCAGACATCGTCGGGCACGGTGGCGAAGTGGCCGAGGTTCTTGCGCCAGATCGCAAGCTGATCCTGCTTGAGACCGGTCGTATCCGCCGACAGCCCGCCGGTCCGAAAAGTGGCGAAGGCGCCGGGCAGAACGTGGCCGCGCGCACCGCTCAGGAACATACGCAGCACAAGGTCGTAATCGGCGGCGACGCGGAACGCAGGATCGAACCCGCTCAGATCGGCAAAGAGTCCGCGCCGCATGGCAAGGCCCTGATGCGAGAAGGGCATGGTGATCAGGACGCGGGCAAAGCCCCGGCTGACCCCGGCGATTTCGCTTGTTGTGCCATCCTGCCGGATCACCGGGCTGGCCACGAAATCGGCCGCCCCCGGCACGTCGGCAACAGCGGCCAACCCGTCCGATCGGTGATAGAAGTCGTCGGAATTGAGGAAGAGGATCCAGTCCCCGGTCGCCGCCGCCGCCCCCTTGTTCATCGCGTCATACACGCCGCGATCGGGTTCGGATATCACCCGGGCAATGCCGCCCAGGGCCACTTCCTGCGCGATCAGCGCATCGGTGCCGTCGGTCGACGCGCCATCCACCAGAATATGTTCGACATCGCCGTGGCTTTGCGCACGCACCGATGCAACGGCCTGACGGAACATGTCGGCGCGCCCGGCCTCAATCAGGTTATAAGTGACTGTTATGACAGAGATTCGGGTCAAAGCCACGCGCCCTGACCAACCGGGCCTAATGCGTCCAGGCGCCCCGGCGATCGGTCGCGAAGTTTTCGCCATAGCCGCGCGGGCGGATGTTGGCCTTGCGCTTTTTCGGCTCGATTACAATCGCATCGATCCCGTTATCCTTGGCATATTCGACAGCCGCGTCCTTGCTGTCGAACCGCAGACGTACCTGTGACTGCATATCCGACGAACTGGTCCAGCCCATCAGCGGATCGACCTCGCGCGCCGAGGCCGGTGCATATTCAAGCACCCAGTGATGTGTCTTGGCCGTGCCCGAAGACATAGCGGTTTTGGAGGGCTGGTAAATTCGCGCACGCATCGACGTCACTCCTGTCTCTGGGGGAACTTGTCGCGAAATGTGCGGCCGGGTGCAAGATGTCATTCTGACCCGGCCGCCTGTGGGTACACGGAGCGAGGGAAGTTGGCTGCCGATCGGGACTGGGGAGCAAGGGGTGGGTGCTGTTCCCGATCGGCAGCCAGGTCGTCTGATCGCACCACAGTTACGCACCTTTTGCGCATGTTGACAACAGTTAATACACTCTAAAGTTGTTTTTTGTGACGTCCTGCCGCAATCCCCCATTTCATCAGGTTTCGTTCCTTCGATATCGCGCCCGAAAAACACCCGACCAGTTGTCATGGGTTTGTCAGTTGCGTCCTTGAACCCGGGCCCAAAGACATCAAGTGTGAGGGATGAAAGAGGCCCCCATGTCAGAACCCATGCTTCACGCCCCCGCCCCCGATGTCGCGACCCGCGAAAAGCTTGAAGGCGGGCGGCGCTTCGTGATCCATACCGAATTCCAACCGGCGGGCGATCAGCCAACCGCGATCGCCGAATTGAGCGCCGGGGTAAAGGACGGGGAACGCGATCAGGTTCTTTTGGGCGCCACCGGCACCGGCAAGACCTATACGATGGCCAAGGTCATCGAAGAGACCCAGCGCCCGGCGATCATTTTGGCCCCCAACAAGACGCTGGCGGCCCAGCTTTATGGCGAGTTCAAGGGGTTCTTCCCCGATAATGCCGTCGAGTATTTCGTCAGCTACTACGACTACTACCAGCCCGAGGCCTATGTCGCCCGCTCTGACACCTATATCGAAAAAGAAAGCCAGATTAACGAGCAGATCGACCGCATGCGCCACTCGGCCACGCGGGCGCTTCTGGAACGCGATGACGTGATCATCGTCGCCTCGGTGTCCTGCATCTATGGCATCGGGTCGGTGGAAACCTATGGGGCGATGACGCAGGATTTGCATGTCGGGCGCGAATACAACCAACGGCAGGTGATGGCCGATCTGGTTGCCCAGCAATACCGCCGCAATGATCAGGCGTTCCAGCGCGGCAGTTTCCGTGTGCGCGGCGACGTGCTTGAGGTGTGGCCCGCCCACCTGGATACCCGGGCGTGGCGGATGTCGTTCTTTGGTGAAGAGCTTGAGGCGATCACGGAATTCGACCCTCTGACCGGCGAAAAAACCGATGCCTTCGAGCGCATCCGCATTTATGCCAACTCGCATTATGTCACGCCGCGCCCGACGATGAATCAGGCCATCGTGAGCATCAAGAAAGAGCTGCGCCAGCGGCTTGATCAGCTTGTCAACGAGGGCAAACTGCTTGAGGCCCAACGCCTCGAACAGCGCACCAATTTCGATATCGAGATGCTGGAGGCCACGGGCGTCTGCAACGGCATCGAGAACTATTCGCGCTATCTGACGGGGCGTGCGCCCGGCGAGCCACCGCCCACGCTGTTCGAATTCATCCCGGATCATGCCATTGTTTTCGCAGACGAATCTCATGTTTCGGTGCCACAGATCGGCGGTATGTACAAAGGCGACTACCGGCGCAAATTCACGCTTGCCGAACATGGGTTCCGCCTGCCCTCGTGCATGGACAACCGCCCGCTGAAATTCGAGGAATGGGACGCGATGCGCCCGCAATCGGTCTTCGTCTCGGCCACCCCGGCCGCGTGGGAGCTTGAGCAGACCGGCGGCGTGTTCACCGAACAGGTCATCCGCCCCACGGGACTTCTTGACCCGCAGGTCGAGATCCGGCCCGTCGAGATGCAGGTCGACGACCTGCTTGATGAGGTGCGGCGGGTCACGGCCGACGGGTACCGCACGCTGGTCACCACGCTGACCAAACGGATGGCCGAAGACCTGACCGAATACATGCATGAACAGGGCATCAAGGTGCGTTACATGCATTCGGACATCGACACGCTGGAACGCATCGAAATCCTGCGCGATCTGCGTCTTGGGGCCTTCGATGTGCTGATCGGCATCAACTTGCTGCGCGAAGGGCTCGATATTCCCGAGTGTGGGCTGGTGGCCATTCTGGATGCGGACAAGGAAGGCTTCCTGCGGTCGGAAACATCGCTTGTACAGACCATCGGCCGGGCCGCGCGAAACGCCGATGGCCGGGTGATCATGTATGCCGACCGCATCACCGGGTCGATGGAACGCGCGCTGGCCGAAACCAACCGCCGTCGCGAAAAACAGGTTGCCTATAACGAAGCGCACGGGATCACGCCCGCGACGGTCAAGAAGAACGTCGAGGATGTGCTGGCCGGGCTCTACAAGGGCGACGTCGACATGAACCGCGTCACCGCCCAGATCGAAAAACCGCTGCATGGCGCGAACCTCGAGGCGCATCTTGACGGGCTGCGCACCGATATGCGCAAGGCCGCCGAGAACCTCGAATTCGAAGAGGCCGCGCGCCTGCGCGATGAGATCAAGCGGCTTGAGGCGGTGGATCTTGCCATCGCCGATGATCCGCTGGCCCGCCAATCGGCGGTCGAAGCGGCATCGGAAGCGGCCGTGAAATCGCGCGGACGCTCAACGGCCGGGCGCGCGGGACAACGCGGCGGGAATGTGAAGCGGCGGGGTCGGTAGAGGCCTGCGCACAATCCAAGGTAGACCGATCCGGAAAACTCCCATAGGCTTTTAACGTTGTTTTAGGGGGTGCTTTGATGAAGGTATTTTCCTTTGTAAGTGATTTTGTTGCGCGGATTATCGGACTACAGAGCCTGCTGCTTGCACTCGCTTTCTTTATTGTCGGATACGACAGTCTTGAACGCGGCAATCCATCCGGCGTGGTTGTTTTGATCGCCGCTTTTTTGAATGCGGCAATGGGCCTTGCGTTCCTGGTACCCAAGTATTGTCTTGGCTTCTTGCACTGGAGCTATCGTTGGTGGCGGCGACTTCTGGTCGCTCCGATTCTTCTGGCTTGGATTGCACTCCTCTTTTTGGGAACAGCGCTGTTAATGATAGGTTCCGATCGGAGCGGAATACTTTCGTCAGAACTGTCTTTCGCAATATTGGCTTTGGGTGCCTTAGTTTGTTTCATGGCGTTCCTTTGTTTTGTTCTGCCCGGTTTCGGCTATGCCCGGTTCCGCCCCCGCCTGATGGGGCAGGAACCTTCGAACGCGGCGCAAATCGCGGAAATGGTTACGATGGTGCCCTATACGAGGATGGCCCCGGTACGGATTGAAGAAAACAGCTTGATCAGGTTCGTTGTCGGCATTCCCTTCCTGTTACTTCTTGGGATGTGGTTTTACGCCTTTGCCATGGCACAGGTCATTCCGATGCCATCGACAATCGTGACGGTTGTTCAAAATGAACTGCTTCTGATCGTCGTTTTCGGCGTGCTCGTGTCCGTTTCCTTCTTGCTCGGGACACATCTTGACCCAAACAGGAAAACGACCGGACTGAGGCTCTTTGTCGGACGTGTTTTCTTCGCCACTGTGGCCTTTGCCTTCGCCGGCGTCATGACCCATCTGGTGGCCGTAAAGGCCCTGCCCCGGGTTCATGCCTTGGTTTCCGAAACGCAACCGACGGCCCATGAAATGATCGTCGTGGAACGAGGCAGAGAGATCTCTCGCCGCCGCTGCAACCGGATCGCCTATGCCGTGTGGCCGCAGCTTCCCAATTACCAGATCGCCCTTTGCAACGTGCCAAGACCTGTCTGGGAACGGCTTGAGCCGGGATCGCAAATAACAGTTGTTGGTCAGGCCACGAACCATGCGTTGATCTATGGCGATGTGCGATTGAAGTAGCGGCTACCTGCACAACTGGTCAAACCCATCTAATGCCCTAGAACCCCATTATGCGCTTGGCTCTCTCCCTCACCTTTCTCACCCTCCTCCCCCTCCCCGCGCTCGCCTGGGAGCATGTCGAAGGCGAGACCTGCAATATCGAGGCCTCCTTCGAGACGGCCGATGTCACGGTGACATATTTCCCGCGGGATCGGGCCTATGCGATCTTTCTGCGCAACAAGATCGGCCCCTACCCGGACGACCGCTCGGTTTTGTCCATCGCCTTTGTCGGTGCGCGTCCCAACACCATCCGAACCCGCGATTTCTTTTTCCCCGATGGTGACCCCTCCGTCGTCAGCGTGATTGACCGCGGGTTTGGCAATGTGCTGGACGGGCTGGCCTATAACGACACGGCCCATCTCTTTCTCGACGATGAGCGCATCCTGTCGATACCGCTGGACGGCGCGACCGAACCGGTGGCGGCCTTCCGGACCTGCACGGCCAAGGTAGACATCTGAGCCCGCGAAAAAGCGTGCCTTTTCAATTAGGTTATGCTAGCTTCGGCGGATAATTGCCGATAGCTCATTTCAAGAAGTCCAAAGCCAATGCGGATCGTGGAAAATACCCCCGACCGGCTTGTGATCAAAGACCGGCCTTTCTTCACCGCCGCACTCCTCTGGGTTGCGGGGGGTGCTGCGACGTGGTTCGGTTTCATGATGTGGGGCGGGCCGTTTCTTGCATTTCCCATCGTCACGATGGCCAGCGGTCTTATCCTGCTTCTGCTTGCATGGCGCTGTTTGCCGACAATCACCGTCATCCTCGACCGTACGTCAAACAAGGTCACGTGGCGCGCAACGCGCCTGACCGGCCGCACCCACCGCGAGATGGCGATGCGGGATGTGCACGCGGCGGGCATCTATCGCTCGCTTTTCGGCACCGGCGGATTGCGCCGCGTGGCGCTGAACCCCAAGGCCGAGGCATTCTCGCTGGAATACGGGCTGATCGGCCTGCGCCGGCGCAAGCTGATTGCCGAGATCAACACATGGCTGGGGCTTGTCTGACGCTCAGGATTGCGGCGTGACGGTCAGGCCCAGCAGTTGCCATGCCTGCATTCCGCCGCGGTAATAGAAAATCCGTTCGGCGGGGTATCCTTCGGCCACCATTGCCCGAATGGCCGTGGGCGATTGCCCGCACCACATGCCGTTACAAAAGAGCGCGACCACCCGCGCATTCTCACATTCCCAGCCATCGAACCCGGCCTCGCAGCCAAGTTCATCAAGCCGGTCCACGACCTCGGTATACGGCATATGGATCGCCCCGGGGATCGACCCTTTGGCGAACCAGTCCCATGTCCGGCTGTCGAGAACCCGCACCTCGGGATCGGCCAGCATCTCGACCAGTTCCAACTCGCCAATCGTCGTCACCCCCTCGGCCGGCGTCATCGGCTGGATGCAGAACGGCGGACAGGCCCGCGATGTCAGTGCCCAGTCGCCTTCGATCCGTGCCTCGGGGTCGGGGTTGCGGGCGATGGTTACCGGGCCCTCGCTGGTTTCGACCGTCACAGACGGCACCTCGGCGCTCAGGTTGACGGGCTGATCGGCAAGAGCAGGAGCCATCCCGAGGATCAGGGCGAAAAGCGGGAAGAACTGGCGGTTCATGGGGTCCCTCATGTCAATCGAAGGTTTCAACGACGTCGTACATTACCGGCTCGAAACTTCGGCACAAGGCCCCGATACGCCGGTTACGGCTGCGCATTTCGTCGGTGCGCAGCATCGCCTGAAAGTCCTCTCGCCGCGCCCATTGCGAATAGTTGGCGATCCGTGTCTGGGCGTCGTTCACATGCAGTGCGGCCGAAATAAAGCCGGGCTGCCGCGAGATGAAGCTGCGATAGGCATCCGTCAACTCGTCGAGCAGGTCCTGACAGGTACCGGGCGTCATCTCGAATGTGGTGACCACCGTTTGCAACGCGGCGCCGGATTGAATGCGTGGCATGCGTTCCTCCCTTTGCTGTGCGACCCAAGTCTTGCACAGATCGGGCGCGCGTCACCAGCCTTCTGTTCCGGGACCGCCCTTGATGGTGCCGTCAAGGTTCGCGGTGACCCAGCCGCCGTAAAAGCTGCCCGGCTGGGCAAGCACGGGCAGATCCCCGACAAAGGCCGCGTCCACCTTGCCCGCGTAGAAGGCGAAATGCCCCGCAATGTCGGCATAGCGCGGCGTCGGGCGCGGATAGCTCCAGGCCAGCGCGCGGCGGGTTTCCCCCTCAAGCGTCAGATCCCAATAGGACGCCTGCCCTTTCCATTCACACCACGACGCCCCTCGCCCGGGCGACAGCAGGTCACGGCGGACATCGTCCGGCGGAAGATAATAGCTGGGCGCGTGATGGGTTTCGAGAATGCGCCAACCGCGCGTGGTCGCCGCAATCTCGGTGCCGCCGACCACGACCGACAGGAGGTGCGCCACCGGCTCAAGCGCCGGTGGTCGGGGGTAGTCCTGAACGGTTTCGCGGGGCAGTGTCGTCATGCCCCAAGCATCTAGCGCATCACATGCACGGCGCAATGGGCATGGCGCACAACGCGCGCGGCGGTCGAGCCAAGGAAATAATCCTGAAGACCCGGCTGGTGCGACATGATGATGATGCAGTCGCAGCCATGGCTGTCGGCATACTCGGTGATGGTGCGACCGGCATGTCCCATGACCACATCAACCGTGATATCGTCGCCCAGTTCTTTCTTAAGGGCGGCTGCTGCCTCGTCCTTATTGTGCTGCATCTGCCCCTCGGGCAGTTCGGACAGGATAAAAGCCGGCACCGCTTCCAATACGGTCATCGCCGTGATCTTGGCGCCATCATCCGCCAGCGCCCGAGCAACGGCGATTGCGGCCTTTACGTCCGGGCCGTGATCGATGGCAATCGGGACGAGAATGTTCTTGTACATGGTTTAACCCTCCATTTGCCGCCCACTTTATCGCCAAGCGTCGTGGCGCGACTTGACCTGCATCATGGGAAAAGGCGTGATGCTTTTGGCTCTAACTGATTGAAAAACTGTCCCATGCCCGAAAAATCGCCCATCCGCCCCACTGACGATGAAGCCCGTGCGTTGGGGCGCGCACTGATCAAAGGGGCACGTTTCGGCTCGCTTGGGGTGCGCGATCCGCAGACCGGCGCGCCGGTCGTGTCGCGCGTTTCTGTGGCGGTGGGGCCGGATGGCGGGCCGGTAACGCTTGTCTCGGACCTGTCGCACCACATGCAGGCGCTCAAGGCGGACCCGGTCTGCTCGCTTCTGGTGGGGGAGCCGGGGGATAAGGGCGACGCGCTCACCTATCCGCGCCTGACCCTTTTGGCCCGGGCCGACTTTCTGCGCCATGGCGAGGATGGCCACGCCGAAATGCGGGCGCAGTATCTGCGCCAGCATCCCAAGGCAAAGCTCTATATCGATTTCGCGGATTTCAGCTTCGTGCGCTTCGCCATAACTGGCGCGCATCTCAATGGCGGGTTCGGCAAGGCCTTCGTGCTGACACCCGAAGACCTTACCCCGCCTGCCGCCTAAACCGGCTTGTCGGTGCGCGCGGTCACATGCACCCGCCCCGATACCGGTTCGGGCCATGTCAGGCGCACGAGGTTATTTTCGGCCCCGTCATTCGTAGTCACGTAAGGCATGGCGAACACCGCCGACAAAGCGGTGTTGCGAATGGCCCCTTCGGTCACGATTCCCGTCACCTCGCGCGACCAACCGCCAAAGGGCAGGTACCCGCTGACATCCAGAACCCAGTTCGTGCTGGCCCCGGTCTGGTCGAACTCAAGCGTGACCGGGTTGATCGTCGGCTGGTCGACCGAATTGAACGTATTGCCCGAAAAGGTCACGTTGCGCGCCCGCGACGGATCGAGCGACGCAATCGAGGTGTCGACCCTGTCGATCCGATCGATGGTGCCGTTGAGCGATTTGAAGGTGTTCCCGCTTACCGACAGTCCTTGCAGGAAGTGATCCGAACCGAACGGCTTGACCACGAGCCAGCTGAACCATGGCGCCACATCGTTGCAGGTGAAAATGTTGCCAGTGATTGTCAGCCCGCCGAAGGAAAACTCCGACAGAAAGTCGGGCGTCGCGTCATGTTCGTTCGTCCACTCGATGAAAGAATTGTCGATGTAGTTTCCGGTGATCACCGATTTGACGTTGGTTTCGGTCAGCACCAGCCCCGCCACGCGCGGCCCGTCGGTGACGTTGTCGCCCTGGAACCAGTGATTGCCAACGATCAGGTGCCCATTGCCATGAAGCACCATCGTCGTGCCCATCCGCTGGAACCGGTTGTCACGGATCTTGGCGTCATTGGCATTGACGTTGAACCCGATCGACGTGCGATCCGTCGCCGGAAGCGCCTGTTCGTTCGAAATGAAGTGGCAGCGGTCCATCTGGAAATCCTGACAGCCCAGCCCGATGGACGTGACGCCCCGGTCGCTGGGCTTGGTGAACCAGCAGTCGCGCAGGTGGAAAAGCTCTCCCGCCGGGGCCAGAAGAATGCCGCTGCAAAACCCGTTACATTCGAAATCCACATCCGTGAACGTCAGCCGCGACAGCTTGGTGAAACCGGAGAAATCCAAAGCAAATTTGAATCGGCGGAAAGTGAAAACCTGCGTGCCCGCCGCCGCATGCAGCGGTTGACTGATCGACAGCGTGCCCGCACCGATATTCTTTGCCGTCACATAGACCTCGCGGCCCACACCCGTCCCTTCGACAAGACTGCCTACGGGGATATTGGCGACATTGGCGACACCGGTCAGTTCCTTAGGATTGGTCGTGGCATAGCTTGCCTGACTGGTCGTCACCTCGACATCCCAATTCGCGCTGGCCTGACAGTTGATCTGCCCGTTCCGCACCACGCGGCGGATCTCATAGGTGGACAGATCGGCGGCCTCGGCCATGTCGATGGGCGCGTCGAGTTCAATGCGCCGCCCGCCCAGATCTAGGCTTTCGTGATCGGAAAAGTGCAACAGCGCCTGGAACGCCTTCTTGAAGGCCAGAACCTCGTCGCCGAACGCATCGGCATAGCTTGGAAAGTCGAAGTTGCGTCGCAGGATCAGCCGCGTCGCGGCATCGGCGATCACCGTGCCTTCGAACCGAACCGCATTTTCGAATGTCATCGACGCACCAAGGAAATACGTGCCCGCCGGTACCAGAACATCCCGCCCGTTCGCGGCAAGGTCCGCCGCTTCGAACGCTGGCTGGTCATCGGTCACGCCGTCGCCCACCGCCCCGAAGTCGCGCACATCGACCCAATCCATCATGGTGCGATGGAAAATGCTCGTCACATCCTCGATCTCGAGATCGTCGATGCGCACCACGCCGCCCGTGGCCCCGGTCAGATCAAGGCCGAAATGCCCATAGATCGCCGCACTGCCCCATTGCATGTCGACGCCAAGCCGGTTGCCGGTGCCGACGATGGCCGTCACCTCCACGATCTCGCCATAGCTGGTCAGCGCGGTGGTGGGCCCGGTCGTCACCAACCCCGGCACCGCCGCACCGCCCGCCCCGGCGGCAAAGCCCGCAATCCGAACCGAGGGCAGATTGCCCGACACCGCCTTCACCCGCGCCCGAATGCGCAGATAACACCCCGGCAGGATCGGCGTTTCCCCGGTCCAGCGCAGGCGTTGCAGGCTTTCGGTCTTCTGGATCTCAAGGCATCCGCCGAAATCCTGATCGGCGGGCACATAGGCCGCATCCGCCGCGCCGTCATAGCTGGCCGTGCCTGGCGTCCCGTCTTCGCGCGACCAGACATCAAGCCCGCCGCTGAACGGCGGCGGCGTCAGGATCAGCCCATCGGTGATTGCCTTGTTCATCGTCTACCCCTTTGGTTTCATGCCTGCCCCGAACACGCAAAAAAGCCCCCACAGCGCGCTTTGCGCAGGGGGGCTCGAATGTCGTGACCAGGGTCGGAAATTTGCAGGGCGAAGGGGTATCAGCCCATGGTTACCGGGGTCTTAACCAAGCGATCTCAGGCCCCTACGGGCGGCGCTTGAAGGATGCGCACCCCGTTGATTTGCCAGCCTTTATCGTTGAACACCATCTGATATTCGAGGACATGCGGCACGCCCTCACTGTCGGTCACAAGCACTTTCTGAAGCTGAAACGGCCCCTGATCCTCGCGGTCGAGGAATTGTACGTCGGCGGGTCGCCAGACCATCGGATAGCCGTTGCGCACCATCGACCCGAACCGGTCGGGGTTTCCGAAAAGTCGCTGGATGTTGGGGGCCGCAAAGGTAAAAGCTGTCGCGAAATCATCGGCCAAGAATGCTTCGATCTGGCCCGAGATCACGCCTTGGATGGCCGCGCCGCGGTCATCTTGCGCGGACACCGCCCCCGTCAACCCGATAGACAGCAGCACCGAAAAAAGAATTGAACGCATGTTCCAGCCTCCGTTTGCCTGTGCCGAAAAGCCTAGCCCGTCGACCTGCGGGGTCAATTCACGCGTTTGCGTTTTGTCGGCTTCGGCTTGAGCGCGCGGGCATTCGCGACCATGCGTTCGAACCAGCCTGCCAAGGCCGGTTCATCGTTCAACAACGCTTCCGGAACCGCTGCATAGCCCTTCATCACCCGCCCGTATTGCAACACGGGCGGCGCCGCGAAACGCTCTTGAAACGTGGCCAGATCCGTGTCCGAAAACCGAAGGCAAAGCTGCCCGTCAGGGTCGACGAAACTGCACATATTGCCGTTGATTGACGTATAGGGCGTCGTCTTGCCCTTTCGCTCGAACCCGGTGGTTCCGGCAATCAAGCGGTCGTAAATCTTCAGAACATCGTCGCGGCTGCGCTTGGCCAAGGGCCTCTCCATCCTAGGACGAAAGAGTGCCCTCAAGCCCCGCGTCGATCAAGGCAAGGCTTTCGTCGATCCCATACAGCGCGATGAACCCGCCGAACCGCGGCCCCTGACTTGCACCCAAAAGAACCTCGTAAAGCGCCTTGAACCAGTCGCGCAGCGGTTCAAACCCATGCTCTTTGCCCACCGCGAACACCATGGATTGCAACGCTTCGGGATCCGCCGCCCCGTCCCACGCCGCCAGCCGCGCTCGCAGGTCCTCCATCGCCGCGCGCTCGCGATCGTCCGGTGCGCGGTAGACCTTTCCGGGCTTCACGAAGTCATTGTAATAGCGCACCGCGAATTCCGCCGCCTCATCCAGATGCGGGTGCGTCTCGGCACTCGCATCGGGTGCATAGCGCTGGATAAAGCCCCACATCGTCGCCTTGTCCTCGGCCCCCGACACGCTGGCGAGGTTCAAGAGCATCGCGAAGGGCACCACCATATCCGACGCGGGCACATCCGCGCCATGGATGTGATAGACTGGGTTCGCGAGCCGCTGCGTCGCGTCCTGATCGGGATAGGCGCGCAACTGCTGTTGATACTCGTCCACGGCCTTGGGGATCACGTCGAAGTAAAGCCGCTTTGCCGTCTTGGGCTTTTGATACATGAAATACGACAGGCTCTCGGGCGCGGCGTAGCGCAGCCATTCCTCCATCGACAGACCATTGCCCTTCGACTTTGAAATCTTTTGCCCGTGCTCGTCATTGAACAGCTCATAAGTCAGCGTCTCGGGCGGCGGCGTGCCCAGCGCGCGGCAGATCTTGGTCGCCTGCGTCACGCTGTCGATCAGGTCCTTGCCGGACATCTCGTAATCCACCTCGAGCGCGGCCCAGCGCATTGCCCAATCGGGCTTCCACTGCATCTTGACGTTGCCGCCCGTCACTGGAACTTCCACGCGCTCGCCATCCGGCTCTTCGTAAACGATCGTGCCTTTTTCGACATTCCGCTCCAGTGTCGGCACCTGAAGTACATGGCCCGTCTTCGGGCTGACGGGCAAAAACGGCGAATAGGTCGCCTGCCGCTCGGGTCCCAGCGTGGGCAGCATGATCTCCATGATCTTGTCGAACCGCGCCAGCGCCGTCAGAAGCGCCTCGTCGAACCGGCCTTGGGCATAGTATTCGGTCGAAGACGCGAACTCATACTCGAACCCGAACT
>JABDPT010000176.1 GCA_013042605.1 Paracoccaceae bacterium
CCATGATGATGGCGCGCCGCCTGAACCACGTCGAAACCATTCCCCAGCAGGACGCTGCGGAGCGCGCTTTCAACAAACTGGCCCGTACCTATGCCACGCAGATGGACGCTCTAAAACGATACCGTGCCAAAGCCCAGCAAACCGTTCGGGTGGAACGGGTCACCGTCAATGAAGGTGGCCAAGCCATTGTTGGCAATGTCAGCCATGCGGGAGGGGGCAATGACAAAACCGGACGCTAACCCCATGAACCCTGTTCATCGCCTTAAGGACGCCCCCCGATGCAGCGCCAGGGCCAAGTCCACAGGCAAGCGCTGCAAGTGTCCGGCGGTCCGCGGGTGGGCCGTCTGCCGCGTTCATGGCGCCAAGGGTGGTCACAAGGCTGGACGTAGTCATCCGAGGTGGGTGCATGGAGGAAGGTCGCGGCAGGTTGTGGAGACCAGGCGGGTTGTTGCCGTGTTGGCGAATTTGGCGCCGGAGCTTGCTGAAATTTAAAGGGTATCCTTAGGGGGATCGACTCCGGCAATAAGATTCAAATGTTTTTATGAACAATGGGTTGAGAAAATTCTTTGGTGCCCAGGAGAGGACTCGAACCTCCACGTCCATACGGACACTAGCACCTGAAGCTAGCGCGTCTACCAATTCCGCCACCTGGGCAGGTGTCGTGGAAGCGCGGAATACATGCGCGATCTGGGCCTGTCAACGCCCGGATTCATCGCATGTTGCGGCGTGATGGCTGCTTGTTTGCGCGGCCCTGCGGCGCTATGCACCAAAGGATCCAAGGCGGAGCGGTGGTCATGTCGAAACTTGTCACAATCTACGGCGGCTCGGGGTTTGTCGGGCGGTATATCGCCCAGCGGCTGGCCCAGAACGGCTGGCGGATCCGCGTGGCCGTGCGCCGCCCGAACGAGGCGATGTTCGTCAAACCCTACGGCGCCGTCGGTCAGGTCGAACCGGTGTTCTGCAATATCCGCGACGATGACAGCGTGCGCTCGGTGATGCAGGGCGCGGATGCGGTGGTCAACTGCGTCGGCATTCTGGCCGAAGACGGGAAAAACCGCTTTGACTCGGTGCAACGTGAAGGCGCGGCGCGCGTCGCACGCATCGCCGCCGAAGCGGGCGTGGCGCATCTGGTGCAACTGTCAGCGATCGGCGCGGACCCCGAAAGCGACAGTGATTATGCGCGTACCAAGGGTCTGGGCGAGGCAGCGGTGCTTGAGCATTTCCCGCAAGCCATGATCCTGCGCCCGTCCATCGTGTTCGGGCCTGAGGATGAGTTCTTCAACCGCTTTGCCGCCATGGCCCGGTTGGGGCCGATCCTGCCGGTGGTCGGCGCTGGGACGAAGTTTCAGCCAGTCTATGTCGGCGACGTCGCCCAAGCGGCTGTTGCGGGTGTTGAAGGCACCGCGAAGCCGGGGATCTACGAGCTTGGCGGCCCGGATGTCGATACGTTCCGCGAGCTGATGGTTCAGATGCTTGAGGTGATCCATCGCCGGCGGCTTGTCCTGAACATCCCGTTCTGGGCCGGGCGCGCGATGGGGACGGTGTTTGACGCGCTCAAGGGTGTTTCGCTTGGGCTGATTAAAGGGCCCGTCACACGCGATCAGGTGCGCAACCTTGCGCGCGACAATGTGGTCAGCGGCAATTACCCCGGGTTCGAAGATCTCGGGATCACGCCTGCCTCGCTTGAGGCCGTGTTGCCCGAATACCTGTGGCGGTTCCGGCCACAGGGGCAGTATGACGCGATCACGGATTCGGCGAAAAACCTGAAGTCCTAAGCGTACGCAATCCAGAGCAAGACAACGCCCAGCGCTACACGGTAGATGACGTAGGGCGTGTAGCTGACGAACTGCAGCAGGCGCATCATCCCGACCAGCGCGATCCAGGCCGCGACAAATGCGAACGCTGCGGCAATGGCCCCGTCACGGGCGGCGGCGGCATCGGCGGTAACCGAAACCTCGACCCCCAGAAGAACGCCTGACGCCAGAATGGTCGGGATCGACATCAGCATCGCAAGGCGCGCGGCTTCGGTGCGGGTATAGCCCAGATACCGCGCGGCCGAGATGGTGATGCCCGACCGTGATGTGCCGGGGATCAGGGCCACGGCCTGCCACAGGCCCATGATCACGGCGTCTTTCAAAGACCAGCGTTCGGCTGTCTTTTCCTGCGCGCCCCGGCGGTCGGCCCAATAAAGGAAGAGACCGAAAACAAGCATTGTCCAACCGATCACCTCGATGGACCGCAGGGCGTCATCATATCCCGACAACTTGAGGGCCAGACCGAAAAGGACGACGGGGATCGTGGCGATGATCAGGCACAGCGCAAGCCACGCCTCTTGGCTATCGATCTGCCAACGCAGAACGCGGGGAAGGCCGATAAGGGCGCGGCGAACGTCCGGCCAGAAATAGAAGGTTACCGCGCCAAGAGTGCCCACATGCACGGCGACATCGATCACCTGACCCTGATCGTCAAGGCCGGTGAGATTCGGCAAGAGAATCAGGTGGCCAGAGCTTGAAACCGGCAAAAATTCGGTCAGGCCCTGGATCACAGCGACAAGGAAAAGGTGAAAAAGCGTCATGCGGGTGAAGACCGTTACAAGGTGCACGTACTGTAAACATCTGAGATTTCTTGGAAAGACCGCATATAGGTCCGATGTGGTATATACTTTTGCGGCGGTGCAGCACAAATTTCAGCTTTGGCGTCCGGAAAACAGGTTTTTAGGTCAGTCTTTTTGACTTTTATTTTTATTTGAGGGGCCTTAAAGAGGCGCTTTGGATTGGAATTGGAGTCGGGCCCTATGGCGGGAAACCAGATGCTGAAGTTTGTGAACGTCGGGCGGGACATGCCGGAAAAGCGTGCGCCCAAGCTACGGCGTGAAGATTTCGGCGAGATTTACGCAGAGTACGCGCGCGAGAAGGCCGCCGAACAGGCTTCCCGGTGCAGCCAATGCGGCGTGCCCTATTGTCAAAGCCACTGCCCGCTTCACAACAACATCCCCGACTGGCTAATGCTCACCGCCGAAGGCCGGTTGCAGGAAGCCTATGAACTGAGCCAGGCCACCAATACCTTCCCCGAAATCTGTGGCCGCATCTGCCCGCAGGACCGGTTGTGCGAAGGCAATTGCGTGATCGAGCAATCAGGCCACGGCACGGTTACCATCGGCGCAGTTGAAAAATACATCACCGATACCGCGTGGGAGGAAGGCTGGGTCAAGCCGATCAAGCCCATGCACGAGCGCCCCGAAAGCGTTGGCATCATCGGCGCCGGGCCCGGCGGTCTGGCTGCGGCGGATGTGCTGCGCCGGCAGGGCGTGCAGGTCACGGTTTATGACCGCTATGATCGCGCGGGCGGGCTGATGACCTATGGCATTCCGGGCTTCAAGCTCGAGAAAGAGGTCACCGAACGGCGCAACCGCCAGCTTGAAGAGGGCGGTGTTGAGTTCGTCATGAACTGCAATGTCGGCGAAGATATCTCGTTTGAGGAAATTCGTAGCAAACACAACGCAGTACTGATCGCCACCGGCGTTTACAAATCGCGCGACCTGCCCGCCCCCGGGGTTGGCGCGGGTGGCATCGTTCGGGCCATCGATTACCTCACGGCGTCAAACCGCAAGGGGTTCGGCGACGATGTGCCAGAGTTCGATTCCGGTGAACTGAACGCCGAGGGCAAGCGCGTCGTCGTCATCGGTGGCGGCGACACTGCGATGGACTGTGTGCGCACCGCCGTGCGGCAAGGGGCCGAAAGCGTGAAGTGCCTCTATCGCCGCGACCGGGCCAACATGCCGGGATCGCAGCGTGAAGTTGCCAACGCCGAGGAAGAGGGTGTCGAGTTCGTGTGGCTGAGCGCGCCCAAGCGGTTCACCGGCGACGCCGTGACCGGCGTGCGCGTGTCGAAGATGCGCCTTGGCGCGCCCGATGCCAGCGGTCGCCAGATGCCCGAAGAGATCGAGGGCGCAGACTATACCGAAGAGGCCGATCTGGTGATCAAGGCGCTTGGGTTCGAGCCCGAAGACCTGCCCACACTGTGGGACGTACCAGAGCTTGAAGTGACCCGCTGGGGCACGATCAAGGCCGATTTCCGCACCCATGCCACGAACCTCGACGGGGTCTATGCCGCGGGCGACATCGTTCGTGGCGCAAGCCTTGTCGTCTGGGCCATCCG